>JAPPOT010000060.1 GCA_028817855.1 Myxococcales bacterium
GCATGGCCGTGGACATCGTCCTGGTGTGGGTCTGGGTCGTGGTCTCGCCGGCACCGACGGCGACCATGTCGACGTCGAACTCGAGCTCGATGGCCGTCGTCGGGCGTTCGCCGAAGGTCATGGTGGCGGAGGTGATCGTCGCCGTGGCGGCTGAAGCGCCGGTGCTGTTGTCGTCCTCGATGTTCAAGGCGAACCGCACGGGGTCTGGCCTCACGATGGGCATGCAGTTCGCCGTCGCGTCCGCGACCCTGTGAGTGATGATCAGCCCCGCCTGCGCTCCGCCATCGATCGGACCCGCATCGCCGGAGCCCGCGTCCTGCCCATCCACGCTCTCTGGGCCCGCATCGCCCGCTCCCGCGTCGACGACCCGGCCTTCGTCGGGAGCAGTGTCCGTATCGCCGCTGCCGACCGGATCGGCATCCCCCGGGCCCGTTCCTTCGGTCCCGGTGTCACCCGCGGCAGGACGATCTTGCGAGGAGCCAAGCGCTGACCGTCCTGTTGAACGAGGCCAGCGCGTGGCCGCTGGCAATGTGCGGCATCCACGAATGGCGAACCGCAGGACGTCTACCCCGCGCAGCGGTTGATGGTAGACCAAAGCCCGGAGGCGGAGTGAACCCAAACCTCAAAATGCTCATCGACGGCATCGTGGGGCAGACGACCGTCTTGCTCGCGCAGCTCTCGACCGCATCGGGACTGCGCGCCCCGCTTGCCCACGTGGCGGACCAGGTGTTCCTCGAGCTTGCGCGGGAGATCGAAGCCCAGGGCGTGCGGCGTCAGGTCGTCACGGACATGTTCGGCCTCGCCTTGCGCTCGTACCAGAAGAAGATGAATCGCCTCACCGAGAGCGCCAGCGTGCGCGACCGTACCCTCTGGGAGGCGGTGCTCGAGTACATCGATGCCCGCTCGTCCGACCACGGCGACGGCTCCCAGCCTTCGCGGGCCGAGGTGATGGCGCGCTTCGAGCGTGACGGGGAGCGCCAGGTGGCATCCGTGCTGGCCGACCTCGTGCGGTCCGGCCTGATCTACGCAACCGGCAGCGGCAAGCACGCTGTCTACGGCACCACCAGCGAGGCTGTCCGCAGCAGCGTGCGCGCGGCCGACGCCGTCGAGGGGGTGGCCATCGTGGCATGGCTGAGGGTGTTCCACGGCGAGGCATCTTCGATCGCGGAGCTGATCGACAGCCTGCCCCACGATGCGGCGCTGGTGCGCGACGCGGTGGATCAACTGCTCCAGAGCGGCCGCTTGCGGCAGGGCGATGACGGTCAACTGACGTCGAGCAACGTGCTGCTACGCCTGGGCGCAGACGCCGGCTGGGAGGCCGCCGTGCTCGATCACTTCCGCGCCGTCGCAGTGGCCATCGCGACCAAGGTGCGCGGCGGTGAGCGCGGCGCCCGCGAAGCGGATGCCACCGGGGGCTCGACCTTCACGTTCTCCGTGTCCCCGGGCCATCCGCACCGCGCAGCGGTCTACGACCTCCTGCGCAGCTCGCGGCTGACCGCCCAGGCGCTGAGCGATCGTGTCGCGAGCTACAACGAAGACCACCCACTCGACCCCGCGGAGACCTCGCGGGTGACCTACTACGTCGGCCAGGTGGTGGAAGACGGAGAGGAAGGCTGATCCAGTGCAGCTCGAGAGCCACCGCAAGCGCCCGCTCGCCCTGGGCCTGTCCGTTGCCGGGCTGATCGCCTCGCTGGGCCTGTCGGCCTGCGCCGACTCCCACGGCGGCACCGACAGCAGCACGCACTGGCTGCGCGCCTGCGAAGCGGACACCGACTGCGGCGCAGGACTCGGGTGCCTGTGCGGGGTGTGCAGCCAAGCGTGCGCGGGCGAGGCTGAGTGCCGGGCCGTGGACGGCGCCGCGGTCTGCCGCAGCGGCCGCGACGGCGAGTGCAGCGCCGCTGCCGAGCTCCCGCGCCTGTGTGTGGCGGAATGCAGCGGGGACGATGACTGCCCCGCGGGGCGCGGGCTGGCGTGCGTCTCCGGTCGCTGCCGGCCGGGCTCGGATGGACCCCAGGATGGCGGCCCGCAGGGACCGGGCTCGACGGTAGCAGAACCTGGTGGAGACGCCTGCGCACCGATGGACGCGGTGTCGAACTGCGACGACTGCGCCGTCGATGGCTACGCATGGGACGGCGAGCTTTGCAACATCCGCGTCGAATGCATGGGCTCGGACTGCGACTCGCTCTATGGAAGCTTTGCCGAGTGCCAGCGCGCCCACGCTGCGTGCTTGGGGATCGATGCCTGCGACCCCATGCACGATCCCGCGTACGTCTGTGACTCCGCGTACGGCGGCGACATGGGGCACGTCTGGAACGGCGCCACATGCGAACCCGTGCGCTGTGGCGCCTGCGAGGGGCCGGGCTGCTCACGCGCTGTCGTCGCCGATCCCTTCTCGACCTGCCTCGACGCGTTCAGCACCTGCGCCGAGGGCCCCGAGGGCGTGAGCATCGAGTGCGCCACGCCGGCCGATTGTGTGCTGGACGCCAAGGATTGCTGCCCCCCCTGCGCGTTCACGCTCGACAGCATGGTGGCCGTCGCCACAGAGTCACTCGACAATCACCGGCTGCGCGCGTGTCGTGAGCCCACGGGCTGCGACCCCTGCGCTCCGCCTGCCAACGAAGCGCTCTACGCCGACTGCGAGAGCGGGCGCTGCATCGCGATGGACCGCGACCGCTTCGCAGCCTGCGAGAGCGACGAGGACTGCTTCGTGATGCTGCGCGCCTGCTGCGAGTGCAACGCTTTGCCCGCTGACCTCGTCGCGGTCAGCGACGCCACGGCCTACAGGAACGACATCTGCCGCCAGCCGGCTGTCTGCCCCGATTGCGCCGGTCCGGGGGTGCCGCCGGACGCCAGCGCCCGCTGCGAAGCCGGCCAGTGCGTGCTCGAGTAGCCGGATCGGGCACGACGGAGACGCGGTCAGGAAGTTGGCCTGGCCACGGCCGCCGCAATCGCGAAGCACCTCTCGGCCGGGTACCTTCCTGACCGCGTCCCCTCTTGCTACTTCGTTGCTAGTCCAGGCCCTTGGCCATGTACTCCCACTCGCTGTCGCTGCACATCAGGCAGTCCGCGCCGGCGAACCAGCTGGCGGCCTCCGCGTCGTCTTCGAGCAGGGTGTAGCGGAACCAGGCGGTGACCTCGGGGGCCATGCGCTCGTGCTCGACCATCATCGTGATGTGGTCGGAGTTGTCGAGGTTTCCGTAGGCGGCCTGACCGGACGCGCCCTCGTAGCCGCGCAGGACGCCGCGGGCCTCGATGTCGCTGGTGAGGAAGAGTGCGGGCGCGTCGGGATTCGCGGTGCCGCCGTGCATGAAGACTACGCTCTGCACGCGCGAGTCGTCCGAGGCATTGGCCGTGCTGCTGCTGCCCTGGGAGTGCCCGAAGATGCCGAGGGCCTCGGTGTCGATGTGCCCGAACAGGGGGCTGTCCGGGTTCTCGTTCTCCGCGACCAGGAAGTTGAGGCCGTTGACCTGGGCTGCGCCGCTGCCGGTGTAGCGCGAGTGTGCCGCGACGACGATGAAGCCGTGGGACACGATATGATTGATCATGCCCGAGTAGCCGACAGGGTGCGCGCACGTTCCGTTCGCCCAGCTCAGCGCGGGCAGCTTGACGCCGTGCGGGATCTCGGCCGGCCGATAGAGCGTGTAGAGCGCCATGTCGTGCCCGTCGGGGATCATCGCGTAGTTGCGCGCGCTCTCCTCGTCCTGGCCGAAGCTCATGATGAAGCCCAGGCAGCCGAGCCCATCACCCTGGTCTCCGGACGCGATCGAGTTCTCGAAGCCCACGCCCACGTTCTCCTCCTCGATCGCCTCGTAGGGGCCGACCTCGTCGGGCGCCGGCAACACCAGCGGCCCCGCCGCCACAGGCGCGTCCTCCATCGAGTCGTCGGCGGCGGGCTCGTCGTCGCCGGCCATCCCATCCATCGGCATCATGTCCGCCGGATCGCCCGCCGGCGGCATGTCCATGACACCGTCGTTCGTGGCGACGTCATCACTGGCCACCGGCGTCATCGGCGTCATCGGCGCTGGCGCGCCTGCACCCGCAGGTGCGGGCGTCGCACCCTGGACGAGCTGCGGATTGTCCGCCCCGCCGGACCCGCCGCTATCGCTGCACCCGGCGCCCATCGCCAACAGACACGCGATCCCCACCACTGCTCGCGCACCCACCCCTGCGCCGTTGTCCGGCACCCATTCCATATCCACCATTTCGGACGTCTCCTTCGACCCGCCGCACCGCCCGTCCACATCGGCCCGGCACCACCCACTGCAATGCCTAGTGGGCAAGGGACTGCGCGGCAATCTCGGGACACGTCACGAATGGCGACCAGGGCAACACCTTCACACCAGGGGTCATCCCATGCCCCAACGGAGAACGTTTCGATGAGATCGCTGACGCTTTCTGGGGGACGATTGAGCCCGATCGGACCTCCAGCGTGCGCGGAAATCACGTCGCCGCGATCCCTGTCCTCCGACGCACACAAGCCGCATCGTTGGGCCGTTCCAGTGCGCGCCCATCAAGTGGAACCGTTCAGTCTCCTGCGGCACTTGACGGCCGGCAGGCCACCCGCCTGTGCCCGCCCGACGGCACATGGTAAGGCTCTGGCCTACCCGCAAGGGGGGACAATGACCGAGCTGATCGAGGAGTTCAGGATTCACGCGAGCGATGAGGCGCTCGATGACCTCCGGCGGCGCCTGCGCGCGACCCGATGGCCGGACGCGGAGACCACAGCCGACTGGGAGCAGGGCGTTCCGCTCGCCTACATGCAAGAGGTCTGCGCGTACTGGGCCGAGGGCTACGACTGGCGGGCGCGCGAGGACCGCCTCAACCGCTTCCCCCAGTTCCGCACCGCGATCGATGGGCTCGGCATCCACTTTCTCCACGCTCGCTCGCCGGAGCCGGACGCGCTGCCGCTGATCATCACCCACGGCTGGCCTGGCTCGATCGTGGAGTTCCAGAAGGTGATCGCCCCGCTGACCGACCCCGCCTCCCACGGCGGCGATCGGGCCGACGCCTTCCACGTGGTCTGCCCCTCCCTGCCCGGCTACGGCTTCTCCGATCGGCCCAGCGCAGCCGGCACCGACGTGGCGCGCATCGCCGATCTCTGGGCCGCGCTGATGGCGCGCCTCGGCTACGACCGCTACGTGGCGCAGGGCGGCGACTGGGGCTCCATGGTCACCAACCAGATCGCCTTGCGCGACACGGATCACTGCCGCGCCATCCACCTCAACATGCCCGTGGTCGCACCCGACCCGGCCACCATGAACGAGCTGACACCGCTCGAGCAGTCCGCCCTCGAGGGCATGCAGCACTACCGCTCCAAGGACTCCGGCTACTCCAAGCAGCAGAGCACGCGCCCCCAGACCCTGGGCTATGGCCTGGCCGACTCCCCGGTGGGACAGGCGGCGTGGATTCTGGAGAAGTTCTGGGCCTGGACCGACTGCGATGGCCACCCCGAGAACGTGCTCGAGCGCGACGAGCTGCTCGACAACGTCATGCTCTACTGGCTGCCGGGGACCGGGGCCTCCTCTGCCCGCCTCTACTGGGAGAGCTTCGGCCAGCCTTCGCTCGACCCGGTCGCGACGCCCACGGGCTGCAGCATCTTCCCCAAGGAGATCTTCCGCTGCTCGAAGCGCTGGGCCGAGAAGAAGTTCCAGAACCTGATCCACTGGAACGAGCTCGAGCGCGGTGGGCACTTCGCCGCCTTCGAGCAGCCAGCGCTCTATGTGGACGAGCTGCGCACCTGCTTCCGTCAGGTGCGCTAGCCTCGCGTGTGCCTCGGCCCCAACGAGACGGGAAGACATCAGTGAAGCTCGACGACATCCAACACGTGGGAATCCTCGGCGGCGGCGTGATACTTGTGTCAGAACGCTTGTAGGTTGTCAGAGAGCAACCAGCGTCGGGTTCGCCCCGGCGCCGGTCTGACGGCCCGAGGCCTCGAGTCGGTGGGGAACTTCACGGAAGTCACCGTGATTGGACAGGACTTTGGTACCCTGCGCGGCGATGCGGGAAGGCGCCATCGTATTCCTGAAGATCACGCGCGATAGCCTGCGGGACCTCGCGCCGATCGCCGTCGTCGTGTTGTTCTTTCAGTTCGCGGTGCTCGGGCAGCCACTGCCAGACGCGCCGCGGCTCGCGCTCGGCATGGTGCTGGTCGTCCTGGGGCTGACACTCTTCGTCTTCGGGCTCGAGCAGGGGCTGTTCCCGATCGGCGAGTCGATGGCGCAGGCGCTGGCCAGCAAAGGCAGCCTGCCGTGGCTCTTCATCTTCGCGTTCTCGCTCGGCTTCGGGACCACCGTGGCCGAGCCTGCGCTGATCGCCGTGTCGGCCGAGGCCGCCGCGGTGGCCGCCGAGGCCGGCATCCTCGCGCGCGACGCCGAAGCCCAGGCGAGCTACGCCGTCGGGTTGCGCTTCACGGTGGCGCTCTCCGTCGGCCTGGCGATCGTGATCGGTGTGCTGCGCATCCTGAAGGGCTGGCCCATCCACGTGATGATCGTGATCGGCTACGTCGCCGTGGTCGCAATGACGACCGTCGCTCCGCCGCACATCATCGGCATCGCCTACGACAGCGGCGGCGTCACCACCTCGACCATTACCGTCCCGCTCGTCACGGCGCTCGGGGTCGGGCTCGCCCGCGCCATCCGCGGCCGCAACCCGATGCTGGACGGCTTCGGCTTGATCGCCTTCGCCTCGCTCACGCCCATGATCTTCGTCATGGCCTACGGCATGCTCTACTGATGGATCTCTCGCTCGCACAGGCCGTATTCGACAGCGTGCGCGCGACCACCCGCGACGTGCTGCCGATCGTGGTGATCCTGTTCGGTTTTCAGTACCTCGTGATCCGCAAGCCGCTCCCGAACCTGGGCACCATCGTGATCGGCTTCGTCTACGTGCTGCTGGGGCTGTCGCTCTTCTTGCTCGGGCTCGAGAAGGCGCTGTTCCCGCTCGGACGCGTGATGGCGGAGCAGCTCACGGACCCTGCCGTAGTGGCGCCTGGCGCGCCGGTCGGCGCCGCCCTCAGCTGGACGGCCTACCACTGGGTCTACGCCTTCGCCTTCGCGATCGGCTTCAGCACGACCATCGCCGAACCCTCGCTGATCGCCGTCGCACTCAAGGCCAACGAGGTCTCGGGCGGCGCGATCGGGGTGTGGGGCTTGCGCATTGCGGTCGCGCTCGGCGTGGCATTCGGCATCACGCTCGGGGCGTACCGCATCATCGTCGGGGCGCCACTGCACTACTTCATCATCAGCGGTTATGTCGTGGTCGTGCTGCAGACCTTCATCGCTCCCAAGCTGATCGTGCCGCTCGCCTATGACTCCGGTGGCGTGACCACATCCACGGTCACGGTCCCGCTGGTGGCCGCCCTGGGCCTGGGTCTGGCCGAGACCGTGCCCGGCCGCAGCCCGCTCATGGACGGTTTCGGCCTGATCGCCTTCGCGAGCCTGTTTCCGATGATCACCGTCATGGCCTACGCGCAGCTGGCCGAGCTGAGGACTCGCGCAGCCAGTGTCGCGACACCCACACGAGGGGATTGAGATGCACTTCAAGCTCATTATCGCATTCGTCGAGGACTCCAAGACAGAGCCCGTGATGGACGCCGCGCGCGCCGCTGGCGCAACCGGCGCGACGATCATCAACCACGCCCGCGGGGAGGGGTTGCGGCAGAGCAAGACCTTCCTGGGGCTGACGCTCGAGACCCAGCGCGACGTGCTGCTCTTCCTGGTCGAGGAGCACTTGAGCCGCCACATCCTGGAGGAGATCGCCGAGGTCGGCGAGTTCGATCACACTTCCGGAACCGGCATCGCTTTTCAGATCGACGTGGAGGACGCCGTGGGGGTGTCCCACCAGGCTTCGGAACTGGTATCGCGAATCGAGGAGGCACTATGACCCAACGGAGCATCGTTCGCGTCCGCGACGTGATGGAGGACCACTTTGTGATGGCGGATGGCATCAACACGGTGACCGAAGGGGTCGCCGCGCTCTCAAAAGCAGGCGCGCACACGCTGTTCATACGCAAACGCAGCGAAGACGACGAGTTCGGGATCGTCGTGCTTCGAGACATCGCGCGCGAGGTGCTCGCGGTCGACAAGTCCCCGGACCGCATCAACCTGTACGAGATCATGACCAAGCCCGTGCTCGCGATCGACCCCAACATGGACATCCGCTACTGCGCCCGCCTCTTCATGCGCTTCGGGCTCTCGACCGCACCGGTCGTCGAGAGCGGCGAAATCATCGGGGTGGTGACCTACAACGAGATGGTCCTGCGCAGCCTGCTCGCCGAGAGGTCAGCCCAGGACTGATCCGCGCCCCAGCACCCGCAGCGACCGGATGACAGGCGTGCTGGGAGCTCACGGGACGTGCAGGTCCGGCGCCGGTGGATCGGGCATGCCGTCGCCGATCAGGAAGCCCGTGTGGGGCGGCTGGTTGTAGCCCGTCTGCTCGGAGCTGACCTGCATGCGGTATTGCGGATCGTGCATCAGTGTGTAGATGCGACGCTGCGTGACGTCGGTCGTGGTGTAGACCCGCAGCGCGGAGCTGTCGGGGGTCCGCCAGATGATCTCCTCACGCCAGTCGCCGAAGAGGTCCGCGGTCAGCGCGGGCGTGGCCTTGGTGTGGTTGTTCGACATGCAGCCGTCGCAGGAGAGCAGGAGTGTGCCGTCACCCTTGTGGATGGCGGTGCCGTCCTCCAACTCTCGCAGCTCATCGGCGTCCCAGTAGATCAGGAAGTTGGTCGACGACGGCCGGTCTCCAACGACCTCGCCGCTGTCGCAATTGCGCAGCTCCGAGTGGGCGGCAGACCACATCTCGGCGCCAGGGTGACTCGAGGTGATGTCGGCGGCGACACCACGCCCGTTGTCGGCACCGGTAGATGAGGAGCGATGGATGATGTCGCAGCTTGCGGCGTCGCGCACGTGCCACGTGGGCATGCTCGTGTCCTCGTGCGGCATAAAGACCTCGAGCCCGGGGCGCGAAGGGACCAGGTCACCGACGTGCAGCGCATCGCCGTGCCCGAGGCCGGTGGAGCAGCCGAAGGAGCCGTCGCTCTGGATCATCGCGGCGCCATACACGATCTCCTGCGCACGGTCGCCATCCACGTCTGCCACCACCATGCTGTGGGCGCCCTGCCCCGCGAGCGGTCCGGAGCTCGCGCGGTCGCTGTCCGCGGTCCAGAGATTCGACAGCTCTCCATCGCGGTAGGTCCAGGCGCTGACGGTCGCACGTGTGTAGTAGCCGCGGGCCATCAGGATGGCGGGTCGGCCGCTGCCGATGCCGTCGTCGCCCGCGTCGCTCACGAAGCCGGCGCTGGCGAGGAAGCGGTCGACGCGGTTGCCGTAGTCGTCGCCCCAGGCGTCGACGCTGCCGCGCTCCACCTCGAAGTCCACGGTGGTCAGCTCTCGGCCGGTGGCGCCCTCGAAGACCGTCAGGTACTCGGGCCCCGCGAGCACCCGGCCAGCCGAGTCGCGGTAGTCGGCCTCGTCGTCGTCGCCGGCTGCCGGGCCGGTCCGCAGGTACTCGCCGGTGCCGTCCCGCGTCCCCGGGGCGGTCCGCAGGGCCACCTCGGCGCGCCCGTCACCGTCGAAGTCGTACACGAGAAACTGGGTGTAGTGGGCGCCGGCGCGCACGTTGCGGCCCAGGTCCATGCGCCACAGCCGCTCGCCGCTCAGCTCGTAGCAGTCGAGGACGGGGCCAGTGTGCCCGCCCTGTGAGTTGTCCTTGGCGTTGCTCGGCTCCCAGATCACCACCAGCTCGTACTGGCCGTCCCCGTCGACATCACCGGGGCTGGCATCGTTCACCGAGCCACTGGAGCGCGTGACCGTGCCGACGTCGTAAGCGTACTCGACGCCGTCGGGCGTGGTACCGCCCGGGGGAGGCTCGAGAGGGATGGTGAGGAATGGCTCGGCCCAGGGCAGCGCGGCCGGGGACCGTGGGCACTCGGTTCCATCGATGACGGCGCTCACCGTGTAGGACGCGCCTGTGCCGGCGCCCGTGTCCAGGTAGTTCGTGCTGTCCTCGACGGTCTCGATCAGCTCGCCGTCGCGATAGAGGCGATAGGCGACGCGCTCCGGATCGCCGCCGTCGTACTCGTGGCCCAGCATGCGCCAACCGACGTAGTTGGCATCGCCGACCCGCACGGCGACCAGCCCCCGATCAAGGCGTTCGAGTTGAAAGTGGCCACGCGCGCTGCCGGGGTCGCACGGCGTTGCCAGCCCGGCGTCATCATCGCCATCGCTGGCACCCGACACACCGCCCGCACCTGAGCCCGCGGCATCTGGCACCGGAGGCGTCCCCGGCGTACCCCCCGAACCGCCGGAAGCGGCCGCGCCTGCCTGCGGGCCCGCGAACGGCACATCGGACGTCGGCGCGCCCTCCGCAGGGGCGACGCCATCCGGAGCAGACGTGGCACCGGTAGCACCACCGTCGCCGCCTGCCGGGGCATCCGCGCCGCACCCCAGCAGGCAGAGCGCCGCGATCCCCAGACCGGGACAGAGGAGGTTTCCGCTGGCTCGCGAGCTTCTCATCCCATCCAAGGGGATCATCGTTTCAGAACCGGGTCAGCAGGCACGCAGGTAGCGTGCAGAAGGCCCCGCAGTGCAGGGACTGCGCGCTCTGTGCGGGGCCCCGAGCTAGCCCGGCTCCAGACTGCTGCCGGGATCCGTCGCGGCAGAGCACGGGAGAGGAGGCGACTACGACGCGTCCGCGAGCTCGCGCGCGCGCTCCGTCAGTACGGTCTGCTCGAGCTCCACCCCATCGCACCCGTCTACGTGGGAGGCCAGCCACTGCACACCGACGGAGACATCGTTGAAGACCTTGATCGGATAGCCCGGCCGAAGGGCCAACGTCAGCGCCGCGAACACGCTGCGCTTGGCCGAAGCCAGGAACCCTTCACCAAGAATCACGCAGCTCATCGCTTTGGTAGGCGGCGCGATCGTCTTGAGCGCTGCCACCATCCTGCTGCGGACCTCCGGCTGCGGCGGCTTGCAGCTGGGCAGGACGCACAGCATGAAGCCGATCCCTGCGGGCCACCGGGCAGCCAGCGCCATGCCCTGCGAGCTGAGCGCAGCGAGGTCGGCTTCGCCGGGTGCCTCGCGCGCAAACGCGAGAAGTATGTTGTCGCAGCTGCAGAGCTGAGTCGTGTTGCTGCGGTACCGCTCGACAATCTCTCCAGGCACGTCAACAAGTTTACGTAGGCCTAACACACGCAGACAAGGCATCGCGCCATAAGCGGTGGCCGAACGTGCGATCAGGTGGGTTGCGCACTCAGATCCGACATGGCTACCCAAGCCTCGTCACAGCCGCGAATCCGATTGCACCAATGCTTGACTGGCCGATCCGAGGCGTGGACTTTAGCTGCCCCGCGGCCCGGCGCACGATCACAAATGCCCCGGCCCGGACCACAGAGGAGAGCTTGGAGCTATGGGCATCATCACGACACGCCGGATCGCACTGGCCTTGCTTGTGGGGCTGATTGTCACGCCCCACAGAGCGTCAGCCGACGGGGGCATCACGTTCACGGACATCGCGGCCCATGGCGGCGCGGGCATCACCTACAGTCGCGGCGAGTCACCACGGGACGCGATCTTCGATCAACTCAAGAGCCAGCCGGTCTACACGATGGCGGACGTCGCCATCACGCCGCTCAAGTCCCGCGGGGCGCCCGGAGTGGCGATCCTCGACCACGACGGTGATGGTGACGAGGACATCTACGTGACCAACGGGCCCGGCCGCGCCAACAGCCTCTACTCGAATCAGCTGCGGGAGTCGGGAGTGACGACCTTCATCGACGTCGGCGTGGCCGCAGGCACCGCGCTACAAGCCCAGGACAGCACCGGGGTCTGCGTTGGCGATACGGACAACGACGGCGACGACGACATCTACGTGCTGGGTGCCGGCGAGCCGAATCGACTGCTGGTCAACGACGGCGACGGCACCTTCACCGACGTCACCGGCCAGAGCGAGGTCGGCGCCGGCTCCCACTACTCGACGACATGCTCGATGGCCGACGTCGACCTGGACGGTTACATCGACCTCATCATCGGCAACAGCTACGACAGCTGGGATCATCAGTTCGCCATCTTCGTCGAGCCCTACGCATTCAACGAACACAACCAGCTCCTGATGAACATCGGCGCGAACGCATTCGTGGACGTCAGCGCAGGCGCCGGCCTCGAGGCCACCAGCGGGTTCACCCCGGCCGCCGACGGCTCGCCCACGCTCACCTGGGCGATCGCGGCGATCGACATCGACCAGGACGGCGACGCGGACATCGTCCACGCCGACGACCAGGCGGCCGTCCCCACCGCGGCGCAGGGCGGCTTCGACCGGGGTGTCATCCACCTGATGCAGAACGACGGCACGGGCATCTTCAGCGACGTCTCGGACGCGGTCGGTCTCAACCAACAGGGTTCATGGATGGGCCTGTCCTTCGGTGACCTCAACTGCGACGGAAACATCGATCTCTTCGCGACCAACATCGGCGACTACATGTTCACGCCCGTCAACCCCGCCTATGTCCTGGGTGATGGCGCGTCGCGCTGGTTCCTCGGCAATGGCGACGGCACCTTCACGGACCCCGGCGTGGGCAGCACGGTGGCCTCGGTCTTTGGGTGGGGCACCGGGATCAGCGACTACGACAACGACGGCGACCAGGACATCATCTACCACGGCGGGCTCAACGTCGGCCCCTTCGTCGATGCGAGCAATCCGGGGGTCTGGCTGCAGAATCAGGCCTGTGGGGCGGACTTCGTCTGGGATGACGCCGCAACGAGCGACACCGACCACCAGCGCCGCAACGTCCACGGCATGGCAACAGCAGACCTCAACGGCGATGGCTTCGTGGACGTGGTCTCGGTCTCGAACTTCAACGAGCCCGAACCGATCCCTCTGGTCCCCTACGAGGTCAGCTACGGATCCGTCTTCGACATCGCGGCCATCGTGCCGACCTTCATCCCGACCGGGAACCCGGGCGAGTGGGTCTTCAGCGGCATCGAGTTGCCGGACGGCGATCTCTCGGTGGAGCTGAGCAGCGGGGACAACGGCAACGGCTGGGTGAAGGTGGACCCGGTCGGTAGCGTCGGCACGCTACCGGAAGCACGTACCAACCGCGGCGGCATCGGCGCGGTCGTCTCGTTCACCCCGCGCCGAGGCGCTACGGTCATCGCACCGATCGTCTCCGGCGCGAGCTACGGTTCCTCTCACAGCCAGACAGCACACTTCGGCCTCGGCAACGCGAAGCGCGGCACGGTCGACATCCTGTGGCCGGGGGGCACGCGCAACCGGCTCTACGGTGTACGCGACGGCTCGGTGGTCACCTTCCCCGAGATTCCCTGCAGCTACGACGGTAGCTGGCCGAGCGCCGGCGCCTACGCACGCTGCGTCAAGAAGGCGCTCGCCACGTTGCAGAGCGCCGGACTGGTTGGCTCGCAACAGCGAGGAAGGCTCGCGTCCAGTGCGATGCGCGCCTTCCACGAGCACCGCCGTGGCGACTGAGTGCCCGCGATCGGTGGGCCCGCCGCAGCGACGGCGAGGAGCCGCACCAGGGGTCTGCTAGACTGCGCCGATGCGCTTCTTTCGTCGCGGTGGCGCGCAGCTCGCGCGTATCGACGGTCTCGATCCGAGAGCCGACTGCGTGGAGATCGCGCGGCTGAGCTATCGCTACGAATTCCCCTTCGACCACCAGCGCGCCACCGAGCTGGCCCTGGTGCGCACCTTTGCCATCCCCTCGATCTCACGGATCCTCGTGCAGTCCGGGGAATTCATCGCGCGCACCCAGAAGCGATTCGATGACACCGAGATCCTGCTCACCAACCTGGTCGAGAAGGGCTTCGAGCACCCCGACGGCAAGCTGGTGATCCGCAAGATGAACCGGATGCACCGGCGCTTCGACATCGACAACGACGACTACCTCTACGTCCTGTCCACCTTCGTCGCCGAGCCGGTGCGCTGGAATCGGCGACACGGCTACCGGCCCATGAGTCGCAACGAGATCGAAGGGCTCTTCCACTTTTGGCGCGAGGTGGGGCGCCGCATGGCGATCGACCAACTCCCGGCCACCGCCGAGGAGATGCTCGAGTGGAACGACGCATACGAGCGCGAGAACATGGTCTACGCGGAAGAAAACCGCGCCGTGTGCGAGCCCGTGCTCGATGCGTTGCTCGCCAAGGTGCCGCACGCCCTGCGCCCCCGGGCACATCAGCTGGTGCTGTCGACCTTCGACGATCGCCTCCTCGACGCCCTCGGCTACCTACGCCCACCGGCACGCCTGCGGGCACTCGCGAGCGCAGCCATCCGCGCGCGCAACCGCGTCGACGCGCGACTACCACACCGTGAGCCACGCCTGATGTCGGACGTGCCCAGGCCGAGCTACCCCGAAGGATTCGAGCTTCAGGACGTGGGAGCCGACCGGCACGGCGCATTCGACTCCCGGGATCCCTGAGCCAGCTCGCAAGGCGGGGGGCGACCCCGCCCGCCACGCCGCGGGCCTGGGCCGTGCCTTGCGCCTCTCCCCGATTCATGGCACGCGCAGGGGTCGTGCGTTGGCTGCTGATCGGGCTATGCCTCTACTCCGCGGTGTCCTCGCTGGCGCCGCCCTGCGCTCAGGCAGCCGGTGGCTGCCCGCGCGGGTCGAAGCCGCGCAGCATCCAGGTCGGCAAGGGCCAGGTTCTCGGCGCGATCGCACGAGCGCACGAAACCTCGATCGGCCAGATCGTGGCGCGCAATCCCGGCCTGAATCCCGACGCGCTGCGCGAGGGGCAGAAGCTCAAGCTGTGCGAGGGCTCCGCCAGGCCCGCGGCGCTGCGTAGCTGTGGCGGCGGACGCAAGGTCTTCCAGCACGAGGTCCGCCGCGGCGAGAGTCTGGCGCGCATCGCCAAGCGCTACGCGGTCCAGGAGAAGGCGCTGATGAAGCGCAACGACGGCCTGCTGGGCGGCGATCCCAGCGCGCTGCGCGCCGGCCAGCGCCTGAAGGTCTGCACGCACGCGGCTCGGGCCCACGCCGCCAAGGCCTGCGACTACCGCACGCCGCTGCACCAACACGAGATCGTCCCCGGCGAGTGGCTGGCCGAGATCGCGAGCCGCTACGGCGTGTCGCAGAAGGAGCTGCTGCGCCTGAACCCGCGCACGCGCAAGAATCCGGACTACCTGCGTCCCGGGCGCACCCTGCGCGTGTGTCCCGACATCCCGCCGCGCACGCGCGAGCGCATCGATCACCGGGTCGCCCGCGGCCAGAGCCTGGCCTCGATCGCCGCCCGCTACGACCTGCACCCGCGCCAGCTGCTGCGCTTCCAGCAAGGCCGCCTGAATGATCCCGATCGCCTGCGCGTCGGCCAGCGCCTCGTCGTGTGGAAGGACGGCGGTGTCGTCGAGGGCTTCGGCGACAGCGACGAGGCGGGTAGCCTACCCCACGGCCTGCAGCTTCCCGAAGGCGCCCACTACCGGATCAAGAACCGCAACACTGCGTGGGGCACGCCTCGTACACTGCGTCTGGTCCAGTCCGCCACCGAGCGCTACCGTCGCGCCGACCGCCGCGCCCCCACAGTGCTGATCGGTGACCTCAGCCGGCGCGGTGGCGGGCCCTTCCCGCCCCACAAGTCGCATCAGACTGGGCAAGACGTGGACGTGGGCTATGCGCTTCACGGCGACGATGGCAGCGCCCGACGCTTCCCGCGCACCACGACCAAGAACCTCGACGTAGCACGCACCTGGAAGCTGATCGAGGCCTTCCTCGCCACCGGCGCCGTGCGCTACATCTTCATGGACTATCGGATCCAGGAGCAGCTCTACGAGCACGCCCGCTCCCGTGGCGTGGCGCGCAGCCGGCTCGACGAGCTCTTCCAGTACCCGCGTGGCAAGCGCCGCGCCTACGGCATCATTCGCGACGATCCGGGTCACGATCGCCACTTCCACGTACGCTTCCAGTGACGCGCCCCGGGTCGAGTGGATCGCCGTGACGAGGGCGACATCGTAGCTCTGGGCCCTGGCGGCCTGGTGCGCCGCGCCCGCCGCGGCGCGATTGTATTTGCACGCGCATGCTCTGCGCCGGGTGGTGCTTCTGTCGTGCGGTACGGCTCGGAATCGAACTTTCTTGCCCCGGGGTGTCCGATTCGGGCGCCCCCGTGCGCCGTACCCATGACACCCTAAGCCGGCCGGCCCCGCCCGGGGCCCGCCACCTGGAGCGAGTGACCATGACCAAGTACCTGTTTCTCTACTGGAATCCCCCGGCCCCCGATCAGCAGCCCTCGCCGGAGGAGATGCAACAGATGATGGCCCAGTGGTCGGGCTGGAAGGAGAAGTTCGCCGACAAGGTGGCGGACATGGGCGATGGCCTGCAGCACGACGGGCGGGTGCTGAAGAACGGCCAGGTGACCGACGGCCCCTATGCGGAGGCCAAGGAGATCATCGGCGGCTTCTCGATCATCCAGGCCGCGTCCTATGAAGAGGCGCTCGAGGTCGCGCGGGAGTGCCCGATCACGCACATGCCCGAGGCGAGCATCGAGATCCGCGAGATGATGGGGTACTAGTCGGTCTCGCCGTCCCGAGCCCTCCTTCACCCGATCACCATCGAGTGGCGTGGGGCTCGAACGGGGCGGACATCCCCGTGGACGACGACGACAGCAGCGTGGCGGCCAGCGGCCTGGTCGACCACTTCTTTCGGCACGAGTCCGGTCGCCTGGTGGCGCAGCTGGTGCGGCGCTTCGGCGCCGACCGGCTCGAGCTGATCGAGGACGCCGTCCAGTCCGCGCTGCTGTCGGCGCTCACGAGCTGGGGCGCGCGCGGCCTTCCGGACAACCCCTCGGCCTGGCTCACGCGGGTGGCGCGCAACCGCCTGGTGGACCACCTGAGGCGTGTGGGGCGCGAGGCCCCGGAGGTGGACGCGGGCGCGCGCGTCTCCGCCCCCGCCGAGGGCGCCTTCGACGACGAGATTGCGGACGACGAGTTGCGCATGCTCTTCGTCTGCTGCGACCCGGAGCTACCGGCCCGTGCGCAGCTCGTGCTCTCCCTCAAGCTGCTGTGCGGCTTCGGGACACGCGAGATCGCGACCCGCCTCTTCCTCAGCGACGACAACGTGCAGAAGATCCTCTCACGTGGACGCGCTCGCCTGCGCGCGCTGTGGGCCGAGCGCGCCGGAGACTGGGCCGATCCCGCTCCGGCCCGGCTCGAGCGGCGTCTACCCGCGGTCCAGGCGGTCATCTACCTGCTCTTCAACGAGGGCTACAGCTCCCAGCGCGAGGACCAGGTCATCCGCCGCGAGCTGTGCGCGGAGGCCCTCCGGCTCGGCCAGCTTCTCGTCGCCCATCCGATCGGCGACCGGAGCGAGTCCTGGGCGCTGCTCGCGCTGATGCACTTCCACCACGCCCGCATCGAGTCGCGCACCGACGCGGAGGGTCATCTGCTGTTGCTGTCCGAGCAGGACCGCGGCCGCTGGGACCGCGAGGAGATCCGCCGCGCGCTCGCCGCCCTCGCCCGCGCACAGCAGGGGCGCTTCTCGCGCTACCTGGGCGAGGCCGCGATCCTGGCCGAGCACTGTGTGGCTCCGACCTTCGAGCAGACCCGCTGGAGCGAGATCGTCGACCTCTACGAGCTGCTCGAGCAGCACTGCGGCCCCTCGCCCCTCTACACCCTCAACCGCGCGATCGCCCTGGCCGAGTGGCAGGGCCCGGAGGCTGGCCTCACTTTGCTGCGCACGCTCACGCCCCCGACCTGGCTGGCGCGCTACTACCTCTGGGACGCCACCCTCGGCGAGCTCCTGCTCCGCACCGGCCAGCTCGATCCCGCCCGCCGCCACCTCGAGCGCGCGCTGCGCGCCGCGCCGACCCGCGGCGAGCGACGCATCTTCGAGCGCCGACTCGGCGAGTGCGGACCACGAGCCACGACGACTCGAGGGTCCTGAGCGGAGGCCCCACCCGCGAGAGGTCGACTCTCCCCCGCAGCGGGCCGGTTGCGCGCGGTCCACGCCGTGTTCGTACAGCACCGCTTCGGGGCTTGGTCGGACGTCCAGCGTTGTCACGCGAGATTTCCGTTCAGATCCCCCGCGAGCACTCGTCCCAGCGTCTCCCCGAGCGAGAGGTCCTTGCCCTTTCAGTCAGGTGCTTTGACGTCGGGCGGACCGGGCCCTATGGTTGCGCGTGGTGGCAATTGGGAAAAAGGTCGCGCAGCTCCTACGTGTGGTGGTCCCGATCGCGGTGCTGCTGCTGGCGGCGATCGTCGCGACGGAGATGATGCGCAGCTCGCCGCGCGCGAGCCGCAAGGCGCGCGAGCGCAGCGCACGCCTGGTGGAGGTGGTGACGGCGAAGCTGACCACCGAGCGGGCGCGCGTGCACGCCATGGGCACGGTGCGCGCTGCGCGCGCCGTGGAGCTGCGGCCAGAGGTGAGCGGCAAGATCGTGCGGCTCGGCAAGGAGCTGATCCCGGGCGGCCACTTCAAGACGGGACAGCTGGTCGCCCAGGTGGACGCAGCCGACTACCGGCTCGCCATCCGCGAGCGCGAGAGCCAGGTGGTGCGTGCCCGCGCCGAGCTGCGACTGGAGCAGGGCCGGCAGAACGTGGCCGCGCGCGAGTACGCGTTGCTCTCGGGCCAGGGCGCAGGCGATGCCGGCAGCTCCGACATCGCCCTGCGCAAGCCGCAGCTGGAGTCGATCCGCGCGGACCTGCAGGCCGCTGAGGCCGCGCTCGAGCGCGCCCAGCTCGACCGCAAGCGCACCACCCTGCTGGCTCCCTTCAACAGCATCGTCGAGACCCACTTCGTCGAACGCGGCACGCAGGTCACGCCGACGACGCTGGTGGCACGCCTGGTCGGCACCGACGAGTACTGGGTCGAGGTGAGCGTGCCCGTCAGCCAGCTGCCCTGGATCCAGGTGCCGCGCCGCACCGGCGACCCCGGCTCGCCGGTGCGCGTGTGCAACGAGCGCGCCTGGGGCGAGGGCAAGTGCCGCGCCGGCCACGTGGTCCGCCAGGCGAGCGGGCTGGAGGAGCAGGGCCGGATGGCGCGACTGCTGGTCGCGGTGCCGGACCCGCTCGCGCTAGAGGAAGACAACGCCGAGCAGCCCGCCATGATCCTCGGCTCCTACGTGCGCGTGGAGATCGAGGGCGCCCGCGACATGCGGGCCGCCGTCATCAGCCGCAACCTGGTGCACGATGGCGACCGGGTCTGGATCGCAAAGCCCGACGACACCCTCGAGATCCGCCGCGTGCAGATCGCCTTCAGCGATCCCGAGAAGGTCTACGTGGTCGATGGACTGTCCCAGGGCGACCGGCTGATCGCGACCAGCCTCACCGGCGTGGTGGAAGGGATGCCGATCCGCACCGGCCCCGCGCGCGGTGCGCGTGAGGGGCGTCCGGGCTTCGAGGGCAGTGGCAAGGGCAAGGGCAAGGGCAAGGGCGAGGGATGGTCGAAAGGCCCGCGACCCGAGCGAGGCCCCGGGACAGCGCGGTGAGCGATCCTCCTTCCGATCCACCGGTGGACAAGCGCGGCCCCATCCACTGGATGGTGCACAACCGCGTCACGCCCAACCTGCTGATGGCCGTGCTGCTGGTGGGCGGGTTCATCCTCGCCAGCGAGATCCGCCAGGAGGTCTTCCCCTCCTACGAGATGGACCGGGTGAACATCTCCGTGCCCTACCCCGGCGCCAGCCCCGAGGAGGTGGAGCAGGGCATCATCCTGGCGATCGAGGAGTCGATCCGCAGCATCCCCGGGATCAAGGAGCTGCGCGCGGTCGCCGCCGAGGGCGCGGCCTCGATCACGGTCGAGCTGCGCGAGGACGCCGACGACCGCCACGTCCACCAGGAGATCAAGCAGCAGATCGACCGCATCACCACCTTCCCCCTCGACGCCGAGGAGCCGAGCGTCCGGCTGCAGGTGCGTCAGCGCCCCGTGATCTACGCCAAGCTCTACGGCAAGGCCGAGGAGTGGGTGCTGCGCGATCTGGCCGAGCTGGTGCGCGACCGCCTGCTCGAGCACCCGGAGATCACCCAGGTCGAGATGTCCGGCGCGCGCCCTTACGAGGTGCACGTGGAGGTCCCGCGCGAGCGCTTGCGCGCCCACGGCCTGACGCTCGGCGACGTGGCAGGCACCATCGCGAGCGCGGCGGTCGACGTGCCCGGCGGCGCGGTCGACACCCCGCGCGGCGAAACCCTGCTGCGCCTGCGCGAGCGGCGCGACTGGGCGCGGGACTTCGGCGACATCCCGGCGGTCACCACACCCGACGGCACCGTCGTCTACCTGCGCGACCTGGCGACCGTGCGCGACGGCTTCGCCGACACCGACGACTGGGCGACCTACGACGGCATGCCGGCGATCGGCTTCACCGTCTATCGCGTGGGCGAAGAGACCCCACTGGGCGTCTCGCGCGCCGTGCACGCGGCCCTGGCCGAGATCGAGCCGGACCTGCCGCCCGGCGTGCACGTGGCGATCAACTCGGACCGCTCCAAGATCTACGAGCAGCGGCTGCACCTGCTCTACAAGAACGCCTTCCTGGGCCTGTGCCTGGTGCTGGTGCTGCTCGGGCTCTTCCTCGAGCTGCGGCTGGCCTTCTGGGTGCTGCTCGGCATCCCCACCTCGTTTCTGGGCGCGCTGCTCTTCCTGCCCTTCGCCGGCGTCACCATCAACATGGTCTCGATGTTCGCCTTCATCCTGGCGCTCGGGATCGTCGTGGACGACGCGATCGTCGCCGGCGAGAACATCTTCGAGCACCGACAACGGGGCATGGGCGTGGTCGAGGCGGCGATCCGGGGCGCGCGCGAGGTGGCGATCCCGATCACCTTCAGCATCCTCACGAACATCATCGCCTTCATCCCGCTGATGCACGTGCCGGGATTCTTCGGCAAGATCTGGTATTCGATCCCGCTGGTCGTTGCGAGCGTCTTCGTCATCAGCTGGGTCGAGGCGCTCTTCATCCTGCCGGCCCACCTAGCCCACACCAAGCGCCGCGCGCGCGACGGCAACAGCCCCTTCGATCGGCTGCGGCTCGCGATCGCGGGCGGCATGCAGCGCTTCCTGCAGGGGCTGTTCGGACCGCTGCTGCGCAGCTGCATGAACCAGCGCTATCTGACGATCGCCGTGGGCGCCGGGATCCTGGCGGTCGCCGTCGCCTACGCCTGGAGCGGCCGCATGGGGCTGATCCTGATGCCGCGCGTCGAGTCGGACTACGCCACCGTCACCACCGTGCTGCCCTACGGCAGCCCACCCGAACGCATCCGCGCGGTGCACGACAAGCTGGTGGCCGCGGGCGAGAAGGTGGCGGCCGAGAACGGCGGCGACGCGCTCAACCAGGGCCTTTTCGCGCGCGTGCGCGACAACAGCGTGGAGGTCCGCATGTACCTGGCCGCGCCCGAGGTGCGCCCGATGAGCACGACGGAGGTCACGCGCGCGTGGCGCCGAGAGGTCGGCGAGATTCCGGGCGTACAGTCGGCACGCTTCGAGTCCAACCGCGGCGGACCCGGACGCGGTCCCTCGATCACGGTCGAGCTCGCTCACCGGTCGATCGAGGAGCTGGACCGGGCAAGCGCGGAGCTGGCCGGGGTGCTGAGCGAGTTCGGCAACCTCAGGGACATCGACGACGGCACGATGGACGGCAAGCCCCAGCTCGACTTCCGGCTGACCGAAGCCGGGCGCGCGCTTGGGCTGACCGCGCGCGACGTGGGGCGCCAAGTGCGCAACGCCTTCTTCGGCGCCGAGGCCCTGCGCCAACAGCGCGGTCGCAACGAGGTGCGCGTGCGCGTACGCCTGCCGGAAGCCGAGCGCAAGAGCGAGCACACGGTCGAGCAGATGCTGGTCCGCACCCCCTCCGGCGCCGAGGTGCCCTTGAGCGAGGTCGCCAGCGTGACGCGCGGGAGGGCCTACACCGCGATCAATCGCCGCGATGGCCGCCGCACCGCCACCGTCAGCGCCAACGCCGTGCCGATGCGCAAGAGCCAAGAGGTGATCGCGGCACTCGAGGCCGAGGTGCTGCCGCAGCTGGCCGCCGACTTCCCGGGCCTGAGCCACAGCTTCCAGGGTCGCCAGGCCACCATGCGCGACTCGCTCGCATCGCTGTGGCCGAACTTCGGGCTGGTGCTGCTCGCGATCTTCCTGATGCTGATGATCCCGTTCCGCAGCTACCTGCAGCCGTTCGTGATCGTGGCCACGATCCCCTTCGGTGCGGTGGGCGCCGTGCTCGGCCACATGCTGATGGACTACAGCCTGAGCCTGATCAGCATGATGGGCGTGATCGCCCTGTCCGGCGTGGTGGTCAACGACGGGCTGGTGATGGTGGACTACGCCAACCGCAAGCGGCAGGAGGGCGCGACCGCCTACGAGGCCGTGCACGCCGCAGCCCTGCGCCGCTTCCGCCCCATCCTGCTCACCACGCTCACCACCTTCGGCGGGCTGATGCCGATGATCTTCGAGACCTCGCGTCAGGCGCGCTTCATGATCCCGATGGCGCTCTCGCTCGGCTACGGGATTCTGCTGGTCACACCGATCGTGCTGATCCTGCTGCCGTGCCTCTACCTGATGGTCGAGGACGTGCGCGCGCTCGGCTTCAGGGCACTGGGAATGCCATCGCCCGCACCGCCGCACATGCAATCGACGCATCGTCCACCCGCAACGCCGTGAACGTGGTGCCCAGGATCTCCTGGGGCTGCGGCTGCTCGTCCAGGAAGGCGCGCTGGCTGTCGCTGCAGGGCTCGCCGCTTTCGAGCAGACAGCCCTGGATGCGCGCGTCGGCGGCGTGGGTCGTGAGCGTGCCGGTGATGGTGTCGCAGTCGTCGATCGTGGCGGTCAGCTCGGCCACGGTGCGCATGCCCATGTAGATGTCCGAGGCGCGCGCGGGAAAGGGCGTGTCCTCCACGGGCAGATAGCCATAGGGGAGGCTGCAGCTGCTGGAAGTGCTGCCGGGCGGCGTGATCTTGGCGGTGACCCCGGGCACGCCGTCGCCATCGTCGTCGACCCACATCAGGCCGGGGTCGTCGGCGACGGCCGGGAAGGTGCCGAGCGGATCGCTGCTGGTCATGCGCAGGCCGAAGAAGGCGGCGACGGGCCCGGCGCTGAGCGCGCTGCCCGGCGTGGTGTCGCTGGCGGTCAGCTGCCAGACGTCGGTCGGGGTGGAGCCGGTATCCCAGATCACCTCGGGAAAGCCCTGCCCAAAGGCTTCGCTGAGCGCCGGGCTGCACAGGTCCGGCGTCTCGCCGCCGCAGCCGCGCGCATCGGCCACCAGACCATCGCCCTCGGCGCGGATCGACCAGATGCCGAAGTTCGCATTGGTGGCCTGACCGGGCGCAACCGCCGTCTGCCCGAGCACGGTGGCCGCATCCCAGCGCACCATCATCGCGGCACGCACGGCGAAGGTGCCGACGAGATCGCAGGCCGCGGGCGCGCTCACCTCCGGGCACAAGCATGGCGTACCCGCGGCATCGGTGCAGGCATCGCCCAACTTCTGGAAGTCGGCCGCGCACCGTCCGAGCACACCTGTCGTGTCCCCGGGCGGGGGTGCGGGGCCGCCCGCCTGTCCAGCCTGCGGTGCATCTCCAGGCATCTGGCCCGGGGTCTGTCCCGGCGTCTGCCCACCGGGCTGCATGCCAGCCGGGGCGGCCCCCGGCGCGCTCGGGCTCGCGCCTGACATCGTCACGCTGCCCCTCGGCGCAGCCGAGTTGGAATCACCACGGGTGCTCGTCCCCTCGCTGGAGCAAGCGGACAGCACGAGCACAGGCCACAGCCGACGGACGACCCACCGTCGCATTCGACAACCACCCACAGACCGACCATAGCGGCTCACCAGGCAACTGAAAACGGCCGGCCTATGCCCATTCAGGCCACATTTGCCCCCAGCATGTTGGGGGGAGCCGTGGCGACAGCGGCGGCGAAACCGTCTGCAATCATTGCGGTCAGGGCGCGAGCTCACGCGGGCGCCCAAACAGATCCTGGCCGAGCGCTTTACCGTTCGGTGGCAGCACCCTATGACCCACCCCATGCTCCCAGTCGCGATCGCGCTCGCACTGCTCGTGGCGGGCTGCCTTCACTCGGGCGACGCCGCGCCTGACTGTGCCGTCGCGCGGGCGGAGCCGCTCTACTTCGGCGATACGGAACCGGCGCAGCTCGAGTTGAGCCCGGCCCAGCGCGCTGCCATCGGTCTGGTCGAGTCCGGATCCGGAGACGCCGCGTGCACCGGGGTGCTGATCGCCCGTGGCCATGTGCTCACAGGCGCGCATTGCCAAATCGGGGAAGCGCTCAGCTTCCTCCCCTCCCTGGGCGATGCGACCGCCGTCGACGCGACGGCCGCCGTCGCACATCCGACGCTGGATGCGTTGCTGATGCAGCTCGAACCCGACCCACAGCTGGACGCGCTCGCGCCGATCCCCCTCTGGAGCGGCCCCTTCGACGACCTGCTCGGCATGGAGGCCACGCTGGCGGGCCTCGGGTTGACCGAGACTGGCGAAAGCGGAGAGCTGCGCTTCCTGGACGAGGAGGTGGTCGACCTCAGCGACGACGAGATCGTCGTGGACGGCATGGGACGCTCGGGCGCGTGCGTCGGTGACTCGGGCGGTCCACTGCTGGTGGCAACCGACGATGGGCGTCCTCGGGTGGCGGGCGTCCTGTCCCGTGGCTCGCACGACTGCCTCGGCATCGATGTCTACGTACGCGCGGATCGGCTAGCCAATTGGGTGCAGCAGCAGATCCCAACGCACTGCGCCACTGAACAAGCAATCGCGGCCACATCGTCGCCCTAGTTTGCGTCGCTGCTGGCCGCCGTTAGGCTGTCGCACAGATGTGGGGGAACGACGAGAGCCGCGGGCTTGGGCTCGAAGTGCGCCCAATTGCGCCGCGGCAGCGGAGGACAACGCGATGAGTCAACGAAGCACGATCGAGATCGGGCGCAGCGCCGTGCTGGCGCTGTGCATGATGCACCTGCTGGGTGCGTGTCTGGAGACCAGCCCCGAAGCGGCCGCGAGCGCCGAGGACGGCGACACGGAGGTTGCGCGTGAGAACGACGAGATCCTCGCGCTGCTCGAGGAGCGCGGCGTGCCGCTCGAGCGCGTCGAGATCGGCGAGCGCTACGTGGTCTACGAGGACGATATCCTGATCGATCGGCAGGATCTGCTCGACCAGGCTCGCGGCACCGTGCCGAAGGCCTACTGGCTGGCCAACTACTCCGACGACAACGACCACCCGGAGGGCTCGGTCAACGGCTACCCGATCACCGAGACCGACACCTTCGCCTACTGGTTCTCGGCGCCACCGGTCTCCGCGTTCATCGTCGACGACCTCTACCTGATGCCGCAGGCGGCGGACGTGCCCGCCGGACACCCCGCCGAAGGCCTCTACCTCAACTCGGACTGGCAGGATGCATTCGAGTATGCCGCGGAGAAGTGGAGCGAGGTCTACATCTCCTTCTTCGGCTTCCCGCTCCAGTCCCGCATCTCGATCGACTACGGATTCCGCTTTGGACGCCCCTGGGGCAGCCAGATCAACATCCGCTACTGCGACATCAGCTGGCCAACCATCGGCCAGGGACAGGCGCCCTCGTGGGGGCTGCCGGGTCAGAACATCTGCGTCAACCGGGATTTCGACTCGTCGCCGGACAGCCTCAAGCGCAGCGTCGCGATCCACGAGATCGGGCACACGCTCGGCTTCGCCCACTGCAACACGGGCTTCAGCAACTCGGTCGTCATCCCCGGCACCGACGACGGCGTGTGCGGCATCGAGGCGGTCATGTTCAGCGGCAGCAGCTCGGAAGAGTTCACCGACGACGAGCGCCTGGGCATCGTGACCATGTACCCGCCCGACTGACGTCGATGCCAGGGGGCCATCATGCCTCGGCCAGCTGCCGGCAGATGGCCTCCGTCTCGGGGTCCGCGGGGAAGTAGCTCTCGAGCTTGAGCTCCTGCAGCGTGACGTCGCGAGGTGCGTTGAAGACGGTGAGCGTCGTGAAGAACTCCAGCCGAATCCCATCGCGCGCCAGGGCGACGTTCAGGGTGGGCCCAGTGGCTTGCTCCAGATCGGGCTGGTGCCAGTCGTCCGGCACGCCGGGGTAGCGCAGTAGGTCGCTGATCAACGCCCGCAGGGCATCGTCCTGCGGACGGCCGAGCGCCTCGCGCTGCAGGCGCGACAGCAGCTCGCGCGCCAGGCATGGCCACCCCAGGACATGCGGTCGCACCTGCCGCGGGTCGAAGATCATGCGCAGCGCGTTCGGGGGCCCCTCGAGGCTGTCGGGCTCGGCCACGAAGCGCGACAGCACGCGCACCGCCGCTCCGTTCATGCGCACCAGGTCGTAGCGGCGGTCCATCACCCCCATTGGAAAGGGTTCCTGCTGCTCGAGCATGCGCGCGATCGCGCGCTCGACCGGCGCCGAGATGCCATCGAGGTCCGGCGCCTCGGAGTACACGGGCGACAGGGACGCGGCGGCAAGCAGGTCGTTGTGGTCGCGCAGGCTCAGGTCGAGCGCCGCGCCGAGACGCAGGATCATCTCGCGGCTCGGCTGGGCCCGACCGGTCTCGAGAAAGCTCAGGTGGCGACCCGACACCTCCGCCGCGACGGCGAGGTCGAGCTGGCTCATGCCGCGCGCGCTGCGCCAGTGCTTGAGCAGGGCGCGAAAGAGGGGGGAGGTGCGATCGGTGCTGGAGCTCACGCCGTTCAGCATACCGCGCCGCCTGTCGCTCGCCCTTACCCGGGAGGGAATGGAGCTCTCAGGCGTCCGACCCCACAACGGAGGCATCACAACAAAGGAGAACGATCATGCTCCGTACCGAGACCTCCGCCCGACTGCTGGTCGGGCTCAACCTGGTTGTCTACCTCGCCTATGGCGTCATCTTCGTGCTCGCGCCGAGCTGGGGGGCGCGCGCCTTCGGCATCGAGCTGACCAACGCGACCGCCCTGGCCGACTTCCGCGCAATCTACGGCGGGCTGCCGCTCGGCGTCGGCCTGTTCTTCGCGGCGGGTCTGAGGCGGCGGTCGCTGCTGCTCCCCGCGGTCGGGCTCAGCGGCATCTGCTCGCTCGAGATCGCCCTGGCCCGCGCGTACAGCTGGGCGGCTTCCGGCCGCCCGGACACGATCATCCTCGCCTTCATGGTGCTCGAGCTGGGCGCGGTCATCTGGGCGGGCTGGGTGTTCCGCCGGCTCGCCGCCGCGGGCGGGCGAGGCGAGCCGCGCTCACCGGAGCTGCTGGCCACGCCGTCCTGAGGCGCGCGGGGCAGGACTGGACCGGGCTCTAAAAATAGACTAGGGTCTATTTATGGCTCGGAGGCCAGCGTGAGTGGGCCCGTTGCGGGCACCGAAGCCCCCCAGGGGCGACGGCTGCGCAAGAAGGAGCGGACGCGGCGGGCGATCTACGACGCTGCGCTCGCGCTCTTCGCGGAGCGCGGCTTCGAGGACGTGACCGTGGAGCAGATCTGCGAGGCCGCCGACGTGGCGCGCGGGACCTTCTTTCTCCACTTCCCGACCAAGGCTGGGTTGATCTTCGAGGCGACCGCGCGCCTGACCGCCGAGCTGCGCGAGCTGCTGGCCGAGCCGGGGCCCACCGCGCTGCACGATCTGCGGCGCGTGACGCAGTTCATCCTCGAACGCTTCGAGACCAGCCGCGAGGTGATGGAGCCGATGTTCCGCGAGGCCCTGCGCACGCCCGCCGGCGAGCTGCACGCCCAGCCCGACGCCGTCGAGCTCGGCAACCTGCTGGTCGAGCTCGTGCGTCGCGGTCAGCAGAGCGGCGAGTTCCGCGACGACGTGCTCGCCGAGCTGGTGGCCACCAGCTACATGGCGAGCTGCTCGACCATCGCCTCCGTGGTCATGAGCATGGGCCTGCGCGAGCTGGGCCCGTACATCGAGCAATACCTGGAGCTGCTGCTGCGCGGCCTGCGCGCCTGAGCCACGAGGAAAGCGATGACGACCACACCCCTATCCGAGCTCCAGGCCACGGTCCGCGCCCAGAAGACCGAGATCCCTCGACTCTACGGCAAGGTGGACTTCGACGCGGTGCCCGAACGCTTCGCCTCGGAACCCGACATCGCGAGCCAGCTGCCGAATCGATTCTCGCGCAAGCACCGCGCCCGCGTGCTGGCCAACCAGGCCAACGTCGATCGCCAGCTCGCCTACACGATGCTCGGCGACGTGGTCGCCGACGCCTACGCGGCGCTGATCCCGGAGCACGGCTTCCGCAAGCTCGTCGACATGCTCGTGCTGGCCTGCGAGCGGGGCGTGGAAGCTGTCCCGGACGCGCCGCCCGAGCTGGAGCGTTTCATCGCGTCGATGGAGGCGCTCCCCGACTGGATCGATCCGAGGCTCAGCGCCGAGGGGGCGCGCGCCGGACGCGTCTCGATGGCCATCCTGGTCCCGTTCATGATCCGCGGCGCCTTCATCGCCACCTTCATGAACAAGTACTCCGGCCTGCCGATGGCGCTGACGGGGCAGCTGTCGAACTCCTCGTCGGTGCAGCGGGTCAAGGAGACGGCGAGCTTCTTCACGACCGCCACGCTGCCGGGGGCGCTCGAGCGCTCGGGTCCGGGCTTTCGCGCCGCGGCCATGGTGCGCCTGATGCACTCGATGGTGCGGGCGAACCTGCTCATGCGCCCGGGCCGCTGGGACGTGCCGACCTACGGCATTCCGATCCCGCAGGTCGACCAGATGCCCGCCGGCATGATCCCGGCGATCATCTCCGCCAACCGCTGCGTGCGCGAGAAGCGCGACTTCACGCGGCGCGAGCGGGCGGTGGTCGAGCTCTGCCGCCACCAGTGCTTCCTGCTCGGCCTGCCCCACGACCTGCTGCCCGACACCCCGCGGGAGATCTTCGACGCGATCCTGCTCTACTCGGCCACCCTGCGGGACGGCTACGACGACGAGACCAACGGCGAGCTCGTGCGCGCGACCATGGCGGCCTACCTGCCCGATGACCGCAGCCTCAAGAGCCAGGCCATCAACGTGATCGAGCGCAGCGTCTCCAAGGTCTTCTTCAAGCAGGCTTTCCGCGTCTCTGACGAGAAGGCGCAGCGCATGGGGGTCGTGCCCAGCCGGCTCGACTACGCCATCTTCACCGCCTTCCAGGCCTACGCGGTGCCCGCCATGTCCGCCCACATGCTGCTCGAGCGATTGCCCGTGCTGGAGGGCATCGCCGATCGCTTCCTGGTCGAGCGCATCAACGAGCTCCTGGTGAGCTACGGCCACGCCGAGTACACCACCGATCCCGCCCGCTACGCCGTGGCGACGCGCGAGCGCGGCACCCAGGATGCGCCGCAGGAACACCCACACGCGCACGCCCACGCCGCAGCCTGACCCATCGGCGGGGCCAACCCTGCCCCCGCCCTACCGGACGGATGACCGACGAGCCGCTTCGAGCAACTGACGTTGGGGTGCGCCCCGCGCCGGGAAGAATGGTCATTGGAAGCCGCTTCGCTGATCTGCTTTTGCCTGAGCGTTGCCCATGGATGGCTTTTGCTGCGAGGGTGGGCCATCAGACGGCACCGTCCGCGCTCTCAGGCGCAGATGCTAGCTGCCCCGGATGTGGAACCGATGCCCCTGCCTGCTGACATGGAGCTGATCGAGCGCCAGAACGGCTACAGCCTCTACGCCTTTGAGGGCACCACGCCCCCTGCCACCGAGCCCATGATGGCGATGATGGGAGCGGCGTGGGGTCATGACTACGACGAGCGCGCCATCTTCCGCTACGACGAGCCCTACCTGCGCTGGCTGCTGCCCAAGGCTGGCAGTGTCGGCGTTCTGGTCACGGACTCACAGAACCAGTGGGTCGGGTGCATCATCGGCGTGCACCGCGAGCTGCGCTGGCACGGGAAGCCGCTGTCGGTCCTGTACTCCACTGCGCTGAGCGTACACCCGGCCCATCGTGGCAAGCGCCTGGCCATGAGGATGCTCGCCCTGTTGCACCAGCTCGGCCGGGAGCGCTGTGGCGCCGGGGTGCTGGCAGGCATCCTGGACAGCGATGCCTCTGGCGAGCCCACGGTCGCCGCGGTTGTCGCCGAGCAGGGTTGGCTGCTGCTCGAGTCGCCGCCACTCACCGTGTGGGGTTGCACTGCCGATCTATTGGCGATGGAAGCCTACGAGCCCCTCCAGGGGCTGGCCCGCATCGCGCTACTCCCGGGCTTGCGCTCACGAGCGGAATTCAAGACCCGGCGCGCGGACCGGGCCGTGCGGCTGGAGGCCGTCTCGCCACAGGAGCTGGAGCCGGCGGAGCTCCCAGAGGCGCCCCTGGTCACGCTCAACTGCGGAGCGCTGTCCGAGATGTACGGCCAGGCCCATCCCGAACGCAGTGGTACGCTCCGCGCTCCAGACTACGGCGTGAGCGCGTGCTACCACGTGCTGACGCTCTGCCGCCCCGGCGCACCCGACTGCTTGCTGGGACAGGTGCAGCTCATCTACGGGGGGTCTGCGCGCAGCGGGGCGCTGCTGCCGGTGCTGCGCGCGGTGACCGCGCGCATGCTGGACCTGGGCTGTGCCTCGGTGACACTGATGGACACGGGCCTGGTTGCGGGCCTCAGCTTGATTCGCGCGGGCTACACCCCACTGCCACGGTCCGTGCGATTCATCCTCTACGGCGACACTTCGGAGCTTTCGGGAAAGTCGCTCGATCGGCCGCTCCACGTCGAGCTGATGTAGCCGAGGCACGGGCACCATTCGACGGCAGCCAGCCACGAGCCGTCTCAAGTCCCGGAGGGAATGTGTCTCGTGTTGCAGTGGACGCCACCGCCAAAGACGTTGAGCGCCAGCGTGTCGATCATGATGACCTCACGGTCCGGGAACAGCCCCCGCAGGACCTCGGCGGCGCGCTCGTCCTTGTGCTTGATTCGCTCGTCTGCGCCGGGCTGCCAGTAACGCTGCCCGAGCACCGCCCCGTTGGTGATGAAGAAGTTGCAGTAGCTGAGCGCCGGCAGGATCGTAGTGCCGTCACCGGACGGCCAGGGCGAGCCGTCGTGCATCGTGGGGCCGCCAACCAGCTCCTTGGCAAGGCTCCACAGCCCGTGGCACGGATCCTCGGGGGACATGTTCAAGTAGACGGGCTCGGGCATGGGCATGCGCACGATGTTGAACGGGCGCCCATCCTGGTCGCTCGCAGCCGCAAGGATGTCGTGGTTCTCATCCATCCGGGTCTTGTTGATCCTGTGAATGAGACTGCTGTCTGCCTCTGCTTCGCTCACCTCGGCCAGCAGCACGGTGCCGTTTCCAACGAAGCGGCAGAACTCGTCGATGTGGCCGTTGGCTGAAGCGGAGCGGTAGGCGCTGAGAGAGCCGTCGGGGCCAGGTACGGGCCCCAAGAACATGTGCTGATCGTCGTAGGTCGGATGCTTGAGCCAGATGACCTTGTCGAGCTCGAAGATTCGCTTGTACTCGGCTTCGATCTCGTCGCGTTCCATCCCCGGGTTGCGCTGGAGCTCCGTGCTCTCCACGACCATCATCACGCCCTTGCCGTTGAACTCCCGGCCGCCGCCCTCCCCGCACACACGGGTCCACGCGTGCTCTCGGATACCCAAGGCGGCGGCCAGCTTGCGGTCGCAACGTTCGAGCTGCCGACTCAGCGGATGAACCTGCGGCAGGATGCCCCAGGTCGTCCAGCCCACGTCGACGTAGCCAACAGCGCCACCTTCACCGACGACACACTCGGGGCCATAGTCGCGCGCATAGCAGCTGAGCCCCACCTCCGGAATCTCGACGAAGGTGATGCCATCAACCGGAACGTTGGCATCCGCGAGCACTTCGCGTGCATGCGCAACCATCTCGTCGGTGCCCGCGGCGACGACCAGGGGTACTCGCCCGACAAGGGCCTCGACCTCGGCCACATGCACCTGCTCGACCGACAGGCCCTCGAGTGCATCTGCCGTCACGTGCCACGCCATGATCACAGCGCTCTGGTCTTCCCACTCTCCGGGGACTCGACAGGAGTCTGGAGGCCTTCGATCACCCTGCGCAGTCCGCCAGGCGGCCGGCGTGTCGGGACATTTCTGTCATCGGGTCCACGAAGTCAATCTGAGCCTCGACAATGTGGCCTCGGCCCCTGCAGCGGCGGACGCCCCGCGTGCGCGACGGCAGCTCCGGGCACTCTCAGCGGCCCGGTGGGCCCGGCGGGTCGCCTAACAGGGGTCAAGCCCCAACTCGCACCATCGCCGTGCGCCCCGCAAGATTCAGACCCGGCAGAATGTGGCCACGCGACTGAACGTCCCCGAATGGACATGATTGTCCCCACAGCAAGCACAGCTTGCCAGCCTGACACCCACGTGACGCCCGCCATCTTTCGTGGATACCCACGCCTGCGGCCCTGGCGCGCGGCCCCCACGAATTGTCGCGATCGCATCGAGCGCCACTAGTGCGCGCCCCTATAGATAGTGCTACCCAAGTGCTGCACTGGCAGCAGTATGACGATCGTTTGCGGACAGACTCCGTGCGGCAAGGGCAGCCTTACGCCCTACTGGCCCCTCGTCGCGCCAGTTCAGGGCCTGGGGGGACGTGCCTAGTCAGCTCCTCCAGAGGGCGGCCCAGAGCTCGCCCGACCGCGTGGCCCTCGTCTGCGGTGGCTCACGGCTGACCTATCGCAGCCTGCAGGCTCGCGCGCGGCACGTTGCCAACCTCCTGCTGACCCAGTGCCCGGGGGGCGGGCGGGTCGCCGCAGTCATGCCAAACAGCATCGGGTTCGTGGAGCTGCTCTTTGGGTGCGCCGAAGCTGGCGTCGCGCTGCTACCACTCGACCCGATCATGCACAGCGACACCCTCGCGCAGCTCATTGCGCAGACCCGGCCCGACTTGATCATCACCGATTCCGAGGGCTGCGCGGCGATGCAGCAGTTGGCAGCCAGGGGCAGTGGCCATCCGCCGCGTTTCGTCGATTTCGAGCAATGGTCCGCAGCCGCCTGCCCCGCCGTCTCCGATGAGGGCGCGGGCTGGCCGCCGCCGCAGGCCGATACACCGGCGATCTATCTGTCCACGTCCGGCTCAACTGGCTTGCCGAAGCTGGTCTGTAGAACGCACGAGCAACTGCACGCCGAGGCCACCAACTTCGTGACCAGTGCGGGACTCGGATCCGCCGACAACTTCTTGTGTGTCTTGCCCCTCCACCACTCCTACGGCCTCGAGATATGCCTACTGGGCGCAGTCGCAGCCGGGTCGACGCTGGTCATGCTCGACTCCTACGACGCCCGCAAGCGGCGCCTTGGGGTCCCGTTCGTGGCGAGATGCCGTGAGGTTCTGTCGCTGATCGACTCGGAGTCCATTTCCGTGCTGCCCGCCGTCCCGCAGCAGTTTCTCGAGCTCTCTCAACTGCCCGACGACACGCCCGGGAACCTTTCGGGGCTGAAGCTCATACTGTCTTCGGCTTGCCCCTTGCCGCCGTCTACGTTCGAGCGATTCCGCAAGCGCTTCGGCCGCTCCATCCGGCAGAGCTACGGCTCGTCAGAAGCGGGAACCGTGACGCTGAACATGGGTCCGGAGCAGACCCTGTCGCCGCAGAGCGTCGGAACGGCCGTACGCAACGTGTCACTCGAGATCGCAGGCGATGGCGGAAGGGCCCTGCCACCCGGGCAGGTCGGCAACATTCGGATACGAAGCGCCGTGGTAACCCCACAGACCGCGGGCCGATCCACGGACGTAGCCGACGACTACTTCGACTCGGGCGACATTGGATACGTCGATCCGGACGGACAGCTGTACATCACGCAGCGCGCCACAGCGGTCATCGACGTTGGGGGATACAAGGTCGACCCACGGCGCGTGGAACGAATCCTGCTGCGCCACAGTGCGGTCATCGACGCTGTCGTGTACGCAGCGCCCGCGCACGACGGCGGCGACGCGATCGCCGCGGCGGTGCAACTCGAGCCCGACTGCACGCTCGCAGACATTCAGTCCTTCTGCCGCGACAGCCTTGCGCCGTTTGAGTGCCCTACCCAGCTCGATGCGCTCGATCCGATTCCGCGCAGCCCCCTGGGCAAGGTTCAGATCGCGGAGCTTTGCCGAGCGGTCGAGCACCACCACGCCAACCAGGCACTGAACGCTGGCAAGCGCCCTGATAGCGCGGACAGGGGCGCTCACCTGCTCGACGCCGGGCGCCACGGGCGCCACGTGCTCCTTTCCCAAGTCCGAGCAAAGGTTGCTCAGCTGTTGAACATCCCGCTCGAAGAGCTCTCCAGTGACAGCCGCCTGCAGGACGTCGGCTTTGACTCCGTGCGCGCTGCCGAGTTCCGCGCCTGGCTCGAGAGTGGCCTGGGGTTCAAGGTTCCGATTACGGTCGTCTGGAACAGTCCCACGCTGTCCGCGTGCACAGACGCGCTATTGGAAATGAACGCCGCACCGCGACGCGACGAGGGCGCTCGGATAGACCTCGCAGCACCGGCAAGTGTCTTGAAGAGCATGGAACAACGCATCCACGAGCTCAACGGCCTAGGCGACGCTGAGCTCTACGATCGCCTCTCGGCACGCGGAAGGCGCCGAAACACTCGATAGGGCATTGAAGTGGGCGGTACATCGAACCTCTCCCTGATCAAGAAGGGCATTCTCGCCGACGACATTCGGCAAGATGTCAACGCCGCGCTTGCGAGCGAGCCCATCGCGATCGTCGGCATGGGCTGCCGCCTTCCGGCCGGAATCGACAGCGCGCAGAGCTACTGGGAGTTCTTGACGAAGGGTGGCGATGCGATCTCCGAGGTTCCACAGGACCGCTGGGACACCGAAGGCCTCTACAGCACCGATCCCGACGCACGCGGCAAGATGTACACGCGCCTGGGCGCCTTCGTCGAAAATGCCACGCGCTTCGATGCGGGCTTCTTCGGCATCTCTCCCCGCGAAGCCCGGCAGATGGACCCACAGCAAGGACTTTCCTTGCACGTCGCCTGGGAGGCCCTGGAGGAGGCCGGCTACACACTCGAAAGCCTCTCGGGCAGCCGCACCGGCGTGTTCATTGGCAACAGCGGAAGTGAGTGGGCCGAGCTCCACATGGCCAATGCCAACAGCATCGACGCCTATTCTGGAACGGGCGGCCAATCCTGCGTGATCGCCAACCGGATCTCTCACTTCCTCAACCTTCAAGGTCCGAGCCTCACCGTCGACACGGCCTGTTCCTCCTCCCTCGTCGCTCTGCACCTCGCGTGCCAGAGCCTGCGCGCTCGCGAGACCAACGTCGCGATCGCCGGTGGCGTCAGCTACATGATGACTCCCAACATCATGGTGGCCTTCAGCAAGAGCCGCATCCTGTCACCCAACGGGCGATCGAGGTCATTCGACAAGGATGCCGATGGCTACGGTCGTGGGGAAGGCTGCGGAATGGTCGTCCTGAAGCGTCTGGTGGATGCCATCGCGGACGAAGACGTCATTCACGCCGTGATTCGATCCAGTGCGGTCAACCAGGACGGCCGCACAAACGGCCTGTCGGCACCGAGCGGCGAGGCTCAGGAAGCCGTCATTCGGGATGCCTTGCAGGCCGCCATGCTGCAGCCGAGTGACATCACGAACGTGGAAGCCCACGGCACGGGCACGGTTGTGGGCGACACGATCGAGTACGAGGCGCTTGCGCGCTCGTATGGCCGCAAGGACGACGACGCGGACCCCTGTTTCCTGGGCGCGGTCAAGACCAACATCGGCCACCTCGAGGCGGCCGCCGGCATCGCCTCGGTCATTAAGGTCGTGCTGTGCCTGCGGCATCGCTCCGTACCGCCCAACCGTAACTTCAACGAGGTTCCGTCAAGCATCAGCCAGGACGACGACAGGCTCCTGCTCGCACGTGACAACCTCGATTGGAACGTCTCGCAGGGAAGCCGGATTGCAGCGGTTAGCGGATTCGGGTTCGGCGGAACCAACGCCCATGTGCTCGTCGAGGAGCCGCCGCGCCTCGAGCGACGCAAGCGTCGCGCTCCACCCTTCGGATGCCTGCTGCCGATCTCGGCACGCGACCCCCAGGCGCTTCGCGAGCTCATGTCGAGCTATCACGAGCTCGCGCTGCAGCGGGCGCAGGACGGCGAAGCGAGCCTGTCCGAGATCTGTGGGGCCGCAGCGGTCCATCGCACACACCATCCCATTCGAGCAGCGGTTCAAGCTCAGGACCTGTCGGAGCTGGCGGAGTTACTCGAGGCCGAGATCGAGCGCTCCCCCCAGTCGGGGCACCCCGCCGCGACAGTGAAGAATCCCAAGGTCGTCTTGGTCTTCTCCGGTCAAGGCCAACAGGCATTCGGCATGGCTCGGCAGCTGCGGGAGCTGTCCCCCGTCTTCGCCGACAAGCTGGCACAGTGCGACGAGATCTTCCGGGGGCTCGCGGGTTGGTCGATCATCGAGTCTCTGGACGCCGACGTGGCCAGCTGCCGCCTCGATGAGACCGCGATCGCGCAACCGGCCATCCTGTCGGTCCAACTCGCCCTGGCCGCCCTGTGGGAGTCGGTCGGAGTGGTCGCCGACGCGACGGTCGGTCACAGCGTGGGCGAGATTGCCGCAGCGTGCGCCGCTGGCGTGCTCAGCCTCGAGCAGGCGCTTCACGTCGCCCACCACCGGGGAGCCCTCATGCAGGCAGCGACCGGTCTGGGCAAGATGCTCTCGGTCGGTCTCCCGGCCTCCCGCCTCGAGACTCGCATCGCCTACGAGGGCCTCGAGCTGTCCATCGCCGCGATCAACGACCCCGACACGACGGTGGTCTCTGGCCCGACCGCGGCGCTCGACGCACTCGTGCAGTGGCTACAAGCCGAGGGGATCGAGCACAAGTACCTGCCGGTCGACTACGCCTTCCACAGCGAGCAGATGCGCCCCTGCGGCGAGCGTCTCGTGGAGCGCCTGCAGGGCCTGAGCACGGCGCCGGCGAAGTGCCACCTCGTGTCGACCGTGACCGGCACGATGGCCGGCGCTACGGACTACAACGCGGCCTATTGGGGCGAGAATGTGGTGGCGCCCGTGCGCTTCGCGGACGCGGTGAGCGAGCTTCTCGGCTGGGGCGCCACCACATTCGTAGAGGTCAGTGCCCACCCGGTGCTGGGGGTCTCGCTGTCGCGATGCATCCGCTCTGCAGGTGCGGATGCAACCATTGCAGCGTCCCTGCGCCACGGCGCAGACGATGGGGCGAGCCTGCTCAGCGCTCTCGGCCATCTGTACGTCGCAGGCCATCGGATCGCCTGGGACCGAGTCTACCCAGATAGCAGAAACGCGGCTCTGCCGCCCTACCCCTTCCAGGGTGATGATGTAGCCGGTAGCGCCCTGGTCCGCCTGGGCGACGACCCGGACCAGGGTGGCGGCGCGTTGGGTTCGCGGGTGATCCAGACCCAAACGCCCAACGGCGACCGCCAGCAGATCTGGCTCTCTAGCCTGTCGATCGACGGCCCATATCACTGCGACGACCATCGGGTGCGCCGGATGGCCGTGCTGCCAGGCGCCGCTTACGTGGACCTGGCCCTCAGGTCGGTCGAGCCGCTGTCAGGCACTAGCCCGGTGGTGGTCGAGGACCTGACCTTTGAGCGTGTCCTGGACTTGCCGGAAGAAGGTGCCCGCGGCTTGCAGGTCGTCGTCGACTTCTCCGGCGCCGATTATTCCGCCTTCCGAGTCCTCGCTCGAGAGGGCCGCGCCAAGGACACGGCGGAAAACTGGAACGTGCAGGCGCGTGGACGCATCCGCCAAGGCGACGGCAGCGAGCCGGCCACTGCCAGCGAGACTCTCTCGGCGCTGCAGGCGCGTTGCACCGAGCCTGTCTCCAGGGAGCGCCACTACGACGAGATGGGTCGCGAGGGGCTCCACTACGGCCCGGCCTACCAAACCGTCGAGTCGATCCACCGGCGAGACGGCGAGGTTCTGGTACGCCTGCAGCCATCGGATGTGGCCATCAGGGAGGCGGACCAAAGCCGATTCCACCCGACCATCCTCGATGGGTGCTTCCAGGCGATGTCCGCCGCCATGGAAGGCTACGGAAGCTCGGAGACCACCTATTTGCCTGCGTCAGTCGGAAGACTCACCTTCACTGGGCCCACGGGCAAGGACCCGCTATGGGCTCGCATCTGGCTCACCCCGGAGGTCCCGTGTGAACAGGGCGAGGTGTCGGCATCCATCGAGCTGTTCGGCGATGACGAGAAGCTGCTCGCCGAGGTTCGGGACTTCAGGGTCCGAAGTGTGGCGGAGCCCAAGACGGCCCTGCTCGACTCACTCTACGAGCTTGCGTGGTTTGCGGAACCGCTCGATCAGCCAGCAGCGGCACCTCGCAGCGCAGACGACCGGCCGTGGCTGATCTTCGCAGATCGCCAAGGCTTCGCGACCGAGCTGGTCAAACACCTTCAGCGCCGAGAGCAACCCTTTGAGCTCGTGCGAGTCGATGACAGTTCGGAGGCGCTTGACGATGGCGCCCTGGTCGTCGACCCGATGCAACCGGACGCGTTCGACAAGCTACTGCGGGACGCCGGCGAGCGCGGCTGGCAAAACGTGGTCTATCTCTGGGGCCTCGATGCAGACCAGGCGGACGCGGACGCGGCGGTGCCCGAGCGGGTCGAGACGAGCCTCACCGCTGCCTTGCACATGGTGCAGGCTCTGGCTCGCAAGGACGCAAAGCCAACCAATCGTCTGTGGATTGTCACCCAGGGCGCCCAGGCCATGGGGATCGATGCGGTGGCCACCACGCAGGCCCCACTGTGGGGCCTGGGCCGAACGGTCGCGCTCGAGCGTCCCGAGCTTCGTTGCGGCCTGATCGACGTGCGCAACTCGACCGACTCGGCTGCGCTGCACGCGGAGCTGAGCGGTCAGACCAGCGAGGACCAGGTTCTGCTTCGAGGGCGGGCGCGGTACGTCGCCCGCTACGAACGCGTCGACGAGGACGATCTCGAGGAAATCGAGGCATCGCCGGCCGCTGACGGTTCCCGCTTCCGGCTGGAAATCGACGACCCCGGCGCCCTCGATCGGCTGCAGCTCCATGCTGTCGCCAGTCAGCCCCTGGGCCCGGGCGAGGTCGAGATCGAGGTAGCCGCCGCGGGACTCAACTTTCTCGACGTCCTGTCGGCGCTCGGCATGATCCCCGCAGAAGACGAACGCGGCCCGGAGCTTGGCGCTGAAGTCGCCGGCACCATCGCGGCAGTGGGCAGCGAGGTCACTCGGGTCCGTCCGGGCCAACGCGTCATGGCGATGGTCGCCAGCGGCTTCGCATCCCATGTGGTCGCCGATGAGCGACTGGTATTCGTGCTGCCTGATTGGCTGTCCGTCGATCAAGCGGCGACCATTCCGATCGCGTTCGCCACGGCGTGGCAGGCTCTGGTGCACAGCGCTCACCTTGCCCAGGGCGAGCGCGTGCTCATCCATGCCGGCGCAGGGGGCGTGGGCATGGCCGCGATTCAAATCGCTCAGAGCATCGGAGCCGAGGTGTTCGCCACGGCGGGCAGCCTTGAAAAGCGTGAGCTACTGACATCCATGGGCGTGCAGCACGTCATGGACTCGCGAAGCCTCGGATTCGCGGACGACGTGCTGGAACGAACGAACGACGAAGGTGTGGACGTCGTCCTCAACTCCTTGGCTGGCGAGTTCATCCCCAAAGGCATGTCCATCCTCCGGCGCTACGGCCGCTTCATCGAGCTTGGGAAGCGGGACTACTTTGCAGACCACCAGATTGGGCTTCGGCCATTTCTCAACAACCTGACGTTCAGCCTCGTCGACCTGCGGGCGATGATGTACGACCGCGTCGATCAGTTGCACATCGTGCTCGAGGAGGTGATGGACGCATTTGCCGGCGAGAGCCTGCGGCCGTTGCCTCATCGGACGTTTCCGATCACGGAGGCAGCAGAAGCCTTCCGCTTCATGGCCCAGGCGAAACACACCGGCAAGATCGTGCTTCAAGTGGACGACGCCACACCCGACGTGGTCGACTTGCAGCGCCTGAACCTTCGTGACGACGCCAGCTACCTCATCACCGGCGGACTTGGGGGCCTGGGCCTCGAGGTAGCCCAATGGCTCGCGGCCCGCGGTGCAGGCCAGCTCGTGCTCCTCGGGCGGAGCAAGCCCTCGGTCGCTCAACAACAGGGTATCGACAGCATCGCCGCCACTGGCTGTCGGGTGGCAGTGCTTCAGGCGGACGTCTCTGTCCGGGGCGAGGTTCAGACAGTCCTCCAGGAAGTGGCTTCCAATCTGCCACCGCTGCGCGGCGTCCTCCACGCTGCGGGCGTCCTGCAAGACGGGATGCTCGACGGCCAGAGCGCCGAGAGCTTCAGTAAGGTCCTCGGCCCGAAGGTCCGGGGCGGATGGGCGTTGCACGAGTGTACCCAGGACTTGCCCCTCGACTTCTTCGTCCTCTTCTCATCCGCAGCGTCGGTCGTCGGCTCGCCGGGTCAGGCAAACTATGCCGCTGCAAACGCGTTCCTCGATGCGCTCGCGCATTTGCGCGAACAAGAGGCTCTCCCAGCCTTGAGCGTCAACTGGGGCGCCTGGTCCGAGGTAGGCATGGCCGCCTCCCAGTCCAACCGTGGTCAGCGCCTCAGCTCCCGCGGCGCCCTGAGCATTGCTCCGGCGCGCGGCCTCAAGACTCTCGAAGCCTTGATGTTGCGCCTCGATACCCCACAGGTCGCCGTGACCCCGATGGACTGGCCGCGGTGGGCAGCGGCCTTTCCCACCGAAGCCAGCCGACCGCTCTACAGCCACTGCATCTCCGCGCAGGACGTGTCGACATCCGATAGCCTCGACGTCCTCAGGCAAATCGAGGCGCTTGCCCCCGAAGAGCGCGGAGCTGCAGTCGTCGACTATCTGACGCAGGAGCTGGCGGAGGTGATGCGGCTACCGAAGTCCCGCTTGGACCCGCACACACCGATCAAGGACCTCGGTGTCGACTCCCTGATGATGGTCGAGCTCATCAATCGAGTGGAGACAGGCCTCGGACACGGCGTTCCCCGCGAGGAGCTGTTGGGCGATGCCACCGTTGCAACGATCGCCACCTTCTTGCTGGAGGCCCTTGGCGACATCGGAGGGGGTCAAGTGACGGCCTCCGGAGAGCATGCCGGTGCGTCCGAGTAGCCTCCCATATTCGACTGGGCCCGCGAGAGCCCCGATGCCCGCGGAGGCGCGGTGGCACACCTAGAAGCGCCAGCGCACGAGCTCGAAGCGCCGGAGTCCGATCGTCCATTGCACCCTTTTGGGCGCTTCGTGAACCCGCATCTCGACCGGGAGCTCGCCCAACTCAAGATGAACAAGCGGTTCGTCCAGGGCCGCGGTTGTCACCTCTACGACGAGCACGGCACCGAGTATCTCGATTGCGTGTCGAGCTTCGGAGCCCTGCCCTTCGGATACAATCCCGACGCAATCTGGGAGGCCATTCGCGCAGTCGAGAGCGCGGCGGAGCCCAGCTTCGCGCAACCCGCGCGGCTGGATGCAGCCGGACAGCTCGCTGAGCGCCTGATCGAGCTCGCACCATCCGGTCTGGACCACGTGACCTTCACAAACAGCGGGGCAGAAGCCGTCGAGGTGGCGATCAAGCTTGCACGTGCCGCAACCGGCCGCCCCGGCATTCTGTCGACACTTGGAGCCTTCCACGGCAAGACCTTGGCTGCGCTGTCCGCGACGGGACGGGGGGTCTATCAGGAGCCGTTCGGTGTCCCCACTGCGGAGTTCGAGCACATCCCTTACGGTGACCTGCGCCCGCTGCGAGACATCCTGACTCGCAAGGCCGGCGACTTTGCGGCCTTCATCGTCGAGCCCATCCAGGGAGAAGGCGGCATCGTGGTGCCTCCCGCCAACTACCTCGCGAAGGCCCGGAAGCTATGCGCCCGACATGGGGTGTTGCTCATCGTAGATGAGATTCAGACGGGTCTTGGCCGCAGCGGCAAGCTCTTCGCGTGCGACGAAGCTGGCATCACCCCGGACATCATGCTGCTCGCAAAGGCTCTCGGCGGTGGAATCATGCCGATCGGCGCCGTGCTCTGCGGCCAGCACTGCTACACGGAGAGCTTCGCCCTCAAGCACTCGTCGACCTTCGCAGGCAACGCCCTTGCCTGCAGGGTTGGGCTCAAGACCCTCGAGCTGCTCACCGAGGGCCACCTCGTCCGGCAGGTCGCGGACAATGGCACCCACTTGCTGCGCCGTCTGGAAGCCCTCCGCGAACGCCACGGTGAGCTGGTCACTGACGTCCGGGGTCGCGGCTACATGCTCGGCATCGAGCTGACGCGCAGGCAGGAGGCCTTTGGCCGGCGGTGCCTGCTGAGCATGATGGCTGTGGAGGAAGACCTGGCCATCGTCGTGTGCAGCCACCTCCTCAACCACCACAGGATCAGGACCATGACGACGCTCAATGGGAGCTGCGTCATTCGAGTCGAGCCACCGCTCATCGCAACACGTGCCCAGTGCGACCAATTCGTCGACGCCCTCGATGAAGTGCTCGGCGATCTGAGCGCCTGCAACAGCGCACGGATCCTCAGCCACGTCGCCGAACGAACCGAGCCCGTGCCGAAGATGCCGCCGCTGCAGACTTCTGAGCGGACGCTACCGAGCCCCGCCGGCGCGGACGAGCCACGTTTCGCCTTCGTCGTTCACCCCGTCGAGCTGCGCTCGATCGTCGACTTCGATCCGAGCCTCGCGCTTCTTGACGACTGCCAGCAGGAGAAGGTCCTGCGCTTCATTCAAGACGCAGGACGCCCGGGTGTCGTGGGAAGCACGCGTATCGAGGCGGCGGGTCGCAGCGCGTACGGTGAGTTCATCGACGTGCACTACACGGCGGAGGACTTCAAGAAGATGCCCTTCGAGCGGGTCCTAGGCGAGGTCCGCAAGGCCGTTGAGCTGGCGCACAGTCGTGGAGCTGAAATCGTGGGCCTCGGCGGATTCACGTCGATCGTCTCACGCAACGGTCTCGAGCTGCAGGACCTGGGCGTGCCACTGACCACCGGCAACAGCTACACCGCCGTGGCAACCGTCGAGGCCCTGTTGACCTCGAAAGCCCCGACCCTCCCAAAGGACGCAACCGCGGTCGTCGTCGGGGGGGTCGGCGCGGTTGGTCGCGCGGCAGCTCTGCTGCTCGTCAATCGCGTGGCTTCTCTGGTCCTCGTGGGCAACCCCGAATACCCAGCGCGGAGCCTCGCCGAGCTCGATGCCTTCAAGACCGAGCTGCTGGACGTCTCGGGGCGGACCGCCGCGATCAGCACCTCCGTCGACTTGCGGGAGAGCCTCGCAAATGCCCACTTCGTCGTGTCCGCGACTTCGAGCACCGGGATACTGATTCGCCCGGACGACCTGGCTCGGGATGCCGTCGTCTGTGACACCTCGTTGCCGGCAAACTTTCCGCCTGAGATCCGCGAGCAAAGGCCCGACGTGACCCTGATCGCCGGCGGGATCATTCGGGTGCCCGACGCCCAAGAGATCGGCGTCGAGCTCGGCCTCGACCCGGGCTGTGTGTACGGATGCATGGCCGAGACGATGATGCTGACGCTGAGCCGCAACTTCGAGGAAGGGACGGTCGGGACCAATCCAACCAGCCGAAGGCTCGACTTGATGCGCGAGCTCGCCGCCGAGTACTCGTTCACCCCGGTAGGCGCGTAGATGAGCGCACACCCTAAGCTCGAGCGTCTGACCCCGCCGACCGCTGTCACTCTACGCGACCCAAGCGGCCGCGCTGCTGCCGTCGAGCTCCTGAAGGGCGCGATATGACAGAGTCTACGAAGAGCGCTCGAGTTGCCCAGGCGCAGGAACGCCACGACCATCACGTGGAACCGTCCGAGGGCTACGCCGCCACACCGGCGCTTGGCGACCGCCTCGCGTGCGCCCACATTCAGCAGCTGGACCGCTTTGAGTCCCCCCCGCCCCCCGCGCGCG
>JAPPOT010000030.1 GCA_028817855.1 Myxococcales bacterium
CTTCACCGGCCAGCTCGAAGGCGATGGTGGGGCGACGCGCCTCCGCCAGCCCGATGAAGAGCCGCGCGATGGCAGAGGACTGATCCGACATCGTCCGGGTCGCGATACCACGCCCGATCCGCCGCCGCAGGGCCTCGCCCACGCGGTGGAGCGTCTCGGCCTCGCCGATGCGCTGCTGGGCGCTCGGATCCTCGAGCTTTCCGGCGGCGCGCGCGATCGCGTGCATCGTGCGACCGCTGCCGCCCGCCCGCGTCTCGCCCTCGGGCGCCGTCACCAGCGGCGAGTTGCGCGCCATCCGCTCGTGGAACATCCAGCGACTGCCCACGGTCCAGCCGGCATCCACGCCGCCGATGCGGTGGCTGTCGGGCACGCGCACGTCGGTCATGAACTCTTGGCAGAACTCCTTCGAGCCGTTGAGCATCTCGATGCGCTGGACCTCGATGCCCGCGCTGTCGATCGGAAACATGAAGACCGTCAAACCGCCGTGCTTGGAGGCCTCCCAGTTGGTGCGGGCGAGGCACAGGGCCCAGTCCGACCACCAGGCGCCCGTGGTCCACACCTTGGACCCGTTGAGGACCCAGTCGTCGCCGTCGCGGACGGCCGAGGTGAGCGCTCCGGCCACGTCCGATCCGCTGCTCGGCTCCGACAGGAACTGCATCCACAGCTCCTCGCCCTTCAGGATCGCCGGCACGTGCGCGAGCTTCTGTGCCTCGGTGCCGAACTCCAGCAACACCGCCAGGCAGGGCGTGAAGGTCGGGACCTGCACCCGGCTCGGATACTCGTAGCCGCGCAGCTCAGCATTCAGGACCCGCTGGTGGGCGGGCGTGAGCCCCTGGCCACCGTACTCCCTGGGAACGCAGACGCCGGCCAGGCCCGCGTCGAAGAGCGCCCGCTGCAGCTCCCGCTCGCGCGCAACTTCTGCGAGCTCCTCGTCGTCGGTGCGGGACGCGCGCAGGGCACTCGAGAGGGACTTGCCGTTGAGGGGCCGGAGGTTGCGCCGAATGAAGACGCGCGCGCGCTCGCGGAAGCTCTCGATCGGCTCGCTCGGCTCCCTCATGATGCATGCCCCATGCGGCGCCCCTCGCCCACCAGCTTCGCGATACGAAGGCGATGGGTGTCCGGGGTGCCGAGTAGGGTTCGCGCCAACGTGACGCGCCTCAGGAAGAGGTGCAGGTCGTGCTCGAAGGTGACGCCGATGCCGCCGTGCAGCTGGACGCATTCCTGCAGCAGCTCCGTTCCGTGCTCGCCGATGTAGGCCTTGGCCGCGCTCACGAGCTCGGGAGCCTCCGGCGCATCCGAGGTCACCGCCTCGGCGGCCTCGTCGCAGATGGCGTGGCTGGCCTGCAGCCAGGTGGCCATGTGGGCGAAGCGGTGCTTCAGGGCCTGGTAGGACGCCAGGGGGCGACCGAAGGAGTAGCGGTCGAAGGCCCACTCGAGCGTCATCTCGAAGGCGGCCTGCATCGCACCCACCGCCTCCGCGCAGGCGATGACCAGCGCCCGCTGCAGCTGCTGCTCGATCGATGCGGCCGCCTCGCCCACGCGCCCAACCGCCGCCGACGCCGGCACGCGGACCCGGTCGAATTGGACGACCGAGAAGCGCCGCGTGAGATCCACCCCGCGCATCGGCTCCACCGTCACACCGGACGCGTCGGCCGGGACGAGCACCTGCGTGAGCCCGCCTCCAGTCTTTCCGGAGACGAGCAGATGACTCGCCCGGTCGGCCGACTCCACGGGGCGCTTGACGCCGTGCAGCACGAGCTCGTGCCCCTGGATGGCGACCTCTAGGCCGGGCTCGAGCACGCCATCCTGCGGATTCGGCTCCGAGAAGCACCAGGCTGCGATCGCGCTGCCGTCGAGCAGGCCCTCGAGCAGCTCCGGTGCTGCGCTTGCGGCGCTGAGGGCTTAGGCCCCCACGTTGGTCGCGCCCAGCGGTCCCGGTGCGGCATGGCGACCGAACTCGTGGGCGATCAGGGTGAGGTCGATCAGCCCGTGGTCGGAGATGGCCGCGCCCCCGTCGTCCTCCGGCACCAGGAGGGAGGTCCAGCCGAGCTCCACCCCCTGACGCCAGTAGCGCTCCTCGAAACCCACGGGATCGTCGCGCAGCGAGCGCACCGTCTCGACGGGGACGCGGTCCCCGAGAAACTTCGCGGTCGTCCTCTGGAATAGATCCTGGTCCGGGCTCAGCTCCAACAACATCTCACTCCCCATCCACCGCCCACAGACGCCCCATCAGCCCCTCCGCCCGCTCCGCGGCGGACAGGTCGACGCCCAGCTCGCGCCCACGCGCGAGCGCCGCGCGCAGGTCCTTGCGCGAGGTCTCCACCTCCCTGCGCCGCTGCTCGAGCGGGATCTGCTGCAGGCGCGCGAGGTTGCCCATGTAGCGGGTGGAGGCTGTGTGGGCGACCAGCTGATCCATGACCTCGCCGACCCCGGCCTGCTCCGCGAGCGCGGATGCCTCCTGGCTGGCGACCATGCACAGGTAGCGCAGCATGTTGATGGCGAGCTTCGCGTCCAGGCCTGCGCCCTGGGGCCCCAGGTGCAGCACGAGCCCGCCGTAGGTGCCCATCACGGGCTTGGCGCGGAGGAAAGCGTCCGCGTCGCCACCCACCATCACCGCCAGATTGCCCGCATCGAAGTGACCCCTGGCGCCGCTCACCATCGCGTCGAGCAGGTGCACGCCGCGCGCGGCCGCCTCGCGCGAGAGCTGCTGCAATGTCTCGTGGGCGATCGTCGAGTGGACGAGCACTACGCTGCCGGGCGTCGCGCCCGCGAGCACGCCGTCAGCGCCCAGGCATGCCGCGAGCGCCTGCTCGTTGCTGCTGACGACCACCGAGGTCACCTCCGCGCCGCGCGCCGCCTCCGCCGCGGTCGGAGCCAACGACACGCGCTCGGGGTGAGACTCCACAAAGGGCGCGGTCGCCTGCTCCGACGGATCGTGCAGCGTCACGCCGTAGCCCGCGTCGAGCACGCATTGGAGCATTGCCGACCCCATGCGGCCGACGCCCACGAACGCGATCCTATCCGACGGTGCTTGCGCCATGATCATCATCTACGCGTCGGCCCGCATCGCCATGATGCCAAGCTCCTGGCCATCCGGGTCGGTCACCACCAGCAGCCGCACGCCCCCGATGTCCAGCTCCCGCGTGATCGGGATATCCGCCCCGCGCAGCCGCTCCCTGACCGGCTCCAGGTCATCCACCATCACCGAGCACATGAAGATGCCGCAGTGGGGCTGCAGCCCTTTCGTCTCGAGCGGCACCTCCATCTGCACCAGCTGCAGATGCACGCCGCCCATGTTGCCCATGGCGATCCGGCCTGGACCGCCGTAGGCGTTCGCCTCGCCGAGCACACCATCGAACTCGCGGGAGAACTCGTGCTGCCAGCCCACCGCGCGCTCGTAGAAGCGGGCGGAGCGCTCGATGTCGGAGACCAGGATGGCAGCGTGGGAGTAGCTGTACTGGATGTCGGTCATGGCCCGGCGCTCCCGCCTCAGTCCGCCGCCTGGGCGTGATGGGCAAACATCCGCATCAGGTCCCCGGAGGTGACCCGGCGAGCGCCCTCCTCGTCCGCGAGCGGCTTGGCGCCACCCGACGAGCGCGGGGTCGTGTCCACGCGCTTGGCCGCCGCGTGCGCTCGCAGGGCGCCCACGGTGAGCGCTTCTCGCGGGGCGTGCTGGAAGGGATCGAAGTTGAAGAAGCGCATGGCGTTCTGGTGGGTGATCTTCTCGATCTGCGTCTCGCTCAGCCCCTGGACGATGCTCCACAGGCGCTCTGGCACCTCCGGCCACAGGGTGTCCGAGTGGGGGTAGTCGCACTCGTAGGCCACCATGTCCTCGTTGACCGCATCGAGGTTCTTCAGGCCGAAGGCGTCGTCGATGAAGCAGACCATGAAGTGTTGGCTGAAGACCTCGCTCGGCTTGCGGCCGTCGAAGCTGCAGTGGGTCCAGGCCTTGTGGCGCGAGTGGGAGTAGTCGGCGCGCTCCATGAAGTACGGGATCCAGCCCAGGCCAGACTCCGACATGGCGATCTTCATGTCCGGGTACTGCTGCAGCGCCCGCAGGTGCAGCCAGTCCGCAGCGCCCACCGCGCTGGCCATTGGCATGGTCGTGATCCAGGCCTCGATCGGCGTCTCCTCGGAGGCGTGGGGCGTGGGGTTGCCGGCGCCGATGTGCAGGCAGATGGTGATGTCGTGGTCGGCGACGGCCTTCCACATCGGCTCCCAGTAGGCGTTGTGGATGCTCGGCAGCCCCTGCTTTGTCGGGTTCTCGTTGAGGGAGACCGCGGAGCATCCCTTCGCCGCGATGCGCGCGATCTCCTCGACGGTCGCGCCCATGTCCCAGGTGGGCAGCAGGCCGCAGGGAATGAAGCGGCCCGGGTAGGCCCCGCACCACTCGTCGATGTGCCAGTCGTTGTAGGCGCGCATGTGCACCCGCGCCTTGTCCTTGTCCGGCGCGCGATGAAAGCGCCCTCCATCGAAGCCCACAGCGGTTCCGAAGTTGAGGGATGCGGCGACCCCGTTGACGTTCATGTCGTCGACCCGCGCGTGCACGTCGTAGACACCGGCGCGCAGCTGCTCGAAGGAGGTGGGCTCCATGCCGTACTCCTCGAGCGGGCGGCCCACCACCGCGTTGAGCCCCACCGACGGCATCTTCATGCCCTGGTACTCCCAGAAGTGGGTGCCGTCGCTCGAGGTCCTCAGTTTCGGCGCCGAGGCGAGCTCATCGCCGGAGAGGTGGCGGTCGAACATGTCCGGGGGCTCGCTGATGTGGTCGTCCACGCTGATGATGACCAGGTCGTTCATTCCCATCGCTCTTCCCTCTCGCCTTCCGTTATCCGTCACACGAGCTGCGTGCCCACCCTCGTGGGTCATCCCAACTGCGTGCCCACCAGCTCCCGGAGCCTGCCCGCCTTGACCTTGTCGCTGCCCGTCATCTCGACCTGCTGCTCGTCCAGGAAGAGGATGCGGCGCGGCACCTTGTAGCTCGCGAGCTGGCCCCGCAGGTATTGCCTCAGCGGGTCCTCCTCGAGCGCCGCGCCATCCTGCGCGACGACGCACGAGACCACCATCTCGCCGAGCGTCTCGTGGGGCACACCGATCGTCTGCGCGATCTTCACGCCGGGGTACCGGCGGATGACGGTGTCGATCTCGACCGGCGAGACGTTGGCGCCGCCGGTCTTGATGATGTCGTTCAGCCGCCCCTCGAAGTAAAGCCAGCCCTGGGCGTCCACGTAGCCGCCATCGCCCGTGTGATAGAAGCCGTCGTCGTCGAAGGTCTCGTCGAGGGTCTTGCCCAGGTAGCCGAGCATCAGCGTCGGCCCCTTGACGAGGATCTCGCCGCGCTCACCACGCGACACCGGTATGCCCGTCGCGGGGTCGACGATCTTCACGATGTTTCCGGCGAGCGGAAGGCCGTAGCCCTCGCGCCCTTCCGAGGGCTCCGACGCGGGAAAGGCCGTGCAGGCCGTGAGCGTCTCGGTGGTGCCGTAGGCGCAGGGCTGCCGCCAGCTCGTGGACACGGTGGGGTGCTCGTTCAGCGGAGAGCGGTCGTCGAGACAGCGCAGGCTCGAGAGGTCCACCTGACGGAAGTTGGGCGCGGCGGCCATGCGCGCCTGCTGATGGGGCGAGAACACCGGGAAGGTGACGTGCTCGCTCTCGAACAGCTCGAGGGCCTGCTTGGCGTCGAAGGTCGACTGCAGCACCGCCGTCCCCCCGGACGTGAAGGCACAGCCGATCTGCAGCGAGAAGTTCGCCGACCAGAAGAAGCCGTTGGCCGTCCAGCAGCGCACGTCCTCGCCCAGCTTCAGCAGGCGCGGCCAGCGATACCACTGCAGCGCGATCGCGCGATGGGCGTGGAGCATGCCCTTGGGCAGGCCGGTGGATCCGGAAGAGAAGAAGAGCACGCCCAGGTCCGCCGCCGTGGTGGCAGCCTGTCGAGCGGCGATGAGGTCATCAGCGACGGTATCGCCTCCGCGCAGGAGCGCGTCGTAGGAGCCGACCGCCGCCGGGCGCGGCCCGCCATCGTCGAGCATCACCGCCCGCCGCAGGTACGGGAAGCCGGCCGATCGGAGCGGCCCCGCCGTCTCCCGCTCCAGCTCGGGCGCCAGCTCCAGGAGCATGGCCGCGAAGTCCGTGCTGGCGACCCGCCGCTCGAACACCAGCAGCGAAACCGCCGACGTACGCAGCAGGTACTCGAGCTCTGGGCGCGTGGAGAAGGTGTTGAGCGGCACGCTCACGCCCCCGGCCAGTGCGATGCCGAACACCAGCGGGATGTACTCGGGCCGATTCGACAGCAGGATCCCGACCCGGGTGTCCTTCTCGACGCCGGCGGCCACCAGGGCCCGGGCGACCTCGAGAGAGCGCTGCCAGACGTCGGCGTAGCTCCAGCGCACGACGCCGCCGGGCTCGCGAAACGCCACCGCTTCCCGGCTGGCGAAGCGCGCGGTCATCTCGCGCGCATAGCCTGCGATCGTGAGTGAGCCCAGGCCCTCTTCCTCGTCGAGCGGGATCCCGCGAACGATCGAGGCGGCTGCGGGATCGGCGTCCTGGACGTCTGGCTGCATCGCTCCGGCTTCCATCGCGTCGCCTAGTAGGGCAGCTCCACGTCCAGGTGAGCGCTCACCAGGGTCTTGTCTTCCTGATTGGTGAGCTTCAGCGCGACCCGCACGGTCGGCATGCCGTAGGGCGAGTCCGCGTTCTTCTCGACCACCTCGCCGTCGCAATAGGTCACGTCGCCCTCGAAGGCCGGGCCGCGGAACTGGGACTTGGAGTAGCGAATGAAACCCTCGTGACCCGCCCAGTAGGCCACGTAGTCGTGCACCCAGGCGCCCATGGTGGCGCCGTAGCCGTAGCCCCGCGCCATCCCGATCTTGTCCGCCCTAGAGCTGTCGGTGTGGCCACTCGACGGCCCCTGGAAGAGGCCATCGCGGACGCGCGGATCGATCTTGACGCCCTCGTAGTCGATCTCGAAGCCCTTGGTGAAGCCGGCATCCTGGTCCACCCACGGATCCTCCACGTCCTGCGGGATCGACCAGTGCCAGGAGCCCCAGGCGTTGAACATGAAGGCGCGGTACTCGCAGGCAAAGGTCACCGGCGTGTGCGGGCCGAGCACCCGACGCGGCAGCTTCGTGCCCACCTCGACCTCCTCGAAGTGCGGCGACACCCCCTCGCGGTTCGAGAGGATCCAGGCGTGGCGCAGCTCCGCGATCTCCTTGCGCTGCGCCGCCGTCCACTGGGGAATCGGCTGCAGCTGATTGCGGAACATGCCGCGTTTTTCCGCCTCGGAGACCAGGTAGCGGATCGAGGTGGAGCGCTCCTTCGCGACGGGCGCGCCATGCTGGTTGCGATGCAGCGTGCCGCCCTCGGAGAACACCGTCGGCCCGGCGAACTTGGTCTCCGCCACCTTGAAGCCGTGGAAACGACGCGTCTGGAAGAGCTGGTCCCCCGGTCGCACGCGCGGACCGTAGAACCACCACTCCTCCCCTCCAAAGATCAGGTGCGAGCCCTCGATGCGCCCCACGCAGGCAGGCTGGCAACCGTGGCCGTAGTCCATGCACACGGCGAAGGACTGGGGCGCGACGATCCCGCCGAAGCTGGAGCCGCGCGCGAAGTCCTCGTCCCAGTGAATCGGGTTCGGATAGTCGAGCGCGTGCACCCAGCGGCGGATGTCCATCGACGAGCAGGGGTCATGGAGCTGACCTCCGCCCACCGGCTGCCCCACCCGGCGCTCCAGGTCGCTCAGGTCGAGCTTGTCCTCAGTCTGTTGAACGGCTGCTTCACCCATCTCGATGCTCTCCTCGGCCGGCGTGTCCAACGCCGCGGCGCTCAGCCATTCCCCCGCGGGACGGGCCAGGCGATCGCCTTCGTCTCCAGGTACTGCTCGAAGCCGGCGATTCCGTTCTGACGGCCGACGCCGCTGTGCTTGTAGCCACCGAAGGGCATGTCGACGCCGTGGGAGGCGCCCCCGTTGATCGACACCATGCCCGCCCGCAAGCGACTGGCCACCGCGCGCGCCCGCTCGAGCGAGCCCGACTGCACCGCAGCGGCGAGCCCGTAGCGGCTCTCGTTGGCGATGCGAACCGCGTCGTCCTCGTCCTCGTAGCCGATCAACACCAGCACCGGGCCGAAGATCTCCTCCTGGGCGATGGTCATGGAGTTGTCGACGTTCGTGAACAGGGTCGGCTCCACGTAGTAGCCCTTCGGGAAGCCGTCGGGGCGGCCGCCGCCGAGGGCGAGGGTGGCGCCCGCTTCCTGGCCCTTGTCGATGAAGCCGAGCACACGGTCGCGCTGGCGCGCCGAGATCAGCGGCCCCATCATCACGTCGGCGCGCTGCGGGTCGCCGTAGGGCGCCATCTTCATCACCTCGACCAGGCGCTCCGCGATCTGGTCGTACTTGGCGCGGGGGACCAGCATGCGCGTCGGAATGCCGCAGCCCTGCCCCGCGTGGTAGCAGACGCCGAGCCCGCCGAGCAGCGCGTCGTCGACCTTGGCGTCCTCGAGAATGATGTTCGCGGACTTGCCCCCGAGTTCGAGGAACACCCGCTTCATGGTCGCCGCGCCCTTGGCCATGATGCTCTGCCCCACCGCGGTGGAGCCGGTGAAGGAGATGCAGTCGACCTCCGGCGACATCGTCAGGGCCTCGCCCAGGAGGTGATCCGAGGAGGTCACCACGTTCACCACGCCGGCCGGGATGTCGGTCTTCTCCGCGATCAGGCGCCCGAGCAGGGTCGCGTTCCAGGGCGTGTCCGGGGCCGGCTTGAGCACCACCGTGTTGCCGGTGGCGAGCGCCTGAGCGAGCTTGTTGATCGCGACCTCGAAGGGGAAGTTCCAGGGCACGATGGCACCCACCACGCCCACGGGCTCCTTCACGATGCAGCGGTCGTTGGGCTCGCCCTGCTCGCCCGGCGCCTGCGGCATCCCGGTCTCCCAGGCGAACTCGTCGATCAGCTGTACCGGGTAGCGCAGGGCGCTCTCCAGCGGCCCGTCGAGCTGGTGGCGCTGGGTCGTCATGCGCGGGCATCCCGCCTCCAGGATCAGCTGCTCCCGCAGCTCCTCCTGCTCCTCTTCCAACGCCTCCTGCAGCTGAATCAGGCACTTCTTGCGCAGCTCGCGGTTGGTCGACCAGTCGGTGCGGTCGAAGGCCCTCCGCGCCGCCGCGATCGCCCGTCGCATGTCGCCGCGGGTGGCGTCGGAGACCTGGCCGAGCTCGTCCTCGGTGGCGGGATTGAAGTTCGCAAAGGTGGCGCCGTTCTCGGCCTCCACCAGCTCGCCATCGATCAGCATGCGCGTCTCGGGCTTGACCGAGAGCTCCTGCTTCTCCTCCTTCGGCGCCGGGGCCGCGGTTGCTGCTGCGCCCTGTGCGCCGCCCACGCCGCGCAGGAAGTTCACGATCAGCTTGGCCGGGGGCCATGCGTCGGAGACCGTGGCACCCAGGAAGCCCACGTCCGTGACCAGGGTGACGCCGCTGATCGCCACCGCGGCATCGCTGCACAGGAAGAGCAGCGGGTGAGCCTGCTCGAACGTGGTCGAGACTTCGATCTCGGCTTCCTGGCGGTAGTCCTCGCCGAAGGCGAGCCAGGTCTCCGCGTTGGCCTGGGCGAGGGGCGTGTCCGTGGGGCCGGGCAGGATCGCGTTGATGCGCACGCCGCGCTTCAGGAACGGCAGCGCCATGCGCGCGACATAGGCGCAGATGGCCTGCTTGCTCCAGACGTAGTCCGCCTTGCCGTGCTCCTGCACCCAGGCCGTGGCCTCGTCGTAGTCCTCGATGTCGAGGAACTCGGTCAAGAGCTCCAGGTTGGACTCCCAGCCGATGCCTCCGAGCGACGAGATGAAGCCGATGGCCGCGCCGGAGGCGAACATGTCGCCGTCGAACATGCGGTCGATCATGTAGCGGTGGCCGATGAAGTTGATGCGCTCGATGGCCGGCATGCCGTCGGCCACGCCGGCGCAGCTGAAGAGCGCGTCGAACTTGCCGCTGCACTCCGACAGGGCGCTGTCGATCGACGCCTTCTCCGCCAGGTCGACGGTGATTGTCTGGACCCCGCTGAGGCTGACCTTGGCGCGGTCCATGACCACCACCTCGGCGCCCGCATCGCGCAGGAGCTCCGCGACGGCGGCCCCCATTCCCGTTGCGCCTCCCACCACCAGGGTGCGCTTTCCTTCGTAGCTCAACTGATCGAGTGACGGCATCTTCGTCTCCGTGTCACGGGGTCTTGACGGGCAGGCTCTCCCAGCCACGCACCGTCGATGTGTGGCTCTGCACCGCGTGCTCCCAGTTCACCTCCCAGTCCGGGAAGCGCTTGAGGATCTCCTCCAGCGCGACCTTCGCCTCGAGCCGCGCAAGGGCCGCTCCAAGACAGAAGTGCACGCCGTAGCCGAACGCGAAGTGGCGCTCGATCTCGCGATGAATCAGGAACTGGTCGGCGTCGGGAAAGCGACGCTCGTCGCGGTTGGCCGAGGCGGTCAGCAGCAGGATCACGTTGCCCGCCTCGACCGTGCGCCCGTGGTGCACCACGTCCTCGGTGACGTAGCGTGCCTGGACCGGCGACGGCGACTCGTAGCGCAGCACCTCCTCGAGCGCCTGCGGAATGAGCGCAGGCGTTTCGGCCAGCTGGCGGCGCTGCTCCGGGTGCTCCCCCAGCAGCTTGCCGGCCCAACCGATTAGGCGCGTCGTGGTCTCGTTGCCGGCGGCCGCCAGCAGGTTGACGTAGCCCAGGACCTCCTCGCGGGTGAGCCGCCGGCGCTCGCCCGTCGTGTCGACGAACTCTGTCGTCAGGAGCTCCGTCATGATGTCGTCGGAGGGGTTGTCGACGCGCCAGTCGATGTAGTCGGCGAAGACGCCGGTCTGGTCCTTCGTGATGCGCTCGTACATGTCCTTGGGCGGCGGCGCGCCTTCCTTCAGGCGCAGGCCGTCGTCCATGACCTCGCGGATCGCGACCTGGTCCTGCTCGGGAATACCGAGAAGCATGCCGATGGTGCGCATCGGCACTTCGGCGCCGATGTCCCCGATGAAGTCAAAGCCGCCCTTGCCGACCAAGGGATCGAGACAGCGGGCGCAGTACTCCCGCACCTTGGGCTCGAGCGCTGCGATCGTGCGGGGCTTGAACATCCCGGCCAGCAAGGCGCGATGGACGTCGTGCTCCGGCGGGTCCTCGAAAATGATCGAGCCCGGGGGCATGTCGATGTTGGCCTTGATCAGCTCGAGCAGCGTGCCCCTCGACGAGCTGTAGCGCTGCCAGTCCTTCGACGCTGCCTCCACGTCGTCGTAGCGACTCAGCGCGTAGAAGTCGTACTTGGCGTTGTAGTAGAGCGGCTGCTCGTCCCGGAGGCGCTTCCAGATCGGATACGGGTTCTTGTCGATCTCGAAGTCGTACGGGTCGTAGTAGACGCCGTCGTCGCGGCTCGTGGTGATCGTCTCGGTCGTCGTCATGGGCGTGTCCCCGGGGTTGCTGCGTCGTCGTCTCGGGGCGCAACCGCGGTCGTCGCCCTTGACATGGCCGCCGACCCAAACCTACATTTCTTGACGTCAAAGTCAAAACTGAAATGCGTCGCCGGTAGCCCGCGCCGTGTTCGTCTGGAGGAAGCGTGAGTGAAGTGAAGACCCTGAAGGTGATCGTCGACTACGATCTGTGCGAGGCCAACGCGCTCTGCATGGAAGCGGCCCCCGAGGTGTTCGAGGTCGACGAGGACGAGAACCTGGTCCTGCTGCAGGAGCGGCCGGCGGAGTCCCTGCGACAGAAGGTCGAGACCGCCGTGCGCATGTGCCCGAAGGGCGCCCTGCGGCTCGAGTGACGCGGCGCGCTCGCGGCGACCGCTGCCGGACTGGTGGACGCGCTCAGGCATGAACGTTCACCACGATCCGGCCGCGGATCTTGCCCGCCAGCAGCTCGGACGCCGCCGAGACCGCTTCCGAGAGCGGGATCTCCCGCGCGATGTCCTCGAGCGCGGTCGGGTCCAGGTCCCGCGCGAGCCGCTCCCACGCCGCCAGGCGACGCGGCCGACGCGCCATCACGCTGTCGATGCCGACCAGCGTCACGCCGCGCAGGATGAACGGCATCACGCTGGCCGGCAGATCCATGCCCTGGGCGAGGCCGCAGGCCGCCACGACGCCGCGGTACTTGGTCTGGGCGCAGGCGTTGGCGAGGCTGTGGCTGCCGACCGAGTCGACCACGCCTGCCCAGCGTTCCTTCTGCAGGGGCCTGCCCGCCTCTGCCAGCTCGGCCCGGTCCATGACCTGGCCCGCACCGAGCGCCTTCAGGTAGTCGGCCTCCGCGGCCTTGCCCGTGGCGGCGACCACCTCGAAGCCCGCCTTCGCGAGCAGGGCGACCGCGATGCTGCCGACCCCACCGGTGGCACCGGTGACGAGCACCGGGCCAGCGTCGGGACGCACGCCGTGGGAGACCAGGGCCTCGACGCAGAGGCTCGCGGTGTAGCCCGCCGTGCCAATGGCCATCGCCTGCTTCTCGTCGAAGGCCGAGGGCAGCGGGATGAGCCAGTCGCCTCGCACGCGCGCGCGCTGGGCCAGGCCACCCCAGTGGCTCTCGCCAACGCCCCAGCCGTTGAGCACCACGCGGTCGCCGGTCTTGTAGTCGGCGTGGTCGCTGTGCCGCACCACGCCTGCCAGGTCGATGCCCGGAACCATTGGAAAGCTTCGCACCACGGGTGAGGCCCCGGTGATCGCGAGGGCATCCTTGTAGTTGAGCGTGGAGTAGGCGACGTCGATCACGACGTCGCCCTCGGGCAAGGCGTCGTCATCGAGCAAGGCCTGATCGGCGCTCTGACGCTTGTCGTCCTTGGAGATGAGTACGGCGGAAAACACGGAGTCTGACATCGGGGCGGTGGGCTTCAGTTCGGTGTCGGCGCGGCGGGTCTCGCCGACGCGGTGGTGGTGTTCGCTTCGAACAGGCGGCGCGTGGCCTCCCGGTCGACCTTGAAGGACGCGTTGCGCGGGAGCGCATCGACGATGCGCCAGGCGCTGGGGACGTGGGTCGCGTACACGTGGTCGCGCACGTGCCGCTCGAGCTCGGCCACCGCGGGCACGCTCGCGCTGGAGCGCAGCTCGATGGCCGCAGCTGGCACCTGCCCGAGGCGCACGTCCGGAAGCCCGACGACGGCAGCGTCTCGCACCGCCGGATGCAGGAGCAGCGCCCGCGCGATCGTGTCGGGCAGCAGCGTGAATCCGCCGCGCATGATCG
>JAPPOT010000141.1 GCA_028817855.1 Myxococcales bacterium
CCTCGGCACGACCGGGGCGGTCTCGGCCTCCGGGTCGTCCAGGTAGCGGCCCATGATGCCGTAGCGGTCGTCGCCGGTGTTGTGGGCGATCCACACGAGCAGCGGGCGCCCCGCGATCTCGGCCAGCACCGGCTTCTCCTCCAGCTCGGGCTGGCTCTCGGTGATCGTCGTGCGGACCGGATCGTCGGGCTCGAGCGACTCGCTCAGGTGCGTCGTATGGAGCTCGGCGGTGAGCGTGGCGTTGTCCACCCAGGCCAGGTACCAGCCGTCGGAGCTGGGCAGGACCGTGACGTCGAGCAGCGCCTTGCAGTCGTCCAGGATCGGCGTGGGCGTCGGGAAGGCGCCGGTCGAGGGCAGGTTCGCCACGTGGATGTTCTGGGTGCAGCTGCCCTCGGTGCTCGCGCGGTAGGCCAACCCGAAGCCCTCCGTCAGGCCGGGCACGAGCGCGAAGCCGCCCTCGTCGCCGAACTCGACGCTGTCCTCCCAGGTGTCGATCTCGCCGATCTCGCAGCTGGTGACGTCGATCTCCGGCTCGTAGCGGATGATCGCCGTGTCCAGGTCGATCACCTCGCCATCCGGCAGCAGGATCGCGCCGTCGGGCTGGACCATGGCGCCGTCGGGCAGCAGCAGCGAGGCGTCGCCCACCATCGTGAGCTGGTCCGGGTCGATCGTGGAGGCGTCCATGTCGGCGCTGCTGTTGCCACCGCCGCCCTCGTCGGTCGCCTGGTCCGGGTCCTGGTCGGGCATCGCGCCGTCGGCCAGCTGGCCGGTCGGCAGATCCCGGTCGTCGCCCTCACCGGTCGAGACGAATTCGCGGTCGCCCAGGCCGCAACCGCTGAGGTTGGCGAGCGTCAGGCAGATAAGGCAAGCGAGAGTTCGGGTCATGGCCGCTCGATCCGAATCGTATCCCCCTCAGAGGGTGTTGTTGCAGAAGTAGGTCATCTCCCACCCGTGCAGCACGGGCGCGTCGTCGTAGGGTTGCGTCACGGCCATGCCGATGGTCATGCGGATGTAGGCCTGGAAGTTGTCCGCGCCCAGCGCCGCCCCGATGTAGACCGGCTGCGAGAAGTAGGTGCACTTGCCGCTGCCCATCGTGTCGCAGAAGGAGTTCACGCCACACTGGCTGTCGTCGATGCAGGCGCCGGTGGTGGCCACCTGGCACACGCCGATGGCCGTGTCGCAGTAGCCGACGCTGCAGTCGGCGTCGCTGGTGCAGCTGCCGGTGCCCTGGACCGTGGCGATCTCCTTGGGCACGCAGGCGTCGAGGGATTCCGGGGTGGGTCCGGTGCAGGCGCTGAAGCTGATGCTGGTGTTGGTGTAGACGTCCGCGTCCCAGCTCAGGTCGCGCCAGTCGGGTGTCTGGTTGAAGCCGGAGCAGCCGGGCGAGGCCGAGTCCTGCCAGTAGGTGCCCTCCTCGTAGATCGGCGGCGGCGGCGGGTCCATCGGCAGCACGGCCTCCGGGATGACGTAGATCGGCACCTCTTCGACGATGAACTGGTTGTCGCCGATCAGCTGGGCCTTGAAGGTGTAGCCGCCCGGATCCACCGGGTGCAGGGGCACGCCGGGCAGCGGGTTCTCGATCTCGATCTCGAAGCGTGGCGTGGCGCCGGGCACGCAGCCCAGGTGCTCGTCGGGGCCGCCCAGGCCCGAGCAGCCGTCGCCCACTTCGCTCACGGCACGTACGTTGACGTTGAAGCCGAGCGGGGTCGGGTTGGGATCCGGCTCGAAGAGGACCTGCACGCGCACGTCCATCTTGAGGTACTCGGCCAGGGAAGCCACGCCGTCGACGACCGACTTGGACAGACCGGAACCGTCGCGATCGATGTCGAACACCAGCGGCTGCAGGTTCTCGCCCAGGGTGTCGGTGGCGTTGGCCAGCGTGACCGCTTGGTCGCGCGTGCGGACGCAGTCGCCGTCCGCGTCGCCGTGGTTCGGATCGTCCTGGCAGGACAGCACGCTCATCACCTTGACGTCGTTGGCGGTCAGCGCGGCCAGGGTCTGAGACCAGGTGGGCGGCGTGTACTGCCCGGGGCTCGGGCTCGCGCCCCCAACCGTCAGCTGGTAGCGGTCGGCCTGGTCGGCGTCGTAGCCCTTGAGGCCCACGTAGTAGGTGCCCGGGTTCAGGGTCTGCTGGATCACCGAGGTGGAGTAGCTGCCGCTGTCGTCGTCGCAGGCGATCGCGCCCAGCGGTGCGTTGTTGCCGTCCTGGACGGTCAGCGTGTAGGCGCCGGACTCGGCCGCCTCGTCGCCCTTGAGCGCGACGTAGTACTCGCCCGGCGGCAGCGACTCCTGGATGAAGGAGGCCTGGCCGCCGCCGCCGTCCTGGTCGCAGGCGATCAGGTTGTAGCCGTTGTTCGTGACGTCGCGCACCTGCAGCTTGTAGGCGCCGGCGTCCGCGGGACCGTCGCCCTTGACCACCACGTAGTAGGTGCCCGGGTCCAGGTCGCGCTCGATCACCGAGGTCTGGCCCTCGCCCTCGTCGTTGCTGCACTCGAGCACGGTGCCGACGGCGGCATCGTTGTCGATGATGCGCACGGCGTAGTTGCCGGCGTCGGTGGCGGTCTTGCCCTTGACGGCGACCCAGTAGTCGCCCGTGGGTAGCGCGGCGGTCATCTCGGCCGGGTCGGCCGGCAGGTCCTCGTCGCAGCTGACCAGGTCGCCGACCGGCGGCGAATCCACGTCCTCGACCGTGAGGGTGTAGTTGCCCTCGTCCAGGTCTGTCTTGCCCTTGACCACCACGTAGTAGGG
>JAPPOT010000647.1 GCA_028817855.1 Myxococcales bacterium
ATGGACACCCACGAGCCTGTCGATGCCGGCGTCGACGCGGGCGGCGACGACGACGCCCCGCGCGTGCCGCCGGGGCGGCTGACCGTGCCGCTGCCGGAGGGCGAGCCGATCGAGGCGCCCGAGGGCGAGTGGACATGGGTGGACTTCCCGGAGACCCGCTGCATGGACGACTCGCCCACCGGGCTCGGCATCAAGCTCAACCCCGGATCGGACAAGCTGCTGGTCGTGATCCAGGGCGGCGGCGTTTGCTTCAACGCGACCACCTGCCTCGCCGTGAGCAACCCCGACGGCTTCAGCCGGGCCGCCCTCGAACCCCTCACCGGCGTCGGGCTGCTCGACGCCGCAGATCCCGAGAATCCCTTCGCCGGGTGGAACCACGTCTTCATCCCCTACTGCAGCGGCGACATCTTCAGCGGCAGCGCCCGCGAGGGTAGCGGCTACGAGGGCCGCACACAGCAGGGCTATCGCAACATCCGCGAGTACCTGACGCGGCTCGTGCCCACCTTCGACGATCCCGCGCACATCGTCTTGAGCGGGTACAGCGCGGGTGGCTTCGCGTCCACCGCCAACTGGGTCCAGGCGATCGAAGCGTGGCAGGACGTGCGAATCGACGTGCTCAACGACTCGGGACCACCGATGGGATCCGACTACCTCACGCCGTGCCTGCAGAGGCGGCTGGCCGAGAGCTGGGCCTGGGGTGAGGCGATCCCGCCCGACTGCACCGAGTGCGACGTGGAAGGCGGCGGGGTGATCGAGCCCATGGTGCGTTGGTCCATCCAGCACACCCGGATGTACCGTCACGCGCTGATCAGCTCGACCGAGGACCGGATCATCAAGACCTTCTTCGGGTTCGGGCTGAGCGGGTGCACCCGCGTCGACTCGCTGCCGTCGCCCTTTCCCGAGGGTCTCTTCCCCCAGGGCCTACTCGAGCTCAATGAGCTGTTTGCGGACCACCCGGGCGCGCGGGCCTACGTCATCGAGAGCCCCGAGCACATCTGGACCCAGGTCTCGCCCGGGAGCGTGACCTCCGAGGGCGTGACCCTGTCGGACTGGATCCGCGACTTCCTCGATCCCGACAGCGACTGGCAGGATGTGATCCCGGAGATCTGATTGGCGCCCGCGTCCACGCATCACGCGCGGGTGATCCGCGCCCTGCGCAGCGAACTGGAGACCGCGATGCGGTGCCAGAAGTGGGGCAAGGCGGAGGAGCTGCTGGAGGAGCTCGAGGAGCTGGACGGGAACGAGGCGCGCTGGCCCCACAAGCTCGGGGACGTGTTGCGGCGGCTCAACCGCAAGCAGGAAGCGGTCTCGGCCTACGCGCGGGCCGCGACGATCTACGCCCACGGGGGCTTCCTGCCGCGGGCGGTCGCCATGGCCAAGGTGGTGCTGCAGATCGATCCAGATCGGCTGGACGTCCTCGAGCGCGTGGACCCGGGCGCCGCACGCGACCTGCACCGGCGCATGCGCCCGCTTGGGGCGCCGCCGACGGAGGCGGGCACGGCCACCGACGCGGCGTTCCAGCTGGATCCGGTTAGCGACGCCGGGGACGACGAAGTGCGGTTCTGTGGCACCGGCGACCGGCAGACCCTGGAGCTCAACATGAGCGAGGTCGAGTTGGCCGCCCGCCCACCCGCGGCGCCAGAGAACTTCGCCCCGCCGAGGGAGCGCGAGGCTGCCAAACCGTCGACTCCATCGCCGGTGGACCCGGAGGATCACGCGCGCCAGCTCGAGGCTGAGCGTCAGGCCTGCCTTCCGCTGCTGCCCCTGTTCGCGGAAGCACCCCGAGAGGCGCTCCTCACCCTCGTGCGGGAGGCTGAGCTGATCCGACGGACCGATGGAGAGGTGGTCGTGCGCCGGGGCGAGCCCGCGGACGCGCTGTTTGGAATCGTCGACGGATCCGTCGTCGTGCACGTGGTGGGCCTGTCGCGGGAAGCGCGCCCGAGACTGGGCGCCGGGGACATCTTTGGGGAGTCATGCCTGCTCGGAAATGAGCCGCGGGGAGCCGACGTGGTGGCCGAGGGCGAGCTCACGGCGCTGCGCATTCCCGAGCAGACCCTCAATCATCTCGTAAGGATCCACGACAAGCTGGCCGACGTGCTGTTCCAGCTCCTGGCGCGGCGCCTGGTGGCCAACCTGCTGCACACCTCGCGCCTCTTCGGTGAGCTCTCACCGCTGGAACGGCGCGAGGTGGCCGCCGAGTTCGAGCTCCGCCGCGCCCGGGTGGACACCGATCTGCTGTTGCCGAGCAAGCAGTCCGACGGGCTCTACATCACGCTCACCGGTCACGTGGAGATCACGGACGCAACGGGCGGAGATGCGACGGTCGAGGGCGCTGGGATCATGTTTGGCCACGCCTCCATGCTCGACGACGGAGCGTCCCCGGTGCAGGTACGCACGCGCGATACCCTGCTCGTCCTGCGACTGCCGCGTCAGGCCTTCTCGCGCGTCGCAATGCAGTACCCCGCAATCCTGATGCGTGTCACCGAGCTCGACCCGGTGGCACGCATCACGGGTTGAAAAAATTTCACGCTCTCGGGCCCGGGTTGCGGATCGCGCTTTGAAGCGGCGCGCGACCGGCTTACCATCGGCCGCATGGCGACCAAGAAGAAGAGCAAGCCCAACAAGAAGGCGGCCAAGAAGAAGGCGGCAAAGAAGAAGCCCGCCAAGAAGACGGCGGCTAAGAAGAAGCCCGCCAAGAAGAAGGCGGCTAAGAAGAAGCCCGCCAAGAAGAAGGCGGCTAAGAAG
>JAPPOT010000332.1 GCA_028817855.1 Myxococcales bacterium
GCTGCTGGAAGCGGCTACGGATCTCTTCGGCAAGAACGGCTACCACCGCACGCAGGTGATGGACATCGTGACGCGCGCGCACGTCAGCGCGGGCACCTTCTATCGCTACTTCGACGACAAGCAGGGGATCTTCTTCGCGATCGCCGATCGGCTGAGCGGGCACGAGGTCGAGGAGGCTAGGAAGGCGCGGCAGATGATCCTGACCGCGCCCACCTTCGAGGAGGCGTGCGCCAACATGGTGCGCTTCCTCGAGCGGCACTTCGAGCGCGTGACCAAGCGCGCCGATCTCTACCAAGCGCTGCACAACAGCGGGGTCGTAGACTGCCGTCGCGATCACGCCTGGGCGATGAAGGAGCGCGCGGTGGCGGCGCTGACCGAGCAGCTACGCGGCAGCGGTCCCAAGGACACCGAGGATCTGGAGAGCCTCGCGCGCATGATCATGGGAGTCATCGGCGAGCTGCGCTACGCCATGATCCACACGGGCAAGCCGACCCCGGCGCAGGCGGCACGCCTGGTGACCCGTTTCCTCCAGGGTGGCATGACCGGCTTCACGACGGGTGCGCCGCGCTTCCCCGGCCTGGTCTCGGACGAATTCCGCGAGGTCCTCGAGCGCGAAGCCAAGGTTTGAGCGCGCTCACTCTGAGTGCGCTTGCGCGCGAGGCTGCCCTGCTTCAGGCTGGCGCGCCATGACGACGCACGAGCTCGAGTGGATCAAGGGCGGCACGGTCACGTCGCCCGCGGGCTTCATCGCCGCCGGCACGCTGGCCGGCATCAAGGAGTACGGCCCCGAGCCGCGCCTGGACGTGGGCCTGCTCGCCTCGCAGCGCCCGGCCGCAGCCGCGGGTGTCTTCACGCGTAGCCAGGTGATAGGCGCCCCCGTGGAGGTCTGCCGCGAACGCCTCCCGGGCGCCTCGATCCGCGGGGTGGTCGTCAACTCCGGCAACTCCAACGTCGCGACTGGCGCACCGGGGCTCTTGGACGCCCGCCGCATGACGGCCCTTGCGGCCGAGCGCGTGGGCGCCGAGGAGGAGCAGCTGTTGGTTGCCTCGACGGGCGTGATCGGGCGCCGCCTCGACATGGCGAAGATCGAGGCGGGCATCGCGGCGCTCGAACCCGATGCCGGCAGTGGGGGCGACTTTGCGCGGGCGATCATGACGACCGATACCGTCAGCAAGTCGCGCGCGCTGCGGGTCACGGTGGGCGACCGCAGCTACACCGTCGGCGGCGCAGCCAAGGGCTCCGGCATGGTGCACCCGGACATGGCCACGGTGCTGTGCTTCCTGACCACCGACGCGCCTGCCGACCCCGAGTGGCTGCAGCGCACCCTGCGCGTCGTCTGCGCCGACTCGCTCAACATGCTCGACGTCGATATGGACACCTCGACGAGCGACACCATGCTCGTGCTCGCCAACGGCGACGCCGGCGGCGACGTCGTGGACGCGGCCAACCCTGCGGCCGTCGCGCTGACGGAGGCCCTGCGCGAAGTCGCGATCGCGCTGACGAGAGAGCTCGCGCGGGACGGCGAAGGCGCCCAGACCCTGATCGAGGTGACTGTCACGGGCGCCGACAACGACGCCGACGCGCGACGCGCGGCCCGCACCGTGGTGGCCTCACCGCTCATCAAGACGATGGTGACCGGCCGCGACGCCAACCTGGGCCGCGTGTTGATGGCCCTCGGCCGCAGCGGAGCGTCTCTCGAGCTCGACCGAACCAGCGTCTACATCGGCGAACACTGCGCCTTCGAGCGCGGCGTCGCCACCGACGTGCCGTACCAGGTCCTCTCGGAGGCGATGGAGGGCGACGAGGTCCGCATCCGCGCGGACCTCGGCGTCGGTGACGCGAAGGCCACGGCCTACGGATGCGACCTGACCGAGCAGTACATCCGCATCAACGCCGACTACACTACGTAGTCCACCTGGGTTACTTCTTCTTGACGGAGATCTCGCGCTTCTTGGCGGCGGGGCGCTTGGGAACGATCAAGTGGAGGACACCGTCCTCGTACTTCGCGTCGATGTCCTCGCTGCTTGTCTCGTCGTTGAGCGCGAAGGACCGGCTGAAGCTTCCGTAGAAGCGCTCGACGCGGTGGTAGCCTTCCTTCTTGTCCTCGTGCTCGAGCTTGCGCTCTCCGCTGATGGTCAAGATGTTGTTCTCGACGTCGACCTTAATCTCCTCGGGCTTCACGCCCGGCACCTCGGCCTTGACGTGGATCGCACCCTCGTCCTCGAAGATGTCGACAGCGGGCTTCCAGCTGTAGTCGCGATCGGTCGCGCCAAACCTGCGAAAGCGGTCGTGGATACGGTTCATTTCGGCAAACGGGTCCCACTGTGTGAGCATGGTGTTCCTCCTCACCCGGGGCGCCTGGCCCCGCGTTCGTGATCAGCTTGGGTGGATTGTCGGGGTCGTCTACGGCCGCCGACACCACCAAGCTAACCACGCCCCCAGGGCGGTCAACCCCGCGCTTTCCGTGAACGCGGAGGACTCTCGGCAGCCGCTTCAGCGGCCCCTGAACTGGGCTCGCCGCTTCTCCAGGAAGGCGCTGACGCCCTCCTTGTAGTCCTCGCTCGCGTAGCAAGCCTGGATCGCCGCATCGACGCGCTCCGGACGGCGCTGGTCGTGCGGGCGCTGCAGCTCCCGCACCGCCAGCTTGGCGGCGCGCACCGTGAGGGGCGCATTGTCGGCGATCATCTCCGCGATCTTGACGACCTCAGTCTCCAGCTCGGCCTTCGGGAAGAGGCCATTGAGCAGACCCATGCGCAGGGCCTGCTCGCCGCGGAAGCGCTTCGCCGTGAAGAAGATCTCCATCGCGTGGCTGTAGCCGACCAGGCGCGCCAGCGTCTCGATGCCGGCCATGCTGTACCCCAGACCCAGCCGCGCGGCCGGGATGCCCATGCGCACGTCGTCGGCCGCGTAGCGCATGTCCGCGGTCAGGGAGATCGCCACGCCGCCACCGATGCAGAAGCCGTGGATCATGGCGATCACGGGCTTGTCGATGGTCGCCAGCGCCACGAAGGCGCGCCCGTTGTCGGCGTCGTAGTCCTTCGCGCTGTCACCCCTGCGCGTCTGTTCGAACTCGGAGATGTCGGCGCCGGCCACGAAGGCCACGTCGCCCGCGCCGCGCAGGATCACCACGCGAACGTCGTCATCCTCGCCCACCTCCTTCGCGATCTCGGGGATGTCCTGCCACATCTTCGCCGAGATGGCGTTGCGGCGTTCCTGATGGTCGAAGACGACGAAGCCGAGCTTGCCCTGCTTCTCGAGACGTACTTCACCCGCCATGTCAGACCTCGAAGTTCCAGGCCTTCTTCACCTCGGCCCTCGGATTGAGGAAGTCGTCGAGGAAGGCTTGATGGTCGGGGTGGACCCGGTAGGGCTCAACCGCGTCGAGCGAGTCGAAGGTCAGGGCGATGCACATGTCCCAGGCCGCCAAGCTACTCTCGTCGGCCGGGATGCCGACACGCACCGAGGTGACACCCGGGATCTCCGACAGCGCGCGCGACCGCACCGCCGCCTCCTCGCGACTGGCCGGGTTGGCGTAGTCCGACTTGAACTTCACGTAGACGTGGCGCTCCACCATGCTCAGCTCACCGCCGGATTGAGCGAGTAGGTGCCCACGATCGAAGCCGAGCCGAGCACGTGCCCCTCGATCGAAGACAACACGTCCTCGCGCGTGAACTTGCCATCCACGCCGCAGCGATCGACGTCGAGCGCGTAGAGCGTGAAGTGGTAGTGGTGGATGATCGAGTCGTTCCAGGGCGGGCACGGGCCGTCGTAGCCGAAGTAGTCGCCGCCCATGTCGGCGTCGCCGTCGAACCACTGGGTGTAGTTGTTGACGCCGTGGCGGGTGCCGTTGGCCGCGTCAGGACCGCTCTTGCCCTTGGCCGTGACCTCGCTGGAGTACGCGCCCTCCGCGATCGAGCCTGCCGCCGGGTCGATGTCGACCAGCACCCAGTGGGTGAAGTCGACGCGCGGCAGGTCGGCCGGCACAGTCGTGCCCTCCTGGTTCACGTCGTCGGGCTTGCTGGGCACGTCCGGGTCGTGGCTGATCAGGACCAGGCTCTTTGTGCCCGCGGGCAAGTCGCTCCAGGCCAGGTGCGGGTTCCGGTTGTCGGTCAGCTCGACGTGCTCGGTCGCGTGCGGCTTGGCGAAAGCGCAGCGCGCGGGGATGGGCTGGCCGTCCTGAATCGAATCGCTCGTCAGCTTCATGCCGTCTCTCCTGTGGGCAAAGAGAAGTCCGGCCGAGGACGCTGCCACGGGGAGACGGATGGGTTCAAGTGTGTCGTCATGTAGTCATGCCGCCTACATGATACGAATTGCTGGCTACCGGGCGCGCTAGTATATGGAAGTCGACATGCGTAAGCGCATTCTCGTCACCGGCGGCGCTGGCTTCCTGGGCTCCCATCTGTGCGAGCACCTGCTGTCGCTCGGCCACGAAGTCGTCTGCCTCGACAACTTCTTCACCTCCCAGCGCCGCAACGTGGAGCACCTGCTCGACGACCATCGCTTCGAGCTGGTGCGCCACGACGTGACCGAGCCGCTCACGGTCGAGGTGGACGAGATCTACCACCTGGCGTGTCCCGCCTCGCCTGTGCACTACCAGCGCAATCCGGTCCGCACGATTCGCACGGCCGTGCACGGCACGCTCAACATGCTCGATATGGCCCGCGAGGTGGACGCGCGCATCATGATCGCCTCGACCAGCGAGGTCTACGGCGACCCCCAGGAGCACCCGCAGAAGGAGGACTACTGGGGGCACGTCAACCCGACCGGTCCGCGCGCCTGCTACGACGAGGGCAAACGCTGCGCCGAGTCGCTGACCGTCTCCTACGCGCGCCAGTACGGGGTCGAGGCGCGCATCGTGCGCATCTTCAACACCTACGGCCCGCGCATGCACGAGAACGACGGGCGCGTGGTCTCCAACTTCGTGCTCCAGGCCCTGCGCGGCGAGCCGATCACCATCTACGGCGATGGCCAGCAAACGCGTTCCTTCTGCTACGTGAGCGACCTGGTCGACGGCTTCCTGCGCATGATGGCCCTCGAGGAGGATCCCGGCCCCGTCAACCTGGGCAACCCCTCGGAGCGCACCATCCGCGATCTGGCCGAGATCTCCATTCGCCTAACCGACTCGCGCTCCGAGCTCGTCAACAGGCCCCTGCCGGTGGACGACCCCACGCGCCGCTGCCCGAACATCGACCGCGCCAAGCGCCTGCTCGAGTGGGAGCCCCGGGTCACCATCGAAGAGGGCATGGGCAAGACCATCGACTACTTCCGCACGATTGTAGCGGAGCAGGGCTAGCGTCCGTATCCAAGCTGGGAGCTGCCGTGGGAAGCGCCGAAGAAAAGCCAGCGAGCGAGGCGCCTCCCATCATGGAGGACGAGGAGCTCTTCCGGACCCTGCTCGGGGCCACCTTCGAGGGCATCTTCATCCACGACCACGCGATCCGTTACGCCAACGCGGCGGCCTGCGAGATCACCGGACGCGCCATGGAGGAGCTGATCGGCTGCCCGATGCGCGACCTCCACCTCTATATGGACTCCGAGAAGCTGGACTCGCCGGACGCGTTCCGACCAGCGGCCGAGGGACTGTCCTACGGGCCCTACCAGTTCACCGGCGTGTCGGGGAGCGGCGAGCACGCCCTGATCGAGGCGCGCGGCAAGACGGTCTTCTTCCAGGGACGCTGGCTCTGGCTCTCCGCGTTTCGCGACGTGACCGCCCACCACCAGGCGCTCGAGCAGCTCGAGCGTCGCGTCGCCTTCGAGGATCTGATCACGGCCATCTCGGCCAGCTTCATCAACCTCGGCCCGGACGAGGTCAGCGGCGCCATCGACAGCGCCCTGGGGCGCATCGCGGAGTTCCAGCGCGTCGATCGTAGCTACGTCTACCTGCTGCGCGACGGCCGCATGGAGATGATCAACGTCTGGGCCCACGGGGAGAACCCGAAGAGCTGGCGCGGCTACTCCGTACCCATCGGCGATTTCCAGTGGGCGATCGACAAGCTGCAGAGCGGCGAGAACGTGGTCTACGAGGTGGAGGAGTCCCCGCGCAAGAAGCCGGAGGATCCGGTGGACGCCTCGGACAAGCGCACGCGCTCGAGCGTCTGCGTGCCGATGTTCGCGGGCGGCAAGCTGTTCGGCTATGTCGGCTTCGACGCCCTGTGCGCCGCGCAGCTGTGGAACGATGAAACGGTGCGGCTGCTGCGCACGATGGGCATCGTCTTCGCGAGCACGCTGCAGAGGCAGTGGGCACGCGAGGCCCTCGACCAGGCCTATGCGACGATGGAGCAGACGGTGGAGGAGCGCACCACTGAGCTCAAGCGCAAGCACACCCAGCTGGTTCACGCCGAGAAGATGGCCGCCCTCGGGCAGCTGGTGGCGGGCGTGGCCCACGAGATCAACACGCCGCTCGGCGCGATCAAGAGCAACACCGACACGCTGCTGCGGACGATGGACAAGCTCCAGGAGCTGGTCGCCGCGCTGCAGGGCGAGGGCGGCGGGGGACCGGTGCCCAAGCTCGCCAAACTGCTGAGCAGCGGGCAGAAGCTCAACGACATCAACACCCAGGACGTCGAGCGAATCGTCGGCATCGTCAGCAGCCTGCGTCAGTTTGCACGCCTCGATCAGGCCGAGATCGACGCGGTCGATCTGCACGAGTCGATCGACAACACCCTTGTGCTCGTCCACCACCAGTACAAGCACCGCATCACGGTGCACCGCGACTACGGCGAGCTGCCCCCGGTGGAGTGCCACCCGGATCAGATCAATCAGGTCATCATGAACCTGCTGGTCAACGCGGGTCAGGCGATCGAGGGCGAAGGTGAGGTGCATATCCGAACCCGCCTCGATGGCAAGCGCGCCGTGATCGAGCTGGAGGACACCGGCAAGGGGATCCCGGCGGAGAACCTGCCGCGCATCTTCGACCCCGGCTTCACCACCAAGGGCGTGGGGGTCGGAACCGGCCTGGGCCTGTCCATTGTGCACGGTATCGTGGAGGAGCACGGCGGCAGCCTGGAGGTGGATAGCGAGGTCGGCCGCGGCAGCACCTTCCGCCTCAAGCTCCCCCTGACGCACCCCGACAACCACGCTCATTAGCTCGACTTCGGCGGTTTCCGAACCTGCCCTTGCGCGTGTCCTTGCCCTCGCCCCACCCCCCACCCACGCGTTTCCAAGGGCAGGTTCAACACACGCGAGGCCGCCAAACCCGAGAGTGAAAGGTCCCGATTTGTGATAGCGTCCCTGGCCCGATGGCGACCGGCTCACCGCCCAGCAGCTACGAGCCCAATCCGGCCCTGCGGCTGCTCTCACGCTGGTTCTTCGACAACATCCAGGTCGACGACGCCTGGGTGGGTCAGGTGCGTGCGCTGGCTCAGCGCGGGAGCGTGGTCTACGTCCTGCGCAACCTGAACGTGGTGGACTTCCTGGCGCTCGACCACCTGACCAAGCGCTTCGACCTGCCGCGCATTCACTTTGCCAACGACATGCGGCTGGGCCCCCTGAGTCCGATGAACCGGGGCCTCATCCACGCCGTCACCGGATTCTCCAAGACCCCGGAGGCCGAGCAGCTGCGCTCAGCGGTGGCGAACGGGGGCTCGGCCGCGCTCTTCCTCAAGCGTCCCCCCGGTGTCATGGACGTGGCCTCGGGCGCCAGCGGTGGACGTGGGCTCAAGGAGGGCGAGGAGCACCTGCGCACCTTGCTCGCGATCCAGCGCGAACGCGAGCGCCCGGTGCTGCTCGTGCCCCAGGTCTTCGTGTGGACCAGCCGCCCCGACACCCAGGGCGGACGGCTGCTGGACTTCGTGCTCGGACCGCGCGAGTGGCCCAGCTCCTTCCGCACGGCCGGGCAGCTGCTCCAGAACTACAGGCACGTCGAGCTGCGCGCCGGCGAGCCGCTGAGCCTGGCCGAATACCTTGCCAGCTCCGACGAGTGCTCCGAGGAGACCCACGTGCGGCGCTTGACCTACGCCGTGCTGCGGCGCCTCGAGCGCGAGCGCCGCACCGCGACCGGTCCGGCCCAGAAGCCCCCCGACCGCCAACGCCTGCAGGTACTGCGCAGCCCCAAGCTGCAGTCGACCATCCAGCACATGGCCGGCGAGCGCCAGCAGGACCGTGCCGCCCTCAGCCAGCGGGCCCTCAAGATGCTCAAGGGCATGCAGGCGACGCCCGACACGGCCACCATCCGCACCCTCGACGTGCTGCTCGACCGGGTCTTCCACCGCATCTACGCCGGCATCGAGGTCGACATGGACGGGCTGCGGCAGATCCGCGAGCTCAGCAAGGAGGGCTCGCTGGTGCTCCTGCCCAGCCACAAGAGCCACGTGGACTACCTGGTCCTGTCCTTCATCCTCTACGAGAACAACCTGCAGCTGCCGATGATCGCAGCGGGCGACAACCTCTCGTTCTTCCCGCTCGGCCCGATCCTGCGGCGCGCCGGCGGCTTCTTCATTCGCCGCTCCTTCCGCGGCGACAAGCTCTACTCCAGCACGGTCGAGGCCTACGTGCGGCGGCTGCTGCGCGATGGCTACACGCTGGAGCTCTTCCTCGAGGGCGGACGCAGCCGCACCGGCAAGCTGCTCGAACCCAAGTTCGGCCTGCTGTCGATGATGGTCGACGCCGCCCTGACCGTACGCAACCGGCCGATCTACTTCGTGCCCGTCTCGATCGGCTACGAGCGCATCGTCGAGACCGGCTCCTACGAGGCCGAGATGAGCGGCGCCGACAAGCAGAAGGAGGACGCCTCCGGCCTGCTCAAGAGCACCGAAGTGCTGCGGCACCGCTACGGTCGCATCACCGTGCAATTCGGACGGTCCTTCACGCTGTCGCAGATGCGGGAGGAGCTCGGTCTCGGCAACGACGAGTCACTCAGCCCGCCCAAGCGCCGCGCCCTCGTCACGCGCCTTGCCAACCGCGTAATGGACGACATCAACCGCGTCACCGCGGTGACGCCCGGCGCGCTCACGGCGCTGGCCCTGCTCAGCGACCGCCGCCGCAGCGTCTCCCACGAGGAGCTGATCGTGCGCTGTCGGAAGCTCGCGCGCCTGCTCCACGGCATGGGTGCGCGCATCACCCCGCGCACCGCCCGCTACGGCGTCCTGCGTCCCGAGGCGATCGGCGAGGTGGCGCAGATGTTCGTGGACGGGGAGCTGCTCGAGGCGCACAAGCCCGGCGACTCGGCGGTACCGGTCGAGCGCCGCGAGCTGCGCACCGGCGCCGGGGTGGTCTATCGCATCCCGGAGCGCAAGCGCATCGAGCTGGACACCTCCAAGAACCACGTGATCCAGTTCTTCGTCGAGCGAGGTCTGGTCGCCATCTCGGTCCTGCACCAACCGGGTCCGCCTTCCGACGTCGACACCGTGCGCGACCGCGTGCTGCGCCTGTCGAAGCTCTTCAAGCACGAGTTCCGCTTCAAGGCCGATCAGACCTTCGAGGAGATCTTCGCCGACACCGTCACCGACATGGTGGAGGCGGGCGAGCTCTCCGAGGAGGGCAACACGCTGACCTACGGGCCCGGTCACGACGACTGGTCAGGCGCGGTGTGGCTACAGACCTATGCCTCGATCATGCGCAACTTCGTCGAGGGCTACCGGGTCGCCGCGCGCGGCCTGACCCTGCTGCTCAAGGGCCCGATGGCCGAGAAGGACCTGGTGCGTCGCACGCTGGCCGTGGGCAACCGCATGTTCCTGGCTGGCGACGTGGAGATGCGCGAGGCGATCAGCAAACCGCTGATCCAGAACGCGGTCCAGGCCTTCCGCGAGGAGGGCTACCTGCGCATGACCGACAGCAAGTTCTCGCTGGCCGAGTCCTTCGCCAGCGCCGATGCGGTGGCGACGATCGAGGGCCGCCTCGAGGGCTTCTGCGACTTCGTCTCGTTTTGAAACGGTGAAGAGAGGGCTGCAAGACTCCCCGGTGCTCCTGAGCCTTGCGGCGCTCGCGCTCGCGCTGGTGCAGTGGTGGCCGGCCCTCCGAAAGCTCGACGCGACCGGCTTCGGCGACTGGCAGATGGTCCACCACAACTGGGAGGCGGGGCGCGTCGCGCTGCTGCGCCACGGCGAGTGGCCGCTGTGGGACCCCTACCACTGCGGTGGCGTCACGATCCTCGGCAACCCCGAGAGCCAGCTCTACTCTCCCCTCTTCCTGCTCGCCCTGCCGCTCGGCACGACCCTGGCGATCAAGCTCTTCCTCGTGCTGCACATCGCCGCCGCCCTGCTCGGCGTCTACCTCTGGGGGCGGCTGGACTACGATCTGCCGCGCGTGCCCGCCCTGGCGGCGGCCGTCACCTGGGCCCTGAGCGGCTGCTTCGCGTGGGACGGCGCAGGCGGCCATGCCACCTTCCTGCCCTTCGCCTTTGCCCCGTGGATCCTGATGTGCTTCGAGCGGGCGCGGGAGTCGGTCGCGTTCCTGGTGGCGACCGCGCTGCTGATCACTCTCGCCCTGTTCGAGGGTGGCACCTACCCGGTGCCGTACTTCGCCGTGCTGCTCGGCTTCGAGGTGCTGCGGCGCATGGTCACTGGGCCCGAGCGGAGCTCGCCTCTTGTAGCCGCCGCCGCCATCGGCGCGCTGGTCGCGTTGTGCGGAGCAGTGAGGCTGATCCCGATCGCGCTGAGTCTGGGCGACACGCCACGCACGGTCGAGAGCACCGACGCCTTGCTGCCGGCGGAGCTGCTGGAGATCCTCACCACGCGCGAGCATGGCTGGTTCTGGAAGCCACACCCCTACGTCTGGCCGGAGTACGGCAGCTACATCGGCTGGGCTGCGGTCGGGCTCGGCGCGCTCGGGCTGCTTGCAGCCCTGGGGCGCGGGCGCCGGCACCTGATCGCGGGCGTGTTGCTGTTCGCGCTGCTGACGGCCGGGAACCTCGGGGCGCTGTACCCCTGGCCGCTGCTGCACCAGCTTCCCGTGTTCGACTCCCTGCGTGTGCCCTCGCGCTTCGCGATCCTGCTGACCCTCTACGTGGCGATCCTGGCCGCCCACGGTCTGGCGTGGCTGCTGGCGCGCCTGCCCGAGCACCGGGCGGTGACGACGCTCGCGCTCGTCTGCGTGCTGGCACACACCGCCGACCTGGTACACGCGACCCAGCCGATCGCCAGCCTCTGGCGCGACCCACCCATCACACAGCAGCCCCCCGCGAAGCGCTTTCATCAGGTGTCGGTGAGCGGGGTCGACTACCCCAAGCTCTTCGCCAGCTTCCCGCAACGCAACGTGGGCAGCGGGGCCTGTTACGTGGGCGGGATGAACTGGCAGGTCTCGCCCCACATCTGGCACGGCGACAAGGCCCAGGCCCGACTGGCGCGCGGCAAGGGGCGGCTGCTCGCAATCGAGCGCACCCCCCATCGCATCACCATCGGCGTGGAGCTGGATGAGCCCGCAACGGTGGTCATCAACCAGAATCACGCGCCCGGCTTTAGCGCGAGCGCCGGCGAGATGTTCGAGCACCGCGGCCGGCTCGCGGTCGCGGTGCCCGCAGGCGATCGGCAGCTCGAGGTGGTCTACCGCCCGTACTGGTTCCTGCCCAGCGCGGTCGTCAGCGCCGTCGGACTGCTGCTGTCGGTGGCGTTGATCTGGCGCGCGCGCCGGCGCTCGCGAGGGACAAGTGCGGCGGCGGCGTGATACATGCAGCGGGTGCCCCTGCTGCGCTTCATGCTGCGGTCCGCCGGCGCGATGGCGTGGCTGCTCGTCGTCATGGGCATGGGCAGCGCGCTGGTCAATGGCGGCCTGGTCGCAGTCGTGCACCGGGCGCTCTCGGCCGACGCCGCAGCGCGCGCCGGGCTGATCCTCACCTTCGTAGGTCTGGGTCTCGGAAAGGTTCTGACCGCGTGGCTGTCTGGCACGCTGGTCAACAGCTTCGCGCAGGAGTCGATCACGGAGCTTCGGCGCGCCATCATCCGGCAGCTGCTGCGCGTGCCCTACCGGCAGCTCGAACGCGTTGGGCCTGCGCGGGTACACGCGGGGCTGCCCCAGGATGTCGGCAGCCTCAGCGCGGCGCTGCAGTCGATGCCCGCGGTAGTGACCAATGTCGCGATCCTGCTGGGCGGCGCCGGCTACCTCTTCTACCTGGAACCCGTGGCAGCGCTCACCCTATCGCTGCTGGCGCCGGCCGGCTGGGCGATCTACTGGGCGCTGAGCCGCCGCGCGGTGCGCGAGCTCGAGCTGCACCGCCACGCCCTCGATCGCCTCTATCAGCACTTCGGCTCGCTCACCTCGGGCGCCAAGGAGCTGAAGATGAACGCCGCGCGTCGGACCGCCTTCATGCGTGAGGCCGTGCTCGAGACCACCGAGTCGATGCTGGTGCACGACCTGAGCGGCCGCGCGCGCTACCTCGCTGGGCAGGCAGCCAACGGGACGATCGTGCTCGCCATGCTCGGACTCGCACTGTTCGCGGTGCCCACCGGGCTCGACCTCGCCGAGGAAGACGTCAGCGGCTACGTGCTGACCGGGCTCTATCTGATCGGACCGCTGACAGCCCTGCTGCGCATGCTGCCGATGTTCGCCTTGGCGCGCATCGCCCTGGGTCGGATCGACGCGCTGGGCGTAGACCTGGAGCGCGAGGGCGGGGAGCCGGAGAGTGGGCGCGATGCGGCGGAGATCATGGAGACTGTCGAGCTGCGAGAGGCGACCATGCGCTACGAGCAGCGCGAGGGCGCCTTCGTGCTCGGGCCCGTCTCGCTCTCCGTCTCTCCTGGTGAGGTCCTCTTCATCACAGGAGGCAATGGCAGCGGCAAGTCGACCCTGGCGAAGCTCCTGTGCGGGCTGTACGAGCCAGAGCAGGGCGCGCTGTGCTGGAACGGCGACGCGGTCCGCTTCGACAACCGGGACCGCTACCGGCAGCTGTGGAGCACGGTGTTCTCCGAGTTCCACGTCTTCGACCGCTTCTACGGCATCGACCCCCGGGTGCTGCAGCCGCGGGCCGATGAGCTGCTGGAGCGCCTCGGGCTCTCGGACGTCGCGCGCATCGACGAGGGCGCGCTATCCAGCGTCGAGCTCTCGCGCGGGCAGCGCAAGCGCCTGGCCCTGCTCGCCGCCCTGATCGAGGATCGGTCGGCATATCTATTCGACGAATGGGCGGCCGACCAGGATCCCGAGTTCAAGCGGGTCTTCTAACGTGCGCTGATCCCTGAGCTGCGCGCACGCGGCACGGCGGTCGTGGTCGTGACCCACGACTACCCCTACTGCTC
>JAPPOT010000733.1:0-1533 GCA_028817855.1 Myxococcales bacterium
CCATCGTAGAGTGCCTGGGCCACGCGCATGGTCCGCTTCGGGTTCATGCTCAGGCGGTTGCTGGCATCCTGCTGCAGCTTCGACGTCGTGTACGGCGCCGGCGCGCGGGCGCGGCGCTCGCGTTTTGTGACCTTGGAGACCTTGAAGGCCGCGCGCTGCAGGTCGGCCTCAAAGCGCTTGGCGTCGAGCTCGCTGGTGGCGGCCGGACGCGAGGAGACCCGCTCGAGCTTCTCGCCGTTGACCGCATCGAGCATGGCGGTGAACGCGGGCGGGCTGTCGCCGTTGAGGCGCGCCTCGAGCAGCCAATAGGGCGTGGGCACGAAGGCGTCGATCTCGTGCTGGCGGTCGACCAGGATGCGCAGGGCCGGGGTCTGGACGCGCCCGGCCGACAGCCCGAAGGCGAGTTTGCGCCACAGCAGGTTGGAGAGGGGATAGCCGCCGATGCGGTCGAGCACGCGGCGCGTGCGCTGGGCCTCGTAGAGGTTCACATCCAAGTCGCGCGGATGCCCGATGCCCTCCTCGACGCCCTTCTTCGTGATCTCGTTGAAGAGCACGCGACGCACCTCGCGCTCCGGGTAGTCGGCCGTGATCTCCTCGAGCAGGTGCCAGGCGATCGCCTCGCCCTCGCGGTCCGGGTCGGTCGCGAGCAGCACGCGCTCCACGCGGCGGGCGTTGGCCTTGATCGTGTTGAGGACCTCGTCCTTGCCCTTGTCCTTGATGACCTCGTAGGTCTCCTTGAAGCCATCGTCTACGTCGACGCCGCCGCGCTTGGGCAGGTCCTTGAGGTGGCCCTTGGAGGCGATGACGATGTAGTCGTTGCCCAGGTACTTCTGGATCGTCTTGGCCTTGGCCGGCGACTCGACGATCAGCAGGGCCTCGGCCTTGCGAATGCGCTTCGGCTCCTTGGCCGCCGGCGGGGCGGCGCTGGAAGCGTCCTTGGCGACCTTCTTCTTCGTCGCCTTCTTCTTGGCGGCTTTCTTCTTGGTAGCGGCCTTCTTCTTCGGCGCTGCCTTCTTCTTGGTGGCCTTCTTCTTGGTGGCCGCCCTGGGCCTGCTGTCTGCCGTCGTCATCGCTGCCCCGTTTTCACGTTCGTCGCGTACGTCCCATCGGCCCTCGGGGTGACGAGGCCTGCCAGCTGCAACTGCAGCAGGCCCCGCTGGACCCTGCTTATGGGCAAGTCAGCCGACAACGCCAATTCGTCGGGGTGCCGCGCCCTTCGCGACAAGATCCCGAACAAGACCTGGCCATCATCATCCAACTCGTTGAGAGCATTACGCTTTTCATCATCAGGGGGGTTCTCGGGCAGGGCGTGGCCCGGCCCGAGAGGGCGTACGGATAAGATATCTCGTGCCGAAGTGCAAACCTGCGCATCGCCCGCCAGCAGCGCAAGGCAGCCCTCCCCACGAATTTCCCAGGGCGCGTAAGGCACTGAAAAGACAAGCTTCTCGAGGCGGTGAGCAGCGGCCGCCGTGGACAGGGCGCCGGAGCGGGCAGGAGCCTGGACGACCACCGTGGCGGCGCCCAGTGCGGCGA
>JAPPOT010000733.1:1543-2711 GCA_028817855.1 Myxococcales bacterium
GGCGGTTGCGGGCGAGGAACGTCCAGCGCGCCGGTGGCACGCCGTCGTCGAGCTCGGTGACGAGCGCGCCACCGCGCTCAAGCACCTGGCCAAAGAGGGAGCGGTGCCGCTCCGGATAGACCCGATCGAAGCCCGTGGGCAGCACCACCACCGTGCTTCCGCCTGCGTCCAGGGCACCCGCGTGGGCAGCGCCATCGATGCCCCAGGCGCCGCCGGACACGATCGGACAGCCGGCGGCAGCGAGCTCTCCCGCGAGCTGCCGCGTGAACCCGAGGGACTCCTCGTCAGCGTAGCGCGTCCCGACGACCGCCACGGCTCGCTCGAGCGGCGGCAGGACACCTGCCACCCGTAGCTTCTGCGGCGGGCGATCGAGCGCGTCGAGCTGGGCGGGCCAGCCCGGCTTGGCGGGGCGCAGGACGTGGGGCGGCGCGGGCAGATCGTGGGGCCGGGGCATGGCCCCCTATCGGCCGGCGCAACCTTCGGTTTCTTTTTTGACGGCGGAGGCGGAGAGCGAAAACGTGCGGCCGTGGACCTCCCTGTCGACGCCCGCTGGTTCGCAGCAAGCCTGGTCGCGCTGCTGCTCCTCGCCGCGGGATTCCGCATCCGAGGCGTGCTGGACCGACTGCGCCAGCGGGCCCGACAGCGGCGCGCAGCAAGGGGCGAGCAACGGGCGTTCCCGTTGCTCGAGTCGCGCGGCTATCGCGTGGTCGACAGCCAGCCGCCAGCCCAGCTCATGCTGCGGGTCGACGGCGAGGCGCAGGAGATCGCACTGCGTGCGGACTACCTTGTCGAGCGCGCGGGCCGACGCTACGTGGCCGAGGTCAAGACCGGGCGGCACGCGCCCAACCCGCGCAACCCCGACACCCGCCGCCAGCTCCTCGAGTACCGCCTCGCCTACGACGTTGCGGGCGTGCTGCTGATCGACATGGAGCGCCGCAGCATCCACCGCGTCGACTTCATGCTCGACGGCGGTACCCGCCCACGTCTTCCGCTGGCGTGGCTGGCGCTCGGAGGCTTGCTCGGGGCGCTCGGGGCACACTTCCTCTAGCGCCGAGCACCTCAAGCCTTGGATGCCTCGACGCGCCGAGCCCCCGCTTCCATAGACGGGTGGTCGGGTGGGGGGTGCACGCCGGCGCCTCGGCACTGGCAAATGGCCGGGGCTCGGGGA
>JAPPOT010000100.1 GCA_028817855.1 Myxococcales bacterium
CACCCGACGGCGAACCGCTTCGAGGGCCAGAACGACTGCAAGTTGGTTTATAATGATTAGTGGTACCTCTTGGTCTACACCGCTCTCTACACCTCCTGTGGTGACTGCCAGGTCTGCGATGGCAACGGCGCGTGTGGCAACGAGCCTGCAGACGGTGACCTGAACGACACCTGCGGCCTGTGCGAGGTCTGTGACGGCAGCGGCGGCTGCACCGATGCCGCGGTGGACACCGACGTCAAGGACGAGTGCAGCCAGGACTCGTGCAACACGGGCACCTGCGACGGCAGCGGCGCATGCGGCTTCGAGCCCGTCGACACCGGCTGCGGTCTGTGCTCGACCTGCGACGGCGCGGGCGCTTGCGACCAGGTCCCGGCCGACGACGACGCCTGCGGCGAGATCGACTGCGACCTGCTCGACGACGCCTGCCGCAACTACGCCGATCTCACCACGCAGCGCTGCTCGGCGCTGGGCGAGTGCAAGGCTCCGAACACGGTGGGCAGCTGCACGGCCTTCGTCAACTCCGCGGTCGATACGCGCTGCGGCGACTGCCAGGTCTGTGACGGTGCCGGGAGCTGCGGCAACGTGGTCCAGGGGCTGGACACGAACGACGACTGTCCCGACTGCGAGCAGTGCGACGGCGCCGGGGGCTGTGAGGACGTGGCGGCGAACACGGACACGCTCGGCGATTGTGGCAACTGCGAGCTCTGCGATGGGAGCGGCGCGTGCACGAACGTGCCGGCGAACACCGACCCGCTGGACGACTGCCTCGCGTGCGAGGTCTGCGATGGCGCCGGGCTGTGCGAGAACACGGCCAGCGGCACCGATCCGTTGGACGACTGCGCGCCCTGCGAGGTGTGCGACGGCGCGGGTCTGTGCACCGACGCCACGACCGACACCGACCCGAAGGACGACTGCAGCCCCTGCGAGGCGTGCGATGGCGCTGGCAGCTGCTTCGAGGTCCGCGCGAATACCGATCCGCTCGATGACTGCGACGACTGCCAGGTCTGCGACGGCGCTGGCAGCTGCGAGAACGCTCCCGCCAACACCGATCCGGTGGACGACTGCAGCGACTGTCAGGTCTGCAACGGACTCGGGGTCTGCGAGAGCGCCGTGGCCAACACGGACCCGGCAGACGATTGCTCGGTGTGCCAGGTCTGCGACGGGCTGGGACTCTGCGAGGACGCGGCCGCCAACACGGACCCGGTGGACGATTGCCTCGAGTGCCAGGTGTGCGACGGGTCTGGCTTCTGCGAGGACGCGGCCGTCAACACGGATCCGGTGGACGACTGCCTCGAGTGCGAGGTGTGCGACACGGGCGCGTGCGTGCCGGCCGCGGTCGACACGGACCCGGTGGACGACTGCACCCTGTGCCAGGTGTGCGACGGCACCAGCGCCTGCGTCGACGTGACGACCAACACAGACCCCTTGAACGAGTGCGGCACGTGCGCCATCTGTGACGGCGCCGGTGCGTGCGAGGACGCCAGTCTCGACAGCGATCCCAAGGACCAGTGCGGTACATGTGCCGCCTGCGATGGGCTGGGGGCCTGCGCCACCGCTCTGGAGGGCGACGATCCGAAGGACCAGTGCGATCCCGACGCCTGCAATACCGGCGCCTGTGATGGGTCGGGGGCCTGCGGCTTCGAGGACGCGGGCACGAGCTGTGGTCTATGCGAGGCGTGCGACGGCGCGGGCACCTGTGATCAGACGCCCGCGGACGATGCCAATTGCGGTGACATCGATTGCGATGACCTCGACGTCACGTGCCGCAACTACCACGACCTGATGGCAGACCGCTGCGCCTCGTTCGGCGCGTGCAAGGCGCCGAACGACGCCGGCACCTGCACGAGCTTCACGAATGCGGACGATGATCTGGACTGCGGCCTCTGCCAGGTCTGCACCTCGGGCGTGTGCAGCGACGAGCCGAGCGGCCAGGACCTGACCGACGACTGCGAGCTCTGCAACCAGTGCGACGGCAGCGGCGGTTGCGAGCTCGCGCCCGATGGGACCGACCCGAAGGACCAGTGCGACCAGGACACCGACGTCTGCGATACCGGCAACTGCGATGGCGCCGGAGGGTGTGGGTTCGTGCCAGCTGGCGACGCCTGCGATGACACGGATGGCGAGATCTGCACGATCCCTCAGTGCGATGGTGCCGGCGGCTGCGACCAGAGCCGCGCCTTCGAGCCCGAGGGCACCAGCTGCGACGACACCACGGCCGATTGTCTGGACGCCCGCTGCGACGGAAGCGGCGCCTGCGATCAGAGGTACACCGAGGAGCCCGATGCGCTCGCCTGCGACCTGGCGCCTGCCCCCGGGATGCTCAGCGGAACCTGCAGCGACGGTGTCTGCTGCCCCGGCCTGATGATATCGAGCCCCGACGGCTGCATCTTCCCCGACCCCGAGCTCGACCTGCTCTTCGTCAGTGACCAGCCGCTGCCGGTGGTGCCGGGTCCGGTCGGGCTCGGCGCCTTCGACGCGCACTGCCAGCAGGCGGCCCTCGACGCCGGCATCGCCCATCCCACCAGCTTCCGCGCGATCATGAGCGACTCTCAGGTTCCGGTCGACACGATCGTGCAGCGGCTCGGCGATGGCCCCTACGCGCGCGTCGACATCGAGCTCGTCGCCCTCGACCTGGTGAGCCCGACCGGTGGCATCCTGGTGCCGGGCCCCGGACCCGGGCTCGCGCCGATGACCGTTCCGATCGAGCTCACGGAGCTGAACCTTGTCTCCCAGTTCCCGATCGTGGTCACGGGCAGCAACCCGCAGGGACTGCCCACCGGGCAGGACTGCGTCGGCTACTCGGATCCGGCCGCGCAGGTGACGGTGGGCGACCCCTTCGCGCCCGGACTGGGAGCCTTCGAGGTGAGCGTGCAGCTCTGCGACCCCTCCGGCACGGGGGCGACGCCGCTCGTCGCGCCGATCTATTGCGCCCGCTTCGAGGACTGCCCGGGCCTCCGCGACATCGACTTCGACACCGATGCCGATCACTGTGGCGGCTGCGGCCGGCGCTGCGACAGCGACATCTGTACGGCAGGCGAGTGCGAGGCGCTGGTCTTCACGACTAGCCTGCCCGCGGTCCCGGGCACGGCCTACTCCGGCACGCCGGGCACCGGCATGACCTTCAACAGCGTGGCCGATGCGGACGCGATCTGCACCGACCTGGCGGTCGCCGCGGGCCTTCTGAGCGAGTACCGGGCCTGGTTGAGCATGGACGGCTCCACGGGGACCGCGGTCGACGCCGTCACGCGCTTGGTCGACCGTTCGTACATGATGCGTGTGCCCGGACCGGCCTTCCAACCGATCGCGACGTCGCTCGGTGCGTTGACCGGCACTGGCCCAGTCGCCCCAATCGATCACGACGAAGCCGCGCGACCGGTGGTGGTGGGACCCGACGGTCCCTACGTCTGGACAGGCACAGACCCGTCGGGCGTGCTGTCGATCATGGGCGCGTGCACGGACTGGACGAGCAGCTCGGCCGGCGACACGGGCGCGGTCGGCGACTTCAGCGCCGCACCCACCGCGATGCTGTGGAGCGAGCTTTCGCCCTTCCCGTGCGCGCCGGCCCAGGCGGTCGGCCACCACTTCTACTGCTTCGAGCACCACCCCTAGCCTGGGGCAGTCAACCGCCGCGCGCGATCCACCGCCTTCGTAACGCGGCCCACACGCGCCTCGCTCCCCTCGGTGCTAACGTGAATGGCGCACGCACCCAGGAGGAGTTCATCATGACGACCTCGTCTGCCCGGGCGAAACCCGACACGCTGGTGGAGATCATCGGCGTGCATCCGGTCGAGGCGAAGGAGCCATGCCACCTGGTGGAGCTGTGGATCCGCGACTGCGCGGGGTCGGCGGAGATGAGCGACTTCACCCAGGCCGATCCGAACACCACCTCGTCCAACTGGCAGGTGCCGTGGGATGACTCCTTCCTCAATGCCGATGGGGACGAGGTCGTGGGCGAGGTGATGCTCGAGGGCGACCGCAATCCGACCCTTTGGCGCGGCGACGTGCGCATCGCGTTCTTCTTTCACTACCTGGACTGCGAGCGTCCGCTCCAGACGCCCTTCGGCGAGGTCGCGTTGCCGAAGGCGAGCAAGCGTCCCGAGCGACTGCGCTGCATGGCCTACGAGCCGCCGGACTGACCTCACCCGAGCCGACGGGCGCCGGTCAGTACAGGTCGTGCAGCGCGCGCCAGAGTGTCTCGGTCGTGCAGAGGGTTGCCTTGACCGAGCCGAGCCGGATCGACACACCCGGTCGGGCGCGCACCAGCTCCATCGGCGTGAGCATGACGCCATCGAGCCTGGTTCCGTTCGTGCTGCCGGCATCCGCCAAGTAGAAGCCACCCTCCTCGTCCATCTCCAGCCACGCGTGGAACTTCGATATGCTGCTGTCGCGCAGCACCACGTCCTTGTTGCGAGCGCGGCCGAGCGAGATGCGATCGCTGTAGCTCGGGTCGTTGCTCCGCTTGCGCAGGGCGATCGCGAAGTGGGGCGACTGGATCAGCAGGTTGACCAAGGTCTCCGCATCGAAGTCCGTGTTCGGATCGTCCGACTCCAGGCCCGTCTGGGTGGTGACCTCGTCGCTCGACAGGATGGTGTCGTAGCTCATCACGTTAAGGCTGGGTTGCAGGGAGGTCCCGACGCATCCCGACATCGACAGCAGGCCCGACTTGAGGTCGCCCGCATCGCGCCCCAGGCCCACCAACAAGAACTGGGTGTCGCCGTAGAGCATGAGGAACTGCCGGAGGTTGCGGTCGAGCGCTTCGCTAACGAGCGCCCTGGGGGTCAGGCGTTGCGCGGCTGTCTGCAGCACCCCACTAGGATAGCAAATGGCGCGGCCTCGCAGCTGTCCACTCGACGCGAGAATGCACAGCGTGCGCGTGAGACATGCTGCCACACCCTGCGACAAGCTGGAGACCAGCCCGCGACCTGGTGCTCGTTCGGGTACTTCGTGAAGAGGTCGTCGGCGAGCCCGCACCATGCCGCGGTCGTTGTCGGCGTAGCAGCCCTCGCAGTCCGGGGTAGGGCGCCATTGATGCCCCACAGGTCTCGCCACTCGGACTGGATGCACGGCTCCAGGCACGTTGAGCTGGCAGAGGAAGTCGTCGAAGTACGCACCGCCGCCCTCGAGGAGGACGGAGCAGTTCGTCGAGGTCGACTCGATTCCCACCATCTGCCCATCCTCCGGCGCTTCCCAGCACTGCTCACTTCATGGATACAGCATACATCGTATCACTAGAGTCAGGCCGAGTTGTACGCACCACCTTTGGGAAGATGGGTAAAAGTTATCCAGTTTTGGTTGGTTGAACCGCTCCTCAGGTCCGCCATGTCGCCTGGCCTGTACAAGCGAGCTTCCGTCGATCTGTACGAGGGCCCATACTGGCGGTCCGTGTCCGCTCCCCCGCCATCCCTGCGCGACTGGTTTGCTGCGCTGTGGGCGCTGCGGCTCGGGGGACCGCGCGCGCTGTGGACCCTGCTGCGGCTGTGGGCGGGGCGGTCGACTCGCCAGCGGCAGGCCGCGGCGGCTCTGCATCGGGAGCGCACCCGCCATCGACGGCAGCCTCGGCAGGAGCCCCTGCGGCAGCTCGCCCCCTTGCTCTTCGAGGTCGACGCGGGCTGGCTCACCCCCGGCCCAGCCGACGGGCCGCGCCTGGCGGTGACGGTGGTTCACCTCCTCGGCAGCGGGGAGATCCGCTACTCCCCGCTGTCAGGATTGAGGCGCCTGTGCGCGGAGCAGCCCGAGCTCGCGCGTTGTCGCCACTTGGTCGCGGACACGACCCACGAGGCCGGCGCCTTCCTGGGCGCCGACGAGTTCTCGATTCGCATGGGCCATACCCTCGCGCCCGCCCTGGCCGACTGCCCCGACACGCTCGTCTTCGCCGGGCTCAGCTGCCGCGCGCGCACCGCGCTGGAGCTCCGCACCCGCCCTGTCTCCGAGCACGACCGGCCGGTGGAGGTGCTCGCCTGTGCCGCGCCGCTGCGCTGCGACTACGCGCTGCCCGATACGGTCCGCACCCTTGCCGCGCTCGCTCCCCACATGAACCTGATGGCCACCGTGATGGCGCGGCCCAGCCCGCTCAACCCGCTGCTGCGGTCGTGGCTGCGGCGGCTCTTCGTGATGAACACCGGCATCGTGCTCGGGGAGCTGGCCATGCACACGCCTCAGGCGCTGGCCTGGTTCGGGCGCTATACCGAGGACGAGCCCACGATCGACATCTGCCTGCGCGCGCTGCGCGAGCTCGATCTACTTGTGCGCGTCTCGGACGCGGAGCTGCGCCACATGGTCGCGGGTGTCGCCGCGCGCGCCGCCGAGGCAGAGGGGGTGCGCATGACCGCGTGCTGGGGTGAGGACGACGCCTGGGTGCCGCCCGAACGCTGTGCCGCGCGCATGGGCGATGCGGTAGCGCGCCAAGGCGTGCCCGAGGCGCGCTACCGCATCGCCTCGCTGGCGGCCTCGAATCACGGCATCGGGCGCCAGCGCGACGCGGACTATGGAGCGCTCGCGGAGCTCTTCATGGAAGTCTGCGCGCGCGCAGCGGCGGCCGACCTTGCTACAGGGGAAGGGAGTGCGCATGCAACAGGTGGCTGATGACCTGAGCAGCCTCGAGGGAATCCGCGAGGTCTTCCTGGCGCGCTTCCAGGCGAGCGCGACCGGCTACCACGCCCTCGGCGAGCAGGTGCTGCAGCGCTACTTCGACGCGGACGATCAGCACGGCCGGCCGGTCAGTGCGATGACCTTCCGGAACTTCCTGCAGGGCAGGACGACCGTCCGCGACCCCACGGGGCTCTTGCTCTACTTCGAAGCTCTGGGCGCCACCGTCGACGAGATGCGCCGGATTCGCGCGGCCCTCCAGCAGGAGGTGGACCGCCGGCTCGCCGCGCCCGCCCAGCAGAGCGCACTCAAGGCCTTTCGCGACACGGACTTGGAGTCGATGCCGTACACGCGCGCCGTGGCGGAGGCCGAGGCGGCGACGCGCTTCGAGGAGAGCGTCTCGGCGCCGATCGCTGCGGTCTCGCCCACCCAGTACCTGCTCGGTCCTGCGGGCACGCGCGATGCCGGGCCCGATCCGCGCAACTGGGGCCTGCTGCAGCATATGCGCGCACTCGCGGAGTTCCTGGAGCGGCTCGAGATGCGGCTGCAGGACGACTTCGCCAACACTCCGGAGCGCGACAGCAAGAAGCGCAAGTGGCTGGCCGCTGCGGGCCTGCGCGAGGAGGCGCAGGCCTACATCGACTACCTGCTGGCGCGTCCCGAGCTGGCCGAGCTGATCATGAGCCAGCGCCGTCACATCCTGCAGGGCCCGATGCCGGAGCGCGAGCGTCGCGCCGCCGTGTCCGCCGTGCAGCGCGTGGTGCGCTGCCTCTACCACTCCTACGAGCGCTTCGCGCAGGAGGTGGTGCTCGACGGCGATCGCAAGAAGCTGTGCCGCACGCCCGAGGGCGAGGTCGCGTTGGAGGCGGTGGGCGAGCGTCTCTTCGGCATCACCCACAGCTTCCACGTCACGGTGGTGCTCGGCAGCACGGGCACCGGTGCGTTCTTCCTGGCGTCCCAGCAGTCGCGGCGCGAGTTCGCCCACGACAAGCTGAAGGGTCCGCCGGTCTGGTCTGCGCAGCACGAGCAGCTGGTCACCGGTCAGGAGAGCACGCTGGCCCAGGCCACCACGCTGCTTGAGGGCAACGCGCGCGTGCGCTACGGCGAGGTGAAGGCGCTGTTCGACCGCCAGAGCGAGGACGCACGCACCTTGCACCGCGCGATCTGGCAGCAGGACCGAGCACCTCTGCTCGTGCGCGAGACCGGTATGCTGGTCGCGGCCGAGCTCCACCGGCGCGAGCTGCTGAGCGATGCCGCCCTGCTCGCCTTCCAGAAGCGCTTCCTGACGACGGCCGAAGGCCGCGCCATCCAGCAAGCCGTCTACCTCGAGCGCATGTACGAGCTACCGCCCGCGGCCGCACCCAAGCGGGGCTAGGGCCTGCGGGGCCGGCGTGCCCATCCGGCCACGCTCACGGCACTGCCAGCTTGCGGTAGCGGCTCTTGTATTGCTTGCGAAAGGCCTTGTGGCAGCGCTTGCACTCGGCCTTGGTCGCCGCCAGGTCGCCGCTGTCGGCCGCCGTGGCTGCGGCGCGCGCCAGCGCCGGCCAGCCCTGGTCTCCGGCGTTCCAGCTCGCGTCGGGGCTGAAAGCCGCAGCCCTGCGCATGGCCTTGGCGACCGCGTCGAGCTTGCCGGCTTCCATCGGCACCTGGACGTTGCGGTCCATCCACTTCTGCAGCGGGCACATGGGCTGCCCCTTCTTGCCGCAGGGCCCCTCCACGGACGCACGCTTGGCCGGCGGCTCGGCCTCGGCCTCAGCGGCGCCGGCACCTTCGTCGTCGGCCTGCGCGGGGGCCGCGCCGGGCTTGGGGGAGGTCTCGGTGTTGGGCTTCGCAGCCTTGCGAGCCTTCGGCGCCGCCACCGGCTCGGTCTCTGCCTCGCCGCCGGTCTCGGTCCCGGGCGCAGCCTCGGTTCCGTTCGCGGTCCCGGTCTCGGCCTCGGTCGCGGCCCCGGTCGCGGTCTCGGTCCCGGCCCCGGTCCCGGTCCCGGTCTCGGCCTCGGTCCCGGTCCCGGTCTCGGCCTCGGTCCCGGTCGCGGTCTCAGTCCCGGTCTCGGTCTCGGTCTCGGCCTCGGTTCCGGTCGCCGTCTCGGTCTCAGCCCCGCTCTTCGACCCGCTCCCGGAGCATGCCACCGCGATCCACGCGAGCATCGCTACGCTTCCTCGACGCATAATTCGGCCTCCTCGCCACCGACCTACCACACCAGGCGCTGCACGCGCCCCCACAAGTCACCTCGCACCTCCAGCGCGTGCTAGCGCGCGTCTCGCACCATCTGCACCAACGGCACCCCCTCGGCGATGCGTCCTTCACGCTTGGCCTCGAACCCGTGCCGGGTGTAGAGCTCGAGCCCCAGCCTCACCCCCGCGTCGATCATCGTCGCGGCGTGCGCCCGGTAGCTCTTGGGCGTCGGCAGCATGAAGCGCATCGCCGGATCGACCGCGAAGGCGAGCGTGAGCACCGCCACGGCGGCATCCCGGTCACGTGCCTCCGCGCGGCGGGCTTCCATGCCGCGGAGTCTACCCGAGACTCACCGGAGCGTCGCCGCGTTGTCGACATTCGGCATGGCGGGGCATTCCACAGCCCGACGAAGACGAGCGCGGTGAAGTTGAGCAGGAACGCCGCGGCGGTCGGCTCGAAGGCCACCGGAAGCTCCCGGGGCACCGGAATGGGTCTATGTCGCATGGGTCCAAGCCTCCTTCCTGTCTGGAGGAGTCGCAGGCCAGCGATGTGAACCCGAAGCGAGGGCGTCAGGGCGTTGGCTCCCAGCAGAACTGGGCGTCGACCTGGCGCTCGGCCCGGGTGCGCTTCAGCTCTCCGAGCGCCTTCGGGTCCTCGATGAGCGTGCGCTCCTTGATCATACCCTCGCGGATGATGCCGATCGCCTTCTCCAGGTTCTGCTTGCGGTCGCCCGGAAGAGCCACGAGCCGATCCAAGAAGATCGTCTCGTAGGGGTGCGCGATCACCCACTCGGTGGCGCGCCGCCGCGCCTGCTGCTGCTTGTCCACGTCACAGAAGGCGTAGCTGTTGATGAAGGGGCCCACGAGCTCCGAGAAGGCGTTGATCGTATACGACACCTCGGTGAGTCCCGATGCCTTCACATCGATGACCTCGGCGAGCGTGATGTAGCGCCCCTTGGCCGCGTAGAACCACATGACCGCCTCGTCGCGCAGCCCGACGTCGTAGAGCCGGATCGCCAGGACCATCATCGACATCGGGGTGACGTGCGCGGCCTCCGCCTCGATGAGGTCGCGCGCGCGGACCACATCTTCCCGGCGGGTGGAGGACAGCAGGGCGTCGTAGCGGTCTCCCACGTGCACGGTGGGCGCGTCCTCGGCGCGGGCGCTGGAGGCGTAGTAGGGGTGCACGTAGATGCCGATGTGCCTGACGGGCGAGATGCCCTCGCCATCGTCCGCGCCCTGTGATGAGGCCGCCGGCTCCGCCTCGGGTGAGACCGCGGGCGCCGGCTCGGGAGACGCCCCCTGCTGCACCGTGGGTCGCGTGCCGCCCGAAGCATTGCACGCGACCAGCAGCAGCCACGCACACAGCAGGCCCGGCGCCCGAGGGTTGTGCATGGCCGTCAGCCTAGCACGCGCCGCCCGCCGGCCGGCTTGCACGGCCGCAGGCCGGGCCGCGGCGAACCCGGCCCGCGCGCGTCCGCGCGATGCACTGTGGTTGACGGCGCCGGACACCACTGGCACGCACTGCACCCTCACCCTTCAAAGAAGCTTTGGGGCACGTCGTACCCAAGCGCGGAGGCTTGTGGCGCTGGGGCGCGCCCGCTAGCGTCATGAACAGCGGCGATGTGGGCATGGTGAGGTGTTTCCATGAGCAAGCTGCCCTGGCTCAGGTTGCGGAAGAAGACCGCGCCGGAGCTGCCTTACGAGCCGCCGATCTTCCTCGGCGACAAGTCCAACGGTGAGTTCTACCACCGGCAAACGCCGCTTGAGCGCCAGGTGCGCGACGAGATCCGACGGCGCTGCGACGACAACGCACGCAAGCTCGCCATGGACCGCCGCGAGTTCATCGCCAGCGCGATGGGCATGTGCACCTCGCTGTCGGTGTTGAACCTGGCTTCCGGATGTGGCGACGAGCGTGGCCACATGCCGACGCAGCTCGCCGATCCGATCATGGACCCGACGGTGCCGAACATGGGCACCGACCCGTCCGCGGGCATGGTGGGCAACCCGGTCCCGATGGCCACCGGTCCCATGTCCGGCCCCGCGGGCTCCGGCGGCGCGCCGGCAATGGGCGGCCCCCAGCCCGATGCCGGCGGCGGCGAGCCGATGCCCGACGGCGAGTGCGCCGACTGGTGCGATGCGAGCGGCCAGCCCGACGGCGGCTTCTGCATCCCACAGGATGCCACCCTCGACTGCGAGATGGCCGAGGCGCTCGTCGGTGGCGAGGAGTTCATCTTCGACCTGCAGACCCACCACGTGAACGACGGCGCGTCGGGCTTCGTCTTGAGCCCATGCCAGCTCAACGGCATGCCGGGCCACGAGGGCGACATGCAGCTGTCGGGCGACGAGTGCGCCTGGCCCGACAATTACCTCGAGCAGATCTTCCTCGACTCGGACACCACGGTGGCGGTGCTCTCGGGCCTGCCCTCGCGGGTGTCGGAGACCACAGGGGATCTCACCGGTTTCTCCAACGCGGACATGGTCGACTCGCGCACGCGCATCAACATGGCGGCCGCGAGCCAGCGCATGGTCAACCACTGCCAGGTCGGTCCCGACTCGAACTGGGATGTGGTCTCGCAGATGATGGAGCGCGTGCACAACGAGCTCGGCCACGTGGGCTGGAAGTGCTACCCGCCGGCTTCCACCGGGGGCGGCCCCTGGTGGCTCGACGGCGAGGTCGGCGAGCGCTTCATCCAGAAGGCACTCGACCTGGGAGACCCGCTGATCTGCGCGCACGAGGGCTTCCCGCTGCCCGGCTTCGACTCGACCTACGCCGACCCCCGCGACGTGGGTCCCGCCGCGCTGAAATTCCCGGACGCCGTCTTCATCATCTACCACTCGGCCTACGGCACCGGGAACCGGGAGGGGCCGTACGATCCCGAGGGCGGTGGCGTGGACCGCCTCGCGAAGACGGTCGAGGACAACGGCCTCAAGGGCAAGAACGTCTACGCCGAGATGGGCAGTGCGTGGCTGCTGGCCTCCGGCAATCCCACGGGCGCCCAGCACTACGTGGGCAAGATGCTCAAGTACCTCGGCGAGGACCACCTGCTGTGGGGATCCGAGTGCGTCTGGTTCGGCTCGCCGCAGCGGCAGATCGAGGCCTTCCGCACCTTCACCATCTCCCAGGAGCTCCAGGAGATGTACGGCTACCCGGAGCTGACCCCGCAACTGAAGGCGGGCATCCTCGGCCTGAACGCAGCCAAGCTCTACTGCGTCGATCCCGGCGCGTGCCGCTACGAGGTCGATCGGAGTCTGTTGGCCGACCGCAAGCGCGAGCTGGACGGGGAGCACGGCGCGCGGCGCTGGGCCTTCGAGCAACCCGCGATCAAATCGCGCCGCGAGTTCCTCGCCCTGGTCAAGGCACGTCGGGCGCTCGGCGAGCTGGGCTGAGCGGGCGATGTGGATCCGCGCCTGGACCCTCTGCACGTTCGGTTGCCTGTGCGTGGGCGCCGCGTGCGACGGGGCGCGGGCCGAGCGAGGCCCCTCTGGCGGCGAAGGCGCGGCGGGCACGGTTGCTGCGGGGCAGTCGACCGACTGTGACGTGGAGGGCGAGGTCTTCGCGCGCGTCTGCGGTACCAGCGTCTGTCACGAGGGCACGGTCAACGGTCTCGACCTGATCGCCCCCGAAGTCGACACGCGCCTGCTCGACGTCCCGGCTGCCGGCTTCGAGTGCGCGGACAGCGGCCTGCGCATCGTGGACGCGGAGCAGCCGGAGCACAGCTTGCTCTTGCTCAAGCTCAGCGAAGCGCCGCCTTGCGGGTCGCCGATGCCGTTGGGCTCGGGCCCCGCGGGGCTGACACCGGCGCAGCGCGCGTGCATCGACGGGCACGTGCAGCGACTCGTGGCCCCGTGAGCTCCGCCGCTCAGGGTTCGCAGGCCGGTGCGCAGCTCCCGAGCGTGGTGGCCAGGTTCGCGGAGGAGGAAGCGGGACCGCCCCATGCGTCGATCGCGTCGCGGCAGGTGTCGGCCGCGTAGCAGGCAGCCTGACGGCAGCCCGTCTCGCTCGCGCAGGTGAGGATCTCGCTGCAGCCGGGATCGACCAGGCACTCGCCCAGACTCGGAAGGCATGCGTCGCACAGGCAGGCCTCTACCTCCCCGAAGGCGGCGTAGGTCTCGATCAGCGACCGGCACTCGGCGGCGGTCGCGGGCGGCGGGATCAGCCCGGAGCACAGCGAGCCGCAGCGCTCGAGGCCGTCGCATCCCTCGCTGCCGTCGCGCGCCTCGAGCGGGCAGCTGGCGCAGGCGGCCGAGAGCAGCTCGCTGCAGCTGTCGACGGTCACGCCGGCGTTGCAGCTCGCATGGTGCTC
>JAPPOT010000322.1 GCA_028817855.1 Myxococcales bacterium
GGGATGTCGATCTTGATCGTGCGGTCGCGCAGCGCCTCCATGAACTCGTTGTTCAAGAGCTTGTTGTACTCGGCCTCGTTGGTGTGGCCGATGATGACCTCATCGATGTCGGTCTGCGCGAACTTCTTCGGCTTGATCTTGTGTTCCTGGGTCGCTCCCAGGAGGTCGTAGAGGAAGGCCACGTCGAGCTTGAGGATCTCGACGAACTCCACGATGCCGCGGTTGGCGATGTTCAGCTCGCCGTCGAAGTTGAAGGCGCGCGGATCGGAGTCCGAGCCGAACTGGGCGATCTTCCGGTAGTTGATGTCGCCGGTGAGCTCGGTGGCGTCCTGGTTCTTCTCGTCCTTGGGCTGGAAGGTGCCGATGCCGACGCGGTCCTTCTCGCTCAGCAGCAAGCGCTTGACCTGGATGTGGTTGGCGATGACCTTGCCCCAGTCGCCGTTGTACTTCTCCATCAGGCGCTGGAAGATGAAGCGGCAGGCCGGGTCCAGGTCGCCCTCGATGCGCACGCGCTGGCGATCGTTGCCCAGCGCCAGCTCCCGCAGGGTCTCCTCGCGCCAGGCCTCCGGGATGAGACGCAGCGGATCCTCGTGCATCGGACACGGGAAGACGCCGTGCTCGTCGTCCTCCGCCACGCATCCCGTGCCCTTCAGGTTCACCCAGCTGAAGCTGTAGAGCGCGCCGGCATCGGTGCGCGAGTAGGCCTCCAGACCCTTCTTCAGCAAGCGCGCGATCGTGCTCTTGGACGAGCCCACCGGGCCGTGCAGCAGGATGATGCGCTTCTCCGGGCCGTAGCCCTGGGACGCGGCCTGCAGCACGTGCACCAGGCGCATCAGCGGAATGTCGAGCCCGTGGATCGCGTCCTTGCCGTTGTCGATCGGGTCCTTGAAGAAGGGGTAGCGGATCAGTCGCTTCTTGTTGTCGATGTACTCTTCTTCGCCGTAGCTGATGACCATGTCGTAGACGCGCTGAAAGGCATTGCGCGCGACTTCAGGTCGCTCCTTGATGATTCCCAGGTAGTCCTCGAAGGAGCCTTCCCAGTGAAGGCCCTCGTACTGATCGTAGTCCTGCAGCGCTGCGATCTTCGAGATCAGGGATCCGGATGCTTTCGCCATGGCCACCTCGAGTAAGTGCGGGCTCGTGCTGCGTTTGCCCTTCCGATCACAATAGCATTCCCGGCGCCCCAGAGCATCCGTGCTTTACAGCACGCGAAGCGAAGGCGAGTTGCATCACGCGTGATCTCGGACATGAAGGTAAGACGGGATCACACCTGTGGGTACGGACGGAAAACATTGTTGTGGAATCGAAAACAGCGGACTGCTAGCTTCATTATCAGTGCGCAAGGTCTACGTCCTGGACACCAACGTCCTGCTGCATGACCCGCGAGCTATCTTCAAGTTCGAAGAGAACGAGGTGGTCCTCCCGATCTACGTCATCGAGGAGATCGATCACTTCAAGCGCGAGATGAACGAGCTCGGGCGCAACGCCCGCATGCTCGCGCGTTTCATCGACGAGCTGCGTGACCTGGCCGAAGAGACGCTCCAACAAGGCGTGGCGCTGCCCGACGGCGGTCGGTTGCGAGTCGCTGCGCGCGGGGATGTGTTGGCAGAGGCCAATGGTCGCTCGGCCGACCACAGGATCCTGGCCTCGGCGCTCGCGGAGCGCGATGCCCATCCGGATGAGCCCACCATCTTCGTCACGATGGACAGCAATCTGCGCATCCGCGCCGACGCGCTGGGCCTGGTGGCGGAGACCTATGAAGGCGGCAAGGTCCAGCCCGAGACGCTCTACAAGGGCATCGTCGAGCTCGATGTCAGCGGCTGTCTGGTGGATGCGTTGGGCAAGCGCAATCCGGTGCCGGTGGCCGCCCTGGGTGAGGACGTGCAGCTGCATGCCAACGCCTGCGTCGTGCTGCGCGACTCGGCCAAGTCCAAGCATACGGCGCTCGGTCGCTATCGTCAGGGGCAAGAGACGGTGACGCCCCTGACCACGATTCGCGAGGGGGTCTGGGGCGTGCGGCCGCGCAACGTGGAGCAGAGCTTCGCGGTCGATCTCCTACTCGATGACCAGGTGCGCCTGATCACCCTCGTGGGCCGCGCCGGCACCGGCAAGACCCTGATGGCGGTGGCCTCCGGTCTGCACAAGGTGCTGGGCGAGGGCCAGTACGCGCGCATGCTGGTCTCGCGGCCGATCTTCCCGCTCGGCCGCGACGTCGGCTACCTGCCCGGGACGATCGAGGAGAAGCTCAATCCCTGGATGCAGCCGATCTTCGACAACCTCGAGTACATCTTCACCACCGGTGGCGGGCGCTTCGACGCGGGCCGCAGCTACGCCGAGCTGCTGGCCGCGGGCACGATCCAGGTCGAGGCGCTCACCTACATCCGCGGGCGCACCCTGCCCAACCAGTTCCTGATCGTCGACGAGGCCCAGAACCTGACGCCCCACGAAGTCAAGACGATCATCACGCGCTGCGGCGCGGAGACCAAGATTGTCTTGACCGGCGATCCCGATCAGATCGACAACCCCTATGTGGACGCTGCAAGCAACGGCCTGGCGACCGTCGCCGAGCGCTTCATGGCCGAGAGCATCGCCGGCCACGTGTCGCTCGTGAAGGGCGAGCGAAGCGAGCTGGCCGAGCGCGCCTCGGGCATCCTGTAGTACACTCCCACCCCAGCATGCGCCCGCTCCTCCCGGCCCACCGCG
>JAPPOT010000103.1 GCA_028817855.1 Myxococcales bacterium
GCACCACCGAGTACCCCGTCACCCACGGCAGCCACCAGACCAACAGGTACGCCTCCGGGATCCCCACCGCCGTCAGCCCCCCCAGCATCAGCCCGTTTGTGATCAGAAAGCCACGTTGGTTGCGCACGAAGGCGCCCAACACCCGCCACGGCGACTTGCCCTCCAGCCCCTTGCCCGAGACCGAGAGCCCGGCCGCGTAGCGTGCCAGCACCCGATGGCGCTTGTACGCCGTCTGCCCCGTCAGGTCGCGCACCATCTTGCGCCGGAAGCTGCGCCTGCTCACCGGCAGCGCCGCCGCCAGCGAAAGGTCCGGATCCTTCTGCGTCCAGGTCTCGCGGTGGTGCACGAAGTGGGTCGCGCGGTAGAGCAGCATGTCGGTCATGGCGGGGTAGGCCGTCAGCCACTGGCCCACCCAGTCGTTGGCGCGCTTGCTGCGCACGATCAGCCCGTGGCTCGCCTCGTGCATCAGGATCGCCAGCGCCAGGTGCCGTCCGCTCATCACCAGCCACGCCCCGAGCACGGTCCACACGCTCGGGTAGATCGCGTAGGCGGCGAAGCACGCCACGATCCACGCCCACGTCCACAGCACCGAGCCCAGCCCGCGCAGCGGCGAGATGCGTCGCAGCGCGGTCAGCTGGTCCTTGTCGAAGTAGCGATTGGGATCAACCAGCACGGCGCCCTCCTCTCAGCAGTTTCAGCTCCGGCTCCGCGGGCAGTCTGCGCCAGATCTCGTGGCCGACCTCGTCGTAGCGCAGCATGCGCGCGGTCAGCTCCGCGCGCCCCTCGCAGGGCATGATCTGCGGCGGTAGCAGCGGGTCGCGCGCCAGCACGCGGATCGCCTCGCCGCCGAGCAGAAAGCTCTGCACCAGCGCCTGGTCGTGCGGCATCGACGGCAGCCGCGCGAGGCTGCGCTCCAGCGCGCGCACGTTGCGCGCGTACACCTTCTGCAGCTGCGTCACCGGCCACAGGCCTTCGATCTGGGCACGCTGCCCCGCGCTGAAGCGATCGGCGACGAACAGCTCGGCCTCGGCTTCGAGCCCGAGGTCCTGCAGCCGCGCTCGCGACGCGTCGAACGGCACGCGCAGGTTGTCCGGCCGCAGCCACAGACCACCCGGTCCCTCGGCGAAGCCCATGCGCGCGAGTGCCCGCAGCGAGGCCCGCCGCGCCCTGCGCTGCGGCTTCGGCGGCAGGATGACGGCCAGGAAGCCGCCGCCCCAGGCCCGCATCCGCGCCTCCCCGCGTCGCCACTGCTCCACGTGCTCGCCCACCGAGCGCGCCGCCGGCCCAAGCCGATAGGACCCGCGCTCATCGCTCTCGAGCAGTCCCTGGGCCGTCAAGCGCGCGACCGCCACCCGCACCGCGCCCGCAGCAAAGCCAAACAGCGCCCCCACCTCGATCAGCTGCCGCACCGCGATCGCCCGCCGCGGGGAGACCCGCACCAGGTTCAGCACCACACCGCGCGCGGTCACCGACTCGGCCATGCTCATTTATTACAGAGTATGTCTCTATACGTCAAATCCGGTTATATGCGCGTCGAACGCCACAGTCGATGGCTGGGCTCTCGGCGCACGGTCACCGAGCTCCCCCCGCGCCCTCGGCACTTGCCTTCCCGGCCTGCCCGACCGACGATCGCGCGGGGAGGCATCGCAGCAGGCATGGGGAAGAAAGTCGCGTTCATCGGGCTCGGCGTGATGGGGGCGCCCATGGCGGGCCACCTCGCTCGGGCTGGCCACGAGGTCAGCGTCTTCAATCGTACGCGGGCCAAGGCCGAGGCCTGGGTCGAGCAACATGGCGGGCGTGCGCGCATGACGCCGGCCGAGGCGGCCGAGGGCGCGCAGCTGATCTTCTGCTGCGTCGGCAACGACGACCACCTCGCCGCCGTCACCCTGGGACGCGAGGGTGTGCTGGAGTCGATCGAGGACAACGCGGTTCTCGTCGACCACACCACCGCCTCCGCGGACATCGCCCGCGAGCTCGCCCGTCGCGCCCTGGCCAAGAACGCCGGCTTCCTCGATGCGCCCGTCTCCGGCGGCCAGGCCGGCGCCGAGCACGGCACGCTCACCGTCATGGTCGGCGGGCGCGAGAGCGACTACGAGCAGGCCCGCCCGCTGATCGAGCACTACGCGCGCCACGCGCGCCTGCTCGGCCCTACCGGCAGCGGCCAGCTCGCCAAGATGGTCAACCAGATCTGCATCGCAGGCCTGCTGCAGGGTCTGTCCGAGGGGCTGCACTTCGCCGAGCAGGCGGGGCTGGACCCCGAATCGGTCATCGACGTGATCTCCAAGGGCGCGGCCCAGTCCTGGCAGATGGACAACCGCTACCAGACGATGCTCGAGGGCCGCTTCGACTTCGGCTTCGCGGTGGACTGGATGCGCAAGGACCTGGCCCTCGCCCTGCAGGAGGCGCGCGGCAACGGGGCCCAGCTGCCGGTGACCGCCCTGGTCGACCAGCTCTACGCCGAGATCCAGGCGATGGGCGGCAACCGGTGGGACACTTCGAGCCTGATCGAGCGGCTCCGCGGCCTCACCGAGGGCGGATCGATGCGTCCCTGACTTCGGTAAGCTGCTGGAATTTCAGGAAGTTCACTGCGAACGAAAGATCACGCCTGCCTTGGGGGTTGATCGAGGATCCCCCTCTCCCCTACACTGACCGACAAGCCGCCGATTTTGGACTCTTCAGGGTGATTCGAGTCCATAAATGGGGGTGACTTGGGGACGCTAAAGGTGGTGCGAGTCCGACCCTAGCTGCTGTCCAAAGTCGATTGAGCCAGAACGCCGCCGGGCGCGGGAGGGGTGCTTCCCATCGCCAGGCAGCCGGACCTGAGAGGTCCGGCAGGGCGTAACGAAACCCGGACAGTGGGTCACGGCCGGTTCGCGCGGAGGAGGTGTCGCATGAACGGTGGAGCCAAAGCAGGTGTGAGCGCGATGAGCGCCTACGTCCCCCCCTTCCGGGTCAACTTGCAGGACTGGTGCGAGTGGACCGGGAACTCCTGGGACAAGATCAAGGTCGTCGTCGGAAGCAGCTTCCGCGTGCCGGGTAGGCACGAGAACGTCTACACGATGGCCGCCAACGCGGTCCTGCGTCTGATCAAGCAGAACGAGATCGACCCGCAGCTGGTCGGCTTCCTCGGCTTCGGCACCGAGTCCAGCACGGACAACGCCGCCGGCGCCGTGATCGTGCGCGGTATGGTGGACCGCGGCCTCGAGGCCCTCGGGCTGCCGCGCCTGTCGCGCTACTGCGAGGTGCCCGAGTTCAAGCACGCGTGCCTGGGCGGCATCTACGCGCTCAAGGCCGCGACCCGCTACGCCAAGGCGGACGCGGGCGATCGCGTCGCCATCGTCGTCTGCGGCGACGTGGCCGAGTACGAGCGCGGCAGCACCGGCGAGCAGACCCAGGGCGCCGGCGCCGTGGCCATGCTGGTCGAAAGCGAGGCCAAGCTCTTCGAGGTCGACCTGCGCCACTCCGGCAGCGCCTCGGACTATCGCGGCCCCGACTTCCGCAAGCCCTTCGCGCGCCACTTCCACGAGGCCTACGCGCCGAGCACGCAGCGCATGAGCGACTTCCCGGTCTTCAGTGGCAAGTACTCGACCTACTCGTACCTGGACGAGACCGTCCACGCGGTCGAGGAGATGCTCCGCCGCCTCAATGTCTCGGCCGGCAAGTACTACCACAGCGTGCGCAGCCTCTTCTTCCACCGGCCCTACGAGATGATGCCGGTGCAGGCGATGAGCTTCCTCTACGTGCGCGGCATGGCGCGCGGCGACCACTACCAGGAGCAGCTTCGCGAGCTGTGCGAGAAGGCCCAGGTCGAGGTCGAGGACGTGGTGCGCGAGTCGCTCTCGCAGCCCGACCTCTTCGCCAGCGTCTCCGAGCAGGGCGCGGCGGTCGCCGATCCGTACAAGGCCACCAGCGCGGTCGCCAGCGTGCTGCGCAAGTCGCCCGAGTTCCGCGCGCTGCTCGCCCAGAAGATGAGCCTCGGTGCCGGCACCGTGCGCGACCTGGGCAACCTCTACTCGGCCGCGCTGCCCGTGTGGATGGCGGCCGGTTTCGAGGAGGCGGCCGGCTCGCAGCTCGAGATCACCGACACGCCCATGGTGGCCGTCGGCTACGGCAGCGGCGATGCCGCCGAGGCGATCCCGATCCGCCCCGTCCAGGGCTGGGAGGCCGCCGCCGCCCGCATCGGCGTCAGCGCCGCCCTCGACAACCCCATCGACCTCACGCGCGAGCAGTACGAGGCGCTCCACGACGGCCGCGACGTGCCCGGCCTGGACTACGCCCCCAGCGACGAGTTCGTCATCAGCCACGTCGGCGACAAGTACGACCCCGCCTTCCAGGATCTAGGCGTGGAGTACTACAAGTACGTCGGCTGAGAATCTGGCGAGGTTCGCCCAGGGCCGGCTTACGTCCTCGGGCCAATCCTCGACGTAGCTCTGCTACGCCTCCGGTGTGGCCCTCCGGGCGCGCTCGCCCCTGAACGAACCTCGCCAGATTCTGACGTTGGGGTTGCGGGAAAGGTGGGCGGTCTGACTAGGTTGGGCGGTCCCGCAGGGGGGCTGGTCCGCGCTATGCTCGTGGGTGGCGCGGCATGGATGAGGCATCTAAACAGCGGGAACAGGTCTCCCAGTTCCGCAAGCTGCTCGAGACGAGCACCGACGGCTTCTTCGTCAACGTCGGTGGGTGCTTTCACTATGTGAACCCGGCGCTGCAGCGGCTGCTCGGGGCGAGCTCTGCCGAGGAGCTGATCGGGCGCAAGGTCTTCGACTTCATCGATCCCGGCTCCCAAGAGGCGGTGCGCAAGCGTATCCAGGCGATCCGCGCCAGCACCGAGCCGGTCGCCCCACTCGAGGAGAAGTACCTGCGCGTCGACGGCACGCAGGTGGACGTCGAGGTCACCGCAGTCGCGATCCTCGAAGGCGGCGAGCACGCGATCCTCGTCACGGTACGCGACATCTCCGAGCGCAAGAAGGCCGAGCGCCGCCGACGCGAGCTCGAGGACCAGCTACGCCAGGCCCAGAAGATGGAGGCCCTCGGCACGCTCGCCGGCGGCATCGCCCACGACTTCAACAACGTGCTCGCCGCCGTGACGGGCAACGCCGAGCTCGCACGCCTGCGCGCGGGCAAGGACAGCCGCGCGCTGCCGTACCTGCAGGAGATCATGACGGCGACCCAGCGCGCCAAGGGCCTCACCAGCCAGGTGCTGGCGTTCAGCCGCCAGCAGCCACCCAACCGGCGCTCCGTGGACCTGGGCGCGATGATCGAGTCCGAGCTTCCGCTGGTGCGCGCCGCTGCGCCGGTCGGCGTGTCGATCGAGCAGGACCTCGCGCCGGGCCCGCACGCGGTCCTCGCCGATCCGGTCCAGATTCACCAGGTGCTGCTGAACCTCTGCAGCAATGCCTGGCAGGCCTTCGAGGACGGCGAAGGTCGAATCACGGTGACCCTGCATCGCTGCCTGCAGCCCGACGACGGCACCGCGCCCGCCGATCTGCGCCACGGCAGCTACGCCGTGCTCTCGGTCAGCGACGATGGCCCCGGCATCGAGGAGGGAATCCTGGAGCGGGTCTTCGAGCCCTTCTTCACCACGAAGGATCCCGGGTCTGGCACCGGGCTGGGCCTGTCGGTAGTGCATGGCATCGCCAAGTCCCACGATGCGCGCGTCGTGTGCGAGAGCGAGCCGGGGCAGGGCGCCACCTTCGAGCTCTACCTGCCGCTGGTCGACGCCCCCGACGACGGCGCGCAGGAGGGTGGGCGCGAGCTGCCGCGGGGCGAGGGCCAGCGGATCCTCTACCTCGACGACGAGCTCGCCTTGGTGCGGGTCGCCGCCGATCTGCTCGAGGACCACGGCTATCGGGTCGCTGGCTTTACCAAGCCCGGCGAAGCGCTGGCCGCCCTGCGCGCCCAGTCCGGGGCCTTCGACCTGCTCGTCACCGACCTCAAGATGCCGGGCCACACCGGGCTCGACGTCATCCAGCTGGCCCGCGCCGTGGAGCCTTCCCTGCCCGTGATTCTGGTGTCCGGCTACATCGACGATCAGGTCCTCAACCGCGCGGTGGCCCTGCGCGTGCGCGAGGTCCTCCACAAGCCCGTGGACATGCACACGCTCTGCCGCGCGGTCGCCGACGCCGTCGCTTGACGCCGTGGGCATCCGTGTCAAGCTCCGGCCCATGCGAGCCCTCGCCACGCCGATCGCCACCCCGCGCGCGATGACGCCGCGCGGCCCGATCGCGTGCGCCACCAAGCCGGTCACCAAGCCGGTCACCCCAGTCACCAAGCCGGTCACCCCAGTCACCAAGCCGGTCACCAAGGAGACCAAGCCGCTTCAGCCCGACTGATCGGAAGAGTTCGCGTGGATTCACGAGCGCCCTTCCGGTCACCGGGAGGGCGCTCTTTTTTGTGCCCAAAGGAGCGATCCCATGTCCCTATCGAGTCCCCTCCGTGTCGCGGTCGTCGGTGCCACCGGCGCCGTTGGCGAGGTGTTGTTCGAGATCCTCGAGCAGCGTGACTTCCCCATCGCCGAGCTGATCCCGCTGGCCTCGCGCCGCTCGGTCGGCACCGAGATCACCTTCGCGGGCAAGCGCCTGCCGGTTCAGGAGGCGAAGCCGGAGGCCTTCGAGGGCGTCGACCTGGTATTCTTCGCCGCCACCGGCAGCCTCTCGGCCGAGCTCGCGCCGGAGGCAGTGAAGCGCGGGGCCGTGGTGATCGACAAGTCCAACACCTTTCGCAGCGACCCCGAGGTGCCGCTCGTGGTGCCCGAGATCAACGCCGCCGCCCTCCTGGACCACCGCGGCATCATCGCCTGTCCCAACTGCACGACCATCGGGTTGGTGATGGCCCTCGCGCCGATCCGTCGCGTCGCCGGCATTCGCTCGCTCGTCGTCACCACCCTGCAGGCCGCCTCGGGCGCCGGTCGCGATGGGATCGACGAGCTCGCCGTCCAGACGCGCGCGCTCGCGGCGGGCGAGCCGCTCGCGGCGCCTGCCGCCTTCCCCGTGCCGATTGCCCACAACGTGATCCCCCTGTGCGAGCGCTTCACGGAGGACGACTACTCCACCGAGGAGCACAAGCTCGTCTCCGAGACGCGCAAGATCTTCGACCAACCCGACCTGCCCATCAGCATCACCGCCGTGCGCGTGCCGGTCCCGGTCGGGCACTCCGCCGCGGTCCTGATCGAGACCGAGCGTCCCCTGGACGTCGCCGACGCCCGCGCCGCCGTCGCCGCCTTCCCCGGCCTCGAGCTGGTCGACGACCCCGCCAGCAACCGCTTCCCCACTCCGCGCGACGTCGCCGGCACCGACCCCGTCCTGGTGGGCCGCATCCGAAAGGACCTGAACAGCGATCGCCTCTGGCTCTTCGAGTCCTCCGACAACCTGCGCAAGGGCGCCGCCCTCAACGCCACCCAAGTCGCCGAGGCCCTGCTGAGCTAGGCGCGTGGGGACGGGGTTGGGGGGTTCTCGAGCAGCACGTATCGAGCATCCCCGAGGCCGTTCATCCTCTGCTCCTGGGTTCGCCACCACGTGGCGCGCAACCGGCTGCACGAGTGGCCGATGCTCGGTCATGATGGCACCCCCCAGCGACTTGCGCGGCCCGTGAATCGGGCGCATTGTTCTCGCGTCCAAGTCACGGACGGCGGGCCCCGGGGGTGCCAGCACCACAGCCGTCGCATCCGCGTCCGTGCGTCGCGAGCGGGACACAGGCGGCGCTCTACATCACGAGGAGGGAACATGAACACGAGCACGACCTCGGGCGCACCGCTGCCCGCGAGCCCCAGCGGCATGCAGCCGCGCGCAAACCACAGCCATCCGGAACGTCCGGTGCGGCACTCCTATCCGCTGGCGGTGGAGGACGCGAGCCTCGGCACAGCCCTGTCGCTGGTCATGAAGACGATGCCGTACGCGCTCGCGCGCTTTGGCATCCTGCTGGCCGTCTCCGTCATCTCGATCGTCTGGTACGTGGTGACCTTCGGCGGCTTCGGCTTCCTCGGGTCCAAGGTGCACCCCTTCGCCGGCTACCTCTGGCTCTTCACCGGCATGGGCGTCTACGGCTACTTCTGGTGGACGCTCGTCCGCTACTTCCTCTACATGCTGAAGGCTGGCCACGTGGCAGTGCTCACCGAGCTCGTGACGAAGGGCCAGATCGGCGCCGGCGACGAGGGCATGTTCGAATACGGCAAGCGCGTCGTGACGGAGCGCTTCGGCCAGATGAACGCGATGTTCGCCCTCGACATGCTGGTGCACGGAATCGTGCGAGCCTTCAACCGCACCCTCGACTGGATCGCGCGCCTGCTGCCGATCCCCGGATTGCAGAACGTGGTCGGCGTGGTCAACGCCATCGTCTACTCCGCCACCACCTTCATCGACGAGACCATCCTCTCCTACAGCCTCGCGCGCGGAGACGAGGACAACTTCCGCAGCTCCCGCGACGGACTGATCTACTACGCCCAGAACTCCAAGGAGGTCCTCAAGACCGGCGTCTGGATCGTCATCCTCGACAAGGTCGCGACCTTCGCGGCGTGGATCGTGATGATGGTCCCTGCGATGGTGGTCGTCTGGATCCTGCCGAGCTCCTGGGCGGGGGTCGGCGGCTTCGCCACGCTCGTCTTTGCGGGCCTGTTCGCCTGGAACCTGCGCGCCGCCTTCCTCGAGCCCCTCTTCCTCACCATGATCATGGTGAAGTTCCACGTCTCGGTGCGCGACCAGGCCATCGACGAGACCTGGGACGCTCGCCTGTCCGCCGCCAGCGACAAGTTCGTCGAGCTCAAGAACAAGATCACCGGCACGACCCCCGCAGCGACCACCGCCGCGGTCGCGGGCTAAGCAACGCCGACACCTCGGCCGATTTCCCTACTTGGGCTGGGGGAGGCGCAGTACGCGCTTCGAGACGATGTTGCGCTGGATCTCCGAGGTGCCGCCGTAGATGGTGGTGGCCTTGGCGCTCAGCCAGCTGCGGGTGAGCATCAGGTCCTCTTCCGGCGTGTCGCCGCCCTCCCAGCCGAGGCCTCCGGTGCCGCGCAGTCGCAGCATCAGCTCGTCGCGGCGGTGGCCCAGCTCGGAAGCGACGATCTTGAAGATCGACGTCTCGGGGCCGGGCGCGCCCTTGCTCTTGGCGGTCGCGGCGGAGCGCTGCTGGGTCAGCGTGAGCGCCATCTGGTCGAGCATGACGTTGGTCATGTCCTCGCGGATCTTGCCGTCGGCGACCTTGCCGTTCTCGACCCCGACCGTCTCCTTGGCCAGGCTGACCATGCGGTTGCCGCCCAGGGCGGCCGAGCCGCGCCGCGCCTGACCGCCGCCGCCGCCGGCGATCCCGCCCATGCCCGAGCGCTCGAAGCCGAGCAGAGCCTTGGCCACGGTCCAGCCGTTGTTGACGCCGCCGAGCACGTTCTTGACCGGGATCTTCACGTTCTCGAAGAAGGTCTCGCAGAAGGGCGAGTTGCCGCTGATCAGGCGGATCGGGCGGATCTCCAGGCCCGGCACCTTCATCGGCGACAACAGAAAGGTGATGCCATTGTGCTTGGTGGTCTCGTCGGTGCGCACCAACAGGAAGATCCAGTTCGCGAACTGGGCGCCACTGGTCCAGATCTTCTGGCCGTTGACGATGTAGTTGTCGCCGCTCTCGTCGAGCTTGGCCTGGCAGCTCAGCGATGCCAGGTCGCTGCCCGCGTTGGGCTCGGAGAAGCCCTGACACCAGCGGTGCTCGCCGGTCACGATCTTGGGCAGGTACTCGTTCTTCTGCTCCTCGCTGCCGTGCACCAGCAGCGTCGGACCGATCATCGACAGTCCCATGCCCATTAGCGGAGGCGGCAGCTTCAGCTTCGCCATCTCCTGCTGCATGACGCGCGCTTCCCTCGGCGACAGGCCGCCGCCGCCGTACTCGGTCGGCCAGGTGGGCGCCGTCCAGCCCTTGTCCGCCATCAGCTTCGTCCACTGCCGACGCGCCTCGCGCACGTCGCCGGGCTCCTCGTCGGCGGCCTCCTGGTTCATCGCCATGCCCCGCCCGCGCAGCCCCTTGGGTGCATTTTTCTCAAGGAATTCACGTGCTTCGGTACGGAACGCTTCCAGATCGGCCATCTTGGAGTCCTTTTGCTGAGACGCCCCCCGCTCGAATAAAGCAGGCGGTTGAGCCCCTCCTTTTGACCAGAATTCAAGGCGCGACGCAAGCCCCCGGGACACCTGTAGGGCAGGGTGGGTGAGCGGGCTAACCGATCAGGGCCTGGCGCATGACGGCGATCGGCGCCGCCTCACCGGTCCAGCGCTCGAAGGCCAGCGCGCCCTGGTGCAGTAGCATGCCGAGGCCGTCGACCGTCGCCAGGCCGCGCGCCGCCGCGGCCCGCATCACGGTGGTCTCGAGCGGCTTGTAGCCCAGGTCGCAGACGGTTGCGTCGCCGGGCAGCGCGTCGATCGGCAGGGACGCGGCGAAGCGCTCCGGCCCCTCGCCCTCGCCGAGCGTCGCGCTGGTCGCCTGGATCAGCAGCGTGCAGCCCGATAGCGCCCGCTCGAGCGCTGCGTCCATCCCGCAGCTGTCGATCGGGCATGTCAGCGCCGGCTCCACCGCGGCGCATAGGGCAGCCGCTTGCTCAGGGCGACGCGTCGCCACCGTCACGTGTTGCGCGTGGGCGCCGAGCCCGACCGCCGCGGCCCGCGCGGCGCCGCTTCCGCCGAGCACGACGACCCGCGCGCCCTCGAGCGCGGTCCCCGCCTCGCGCAGCGAGCGCGCCAGGCCCTCGGCGTCGGTGTTCAGGCCGATCAGCCGCTCACCCTCGCGCGCGATCGTATTGACCGCGCCGATCGCGCGCGCGCCAGGCTCGACCTCGTCGAGCAGCGCCATCACCTCGGCCTTGTGCGGCAGCGTGACGTTGAGCCCTCGCACACCCAGCACCCGCACGGCCGCGACCGCGTCTGCCAGTCGCTCCGGCGCGACCTCGAAGGGCACGTACACCGCATCGATCCCGAGCTCCGCAAACGCCGCGTTGTGCATCTGCGGCGAGCGCGAGTGCGCCACCGGAAACCCGAAGATGCCGTAGAGCGCCTTCATGCCTCGTCGTCCCCGTCGGGCTCGACCCTGGTCTGGAGCTCGCCATCGTGCAAGCGCAAGCGCAGGCGCTCGCCGGCCGTGGCGTCGCTCGCCGACAACAACGCCTTGCCGGTGCGCTCGCTGAGCGCGATCGCGTAGCCGCGCGCGAGCACCGACAGGGGGGAGAGCGCATCGAGCCGCGCGACCCGCTCCGCCAGCCGCGCGCGCCGGCGGTTGACCAGCGGTCCGCCCTGCGAGCGAAGCCGCGCGCGCAGCTCCGCCAGCTGGGCGCTGCGCTGGGACAGGCGCAGGCGCGGGTCCTGCCGCTGCAGCCGCTCCGCGAGCGCGTCATGCCTGCTGTGCGCCCCGCCCAGGCGCGCGCGCACGCTCGCCTCGCCGCGTGCGTGTGCCGTCTGCAAGCGCGTGCGCGCCTGCCCGAGCAGGGTGCGCGGCTCGCTCAGGTGTCGCACCATGCGGTCGAGGCGCAGCCGCTCGCGCGCGACCCGCACCTCGAGCGCGCGCTGCAGCTGGCGTGCGCCGGAGTCGAGCCGCGACAGCAGCGCCTCCCGGTCGGGCACCGCCAGCTCGGCGGCGTTGCTCGGCGTCGAGGCGCGCACGTCGGCCACCAGGTCGGCGATGCTCACGTCCACCTCGTGGCCGACCGCGCTCACCACCGGCACGCGGCAGGCGGCGATCGCCCGTGCCACGCGCTCGTCGTTCCAGGCCGCCAGGTCCTCGGCCGAGCCGCCGCCGCGCCCGGCGATCACGACGTCGAGCTCGGGCAGGATCTGGATCGCGCGCAGGGCCGCGCCGATCGAGCGCGGCGCGTCCGACCCCTGCACCCAGCAGGGCGCGACGACGATGCGCACCGGGCAGCGCTCCTGGGAGACACGGATGATGTCATGCAAGGCCGCGCCATCCTTGCTGGTGACCACCCCCAACACCCGGGGCAGGCTCGGCAGCGGGCGCTTGCGCGCCTCGTCGAGCAGCCCTTCCGCCTCGAGCTTGGCGCGCACGGCCTCGAACTGGGCGTGCAGCTCGCCAAGCCCGTAGGGCAGGGCGACGCGCGCGATCAGCTGGTAACCGCCGCGCGGCTCGAACAGGGACAGGGAGCCGCGCAGCTTCACGCGCGCGCCGTTCTCGAGCCGCGCCTTGGCTCGCCGCGCGTCGCTGCGGAACATCACCGCGCGCACCTGCGCGGGCTCGCTCTCGTCGTTGAGCGTGAAGTAGACGTGCCCCGACGCCGCCCGCGACACGTCCGACAGCTCCCCCTCCACCCAGACGTTGGGCCAGCGATCCTCGAGCGTCTGCCGCACCATGCGGTTGAGCTGCGCGACCCGCAGCACCCGCGGCTTTCCACCGCCGCGTTCGTCATCCCGCTCGAACAAGGGAAGCGTCGACACGCCGTGGACAATAGGGACTCCCACACGGAAAGGGAATCGATTCGCAGGAGCGCACCCTGACCCACACCGTGCGGGAATGCCCGTCGAGCACTCTCGCCGGGAACGAGGCACGTTGAGATCCCTCCGCAAGCTGGGTTTCGGCACCGAACCTCGTTATCCTATTGGTTCGAACCATGGCGGATCTGCGCAAGGACAAGAGCGCGCCGGCGTCGCTCAAGGTCAAGTACAAGAGTGCGACCGTCGAGCAGTTCGTGGCGCAGTTCGGCGCCGACATCTCGCCCACCGGCATCTTCGTCAAGACCAAGAAGCCGGTGGAGACCGGCGCGCTGCTGAAGTTCAACTTCCTGCTGGCCGACAAGACCAGCGTCCTGAGCGGTGTGGGCAAGGTGGTCTGGCGGCGCGAGCCGGGCGCCGAGTATCCGGCCGGCATGGGCATCCGCTTCATCAAGCTCGCTGGCGAGAGCCAGGCGGTGGTCAACCGCATCGTCCAGGAGCGGGGGCGACCCGAGTCGCGCTTCGATCAGCACCAGGGCGCGGAGCTGGCAGCGGCCTCGCTCGCCCCGGGCCGCACGTCCGGGACGCCCGCCGCCCCCGTACCTGTGTCTGATGCACATCTGACGCTG
>JAPPOT010000299.1 GCA_028817855.1 Myxococcales bacterium
CGAGCCCGAGACCGAGACCGAGACCGAGCCCGAGTGCTCTCCATCGACCGCAACGGCTCACCTGAGGCCGCCAGTGACATGATAGAGATCCCTCGGCGAAGTAGGTCGGGCCTCGCGGGCCCGACGCAGGGACAAGCCGCACCCAACTCCCCGCCCAGCACCCGACAGCCGAGACCTGGAATCGGCTGAGGTTCGTTCAGAAGCGAGCGCGCCCGGAGAGGAGACCGGAGGCGCACTGGAAGTACGTCGAGGATTTTCTTCGAGGACGCTGAGCCGAGCAATCGCCTTGGCCGCGTTCGAGCGGACAAGAACGCAGGCGAAGCCGCTTCTGGGCGAACCTCAGTCGATTCCCACGGCGGCGCGGACTCGGCCGATCGTGCGCTGCGCGATCACGCGGGCGCGCTCGGCGCCGTCGGCCAGGACGCGGTCGAGGGCGGGCTCGTCGGCGCGCAGCTCGAGATAGCGCTCCCGCAGCGGCGCGAGCTGGGCGTTGACCGCGTCGAAGAGATCCTGCTTGGCGTGGCCCCAGCCGTACCCGCCGGCGGCGAGCTTGTCGACCATCGCCCGCGCCTGGTCCTCGCTCGCGACCACCTTGTAGAGCTCGTAGACCAGCGCGCCCTCGGCTTGCTTCGGCTCCTCCAGTGGAGTCGAGTCCGAGGTGAACTTCATGAAGTGCTTGCGCAGGGCCTTCTCGGGCGCGAAGAGCGGGATCGTGTTGCCGTAGCTCTTGCTCATCTTGCGGCCGTCGTGCCCCGGCACTACCGGCGCCTCGCTGAGCAGCGGCTCCGGTACCACCACTGTGCCGTCGCCGTAGAGGTGATTGAGGCGGATCGCCAGGTCACGCGCCAGCTCCAGGTGCTGTTTCTGGTCGGCGCCGATCGGCACCACGTCGCAGTCATAGAGGAGGATGTCGGCCGCCATCAGCAGCGGGTAGTTGAAGATGCCCGCGTTGGGCGAGTCGCGCTTGCTCTGCGCGTCCTTGTAGGCGTGCCCGCGCTCGAGCTGCCCGGTGGCGGTGATGCAGGCCAGGATCCAGGTCAGCTCGAAGACCTCGATCACATCGGACTGCCGGTAGAGCAGAGTCTGCTGCGGATCGAGCCCGCAGGCCATCCAGCCCGCGGTGAGGTCGTAAACGTTGTCCCGCAGCGCCTCGGGATCGCGCTGCGTGGTGAGGGCGTGGTAGTCGGCGATGAAGTAGAGGCTGTCGAAGCGCTCGACCAGAGCCAGGGCCGGTCGCACAGCACCCAGGTAGTTGCCGAAGTGCATCGACCCACCCGTGGCCGGATCGGCCTTCTCGCCGGTCGGCTTGATGCCGGTGAGGGAGACCTTTCTGCGCTGCTCGGTCATGGCGGCGGCAAGCGTGGCACGGGCACCGGACAGCGTCGAGGAAAAGCCCCGTTGCCAGCTGCGCGGCGATCCGCTAGAGACGCTCCAAACCAGGAGAAGAGCCCATGGAACGTCCCTTTCGCATTCTCGGCCTGCAGCAAATCGCCGTCGGTGGCACCGACAAGAGCCGCCTGCGCAGGCTCTGGATCGACACCCTGGGCCTGACCCTGACGGGCAACTACAAGAGCGAGAACGAGAACGTCGACGAGGACATCGCGGTCACCGGCAAGGGTGCCGCCAAGGTCGAGGTCGATCTGATGCAGCCGATCGATCCAGACAAACGCCCCAAGGTGCACGATCCGGCGCTCAATCACGTGGGCCTGTGGGTCGACGACCTGAAGACCGCCGTCGAGTGGCTCGAGCAACAGGGCGTGCGCTTCACCCCCGGAGGCATCCGCAAGGGCGCGGCGGGCTTCGACGTCTGCTTCATCCACCCGAAGGGCAACGAGCAGAACCCGATCGGCGGTGAGGGCGTGCTGATCGAGCTCGTCCAGGCCCCCGAAGACGTGATCGCCGAGCTGGGCTGAGGCTCAGTCGGCCGCGTCGTCGAAGAGGGCGGCGACCGCGTCGTCCATGCTGACCAGCCCCCGCAACAGCTCCTGCGACTCCCCGTAGGGGAACACCAGCCCGCCGCCGCTCTCACCGACCACCCCGAAGCGGTAGAAGGTCAGGGCGAAGGCCAGCTCCTCGTCCTCCTGGGGGTTGCCCGGATCGGCCGCGTAGGGCCCATCCAGGATGAAGAGAAACTGCGCGCTCGGGATGCTGTTGCGCATGCCGGCGACCTTGCCCGCGTGCGCGCACGGCTCATCGATCAGGAGCGTCTCCATGTCGTCGCCGGCCAGCGTCTCATCTACCGCCACCCGGTAGCGCACGCGGTAGTCGTCGCTGCCCTCGAAGCGAGCCACGGGCACCACCTCGACCACCTCCCCCAGCACGATCTGGTTGCTCAGGCTCGCCACATCCACGAGCGACGTCGGCTGCCGCACCAAGTCGACGATGCAGCCACTCCCCGCAAAGCGAAAGAAGTCATCGGGCTGCGTCTCGAACCCCCGGTCCCGGGCAATCCCGTTCCAGTCCTCACCATCGACCTCGGTATCGTCGATCGCATTGCACGCGACCACGAGCAGAAGCACCAAGAGCCAAGCAGCGCGCACCATCACCCTTGCGTACGACATGCGGTCGAGACCGAGCAAGCCTCGTGCCACACCAGATCGCCCACGCTGGCACACCGAGACCGACACCGACACCGAGACCGACGCAGAGACCCACACCTACACCGGCAGAGGGAGCGACAGGGAGCGAT
>JAPPOT010000541.1 GCA_028817855.1 Myxococcales bacterium
CTGCGCGGCGTCGGCGCCGCCATCGTCTCTCTGGAGGGTGGCGTGACCTAGCACGCCTGTGTGCTCGAGCTCGACGGCGTCGGCGTGCTCTTCCTCGGCCCCAGCGGTGCGGGCAAGAGCACCGCCGCGCGCCTGGCCGAGGCTGGGCGCTGCTTCGCATACGATCACGTGGCGGTGTTCGCGACCGCCGACGGCCCGGTTGTTTGGGGGCTTCCAGGGGGGACCGCCGCGGCGGCGCCGCGCTCGACGCGCGCCCACTTCCCGCTGCGCATGGCGCTGCGTGTGCGCCAGGGCACAGCTGCACCGGCGGTGATGTTTCACGATGGCACCGAGGCGTTGTTCGCGCTGCGCGAGTCAGTAGAATCCGCCGAGAGTTCCAGGGATGGGGAGGAGGCGCGTCTGGCCGCGGTGATGCGGCTTTCGGAGCGCTTCCAGCTGGGTGCCGTCACCACGGTGCTCGAGCGCTCCCTGACCCCGGTGTTGCGAGATGCGCTGCAACGCAGCGTTCGAGGCACCCAGTGATCGATCCCGACGCCACAGTTCGCAAGCACGAGCGCATCGCGGCGCGCGTCGTCGAGGGCAAGGCGCTGGTCGTGGTGATGGACGAGAAGCAGCTGCACCGGCTCAACGGCGTGGGCACGCGCGTCTGGGAGCTGTGCGATGGCCGCACGGTGCAGGCGATCGCCGATGCGCTCACCGCGGAGTTCCGCGTCGATGAAGAGACCGCGTTGGCCGACGTGCGGGGCTTCGTGGACGAGCTGGTCGGGCTCGGTGCGCTGGTGCTGGAGGACGCGGCATGAGCGGGCGCAATGCCGGCAGCATGTTGCTCGATGCGGAGCAGGAGGCGGGCCGTCCGCTGCGTGCGATGATCGAGATCGCCGACCGCTGCAACGAGGTCTGCGTGCACTGCTACCAGGAGCAGGGCCTCAAGGGCGAGATGACCACCGAGCAGCTCGAGTCGGTGATCGATCAGCTCGCCGAGCTGGGCGTGCTCATCCTGACGATCAGCGGCGGCGAGGCCACGCTGCGCAAGGACTTCTTGCGCATCATGAAGCACGCCCGCGCGCGCGGCTTCGTGCTGCGCCTGTTCACCAACGGGCTCACGATGACGCGCGAGCTTGCGCGCGAGCTGCACCGGCTGGCGGTGGACGTGGTCGAGATCAGCCTCTACTCCCACCGCGCCGAGGTGCACGACTTCGTTACGGGCGTGCCGGGCTCCTTCGCGAAGACGGTGGCCGGCATCGGGCATCTGGTGGAGGTCGGCGTGCACACCCACGTCAAGTCGCCGGTGATGAGCGTCAACGAGGACGCGATCGATGCGTACCTGGACTTCGTCGAGAGCCTGGGGGTGACCTACGCGCTGGACCCGCAGGTGCTGTCGCCGCGCGAGCACTCCTCGCTCGATCCGGCTGCCCTCGACCGCACCGTGGCGGGTTTGGCTGCGCTGGTGCGCAACCCGCGCGTCGGCGAGAGCCGCCAGGTCGTGCAGACGCCGACCGAGCGCCGGCGTCCATGCGGCGCGGGCGAGTCCATTCACATCGAGCCCGACGGCTCGATCCGCCCGTGCGTGGTGCTGCCGATGGAGATGGGTCACGCGCTCGAAGGGGGTGGTGTGGCCGACTCGCAGGCGAGCACGGTGCGCGCCCAGCTGGCCGAGCTGACCTGGGCCCACGTGCACGGCTGCCGCGAGTGTGACCTGCAGAGTCACTGCGGGCGTTGCCATGCGCAGGCGTTGGCCGAGGCTGGCGATGCGCTCGGGCCCTACCCGAGCGCGTGCGCGGCCGCTGCAGAGCGCTATCGCTACGTGCACGACGGCGCGCTCACGACCGAAGGCGCCACGGGGCCGTATCGTGTGGAGGGCGCCGTCGCGCGAGCATTCGAAGATCGGGTTACACTCGAAGACGATGCGCGGGCGTCGCGCCTCGGCTGGGTTCGCCGCGCGGCGGCGCCAGCGGTGGCGGCCTCGATCGCGAGGCCCGGTGTGCTGGTACAGCTACGCCGGCCGGGCTTGAAGAGGGCACGCCCGGAGCGCGTGCCCGGTGAAGGGGGAGCCGTCGATGCGGCCGAGTGACTTTGTGGATGGAGGCGAAGGCATGACTTGCTTGTCGAAGGCGTCGGGATCGATCGCGCTGCGCGGCCTCTTGTGTGGCGCGCTGGTGCTGCTGGCCGGCTGCAGTGGGGACCCGGCCGAGGTGCTGCTGACCTTGCTCAGCCCCGAGGCCGATGCGGTGCTGACCGCCGCCGCCGACCAGGACCCGGATGAACCCGGTGTGCAGGTCGACGTGCTGGGCGAGTCCGACGGACTGGGGCAGGGCACCACGGTCGAGGTCCATGTGGACGGCGAGAAGCTGGGGGGCAGCGGCAAGGTCGACGCCGATGGCGATGTGGCGGTCAACGACGTGACGCTGCCGCCGGGTACGCACGAGATCCAGCTGCGCACCAGCACCGGCTCGGCCCAGAGCGAGACCCACAGCTACACCCTCAAGGTGATGGAGATCGTGGCGCCGATGGACGGCGCCGAGCTGACCGCCCTCGACGACGATGACGAGTCCGCACCCGGCGTGCAGATCGACGTGCAGCTCGAGTCCCACGCGCTCGACACCGGCGACGAGGTCGCATTGCTGATCGACGACGAGGAGGTGGACACCGCCATGCCCGGCGAGGAGGGTGACATCCTCTTCGCGGGCGTGACGCTCGACGACGGCAGCCACACGCTGCAGGCCCGCACGGGCGAGGGCGACGACGTGGTGCAGTCCGCGCCGATCCAGGTCACCGTCGAGAGCACCTGCGCCGAGGTGGACTTCATCTCGCCCGCCGCACCCTCCATGGGCGATCTGACACTGGGTGGCAACAACGCCTGTCCGTCTGGCGACGACCCCTTCGAGATCGAGGTCGAGGTCGCCACCGATGCTGGCGATGGGCAGCCGATCTCGCTCTTCGTCAATGGCAACGAGGTGGACGCGGCCGAGGTCGAGGGCTCCAGCGCCACCTTCACGGGCGTCGCCCTGCCACGGCGCGACTCGGCCAACACCCTGGCCGTCGAGGTCGAAAACTCCGCGGGCGTCACCTGCCGGGTGGAGTTTCCCGCCGACATCCAGGTCGACTGCGGGGGACCCGACTGCACGATCGACTCGCCCACGCCGCTGGCGGTCACCGAGGACGGCGACCTCACCAGCTTCCTCAATGCCAGCATGCGCGGCGATGACGGCTTCACGGTCGAGATCGGCACCAGTGACGAGGGCGTCGGCAATTCGGTCAGCCTGATCGTCGATGGCCGCGTGCGCGATGCGCTCACCCAGGATGCCGCCGCGGACGGCACCGCCACCTTCAGCGCCCTGGACCTGGCCCAGGGCGAGCACACGATCGAGGCCCAGTGCCGCGACGCCGCCGGCAATATCACCTCCAGCGGAGAGGTTACCTGGACGGTGGATACCGTCGCCTGTGGCGTGGACGTGACCGACCCGGCCGAGGACACGCTCTTCGTCGATGCCGACGACGCCGACGGCGCCACCGGCGGCGTGCAGGCGATCGCCACCTCGACCATCACCGGCAGCGACTGCACCGGGCAGCGCGCGGCGGTCTGCGATCCGAGCGCTGGGATCGAGGGTGTCGACTTCGAGGCCTACGACGGCACCAGCCCGCTCGACTCCGCGATCACCCTGGACGCCTCCGTGATCGACCAGAGCCTGTGCGTCGAGATCGAGGACCGCGCCCAGAACGTGGGCCTGGGCAGCGTGGCGGTGCGCTACCGCGACGCCGCCGACGCGCCCGCCCTGCGGCTCGAGAGCCCCGACGACGGCGACCGCTACAACGAGCTGGGCGGCGGCGGCTTCGTGCAAGACGAGGACGGCGGCACCGCGGCCTGCGACGCCGACTTCGTGGTCGCCTGCTCCGAAGTGGGCGTCGACGTGGAGCTCTGGCACGACACCGGCAGCAGCCCCTTCGCCACCGCGCCCTGCATGGCGGACGCCTCGGCGCCGAGCGGCTATGCCGGTCGCGCGACCATGACGGCGGCCTTCGGCGACGGCGACCAGAGCGCGAACATCATCGCGCGGCAGGAGATCGCCGGTGGATCCGGCGCGTTGCTTACCGGCTCGTCCGCCGAGATCACGGTGGAGGGCGACTGCACGCCGCCGATCGTGACCTTCCTGGGCGACGCCTGCCGCGAGCTGGGTACCAACCAGTTCGACGTCGGCGAGGCGATGAGCTGGAGCGGGAGTCTCGTGGACGCAACCGCGGACCTGGCCAGTGCTGCGATGATGCTCACGCTCGCGGACTCCAGCGTGCTCAACGAGTCGCCCACGACCACCACCTCCAGCACCGCGGTCTTCGGGCCGCTGGACGTGGGCGGGATCGGCATGGTCATGGTCGAGGCGACGCTGACGGACGACTTCGACAACAGCCGCACTGTCTCCTGTAGCTTCGACGTAGTGGACGATCTCCCCACCGTCGTGCTGGACTCACCCGGCGACCCCGACAGCTTCGGACCCGGCGAGAGCTGCGACACCGGAAGCGCGGGCGAGTATGGCGTGCGCGTGCAGGCCACCGTCGACCGCGCGGCCAACCGCACGGCCTCGATCCTGCTCGACACCGACACCACCGACGGCACGGATGCGGTGGAGATCCTCTCGAGCGTGACGGTCTCGGGCGACGCCAGCGCGGGCAGCATCGACGTCTGCGTGCCCGTGCCCGACGACCTGGCCACCCCGGACGGCGGGTCCAGCCGGATCGTGGTCCAGGTCAATAGCACGGCCGGCCCCGGCATGGCCCAAGACGACGCCCTGGTCTCCGTCCAGACCCTGAGCATCGACCTGCCGACGCCCGACCAGGTGCTGCTGGCCGGCGACGACTGCATCGGCGGCGCCGGCTTCGGCACCAGCGTGCGCTTCACCGCGGACATCGCCCACGACGGTGGCACCGTGGATCTGAGCGCCTCCAATGGCGGCACCCTCAACGGCATCGCGGTCAACGTCACGGCCGGGCGCAGCGTGACCGTGGACAGCGGCTGCCTCACGATCGCCGACGATGTCGACGAGGAGGGCGCCAACACGATCAGCGCGACGGTCAGTGGCAGCTCGATCGCGGACACGGTCGACGTGGTCGTGGTCAACGAGGCGCCGACCATCGGCATCGTGATCGACGACCTGGCGGAGCCGGCCTACGACGATGCCAATCACCGCACGGGCGCCCTAGCCACGTGGCCCATGCCCACGACCAATTGGCCCGGCCAGCTGGTGAGCTACGAGATGCGCTGCCGCAGCGTGCCCCTGGACATGGGCGAGACCGACCCCGACAAGGAGCAATGGTGGGACGACGTGATCGACGTCGACGGCGGAAGCGCCGAGAGCCTGCCGGGAGGTCTCACCCCGGACGACGCCAGCCCCTCCTTCCGGCTCGGCTACCGCCCGCTCGAGCCCACCCACTGTGTGCTGCGCGCCTTCGACCTCGAGGGCCAGCCCACGCCGATCGTCCGCAGCACCAACGTCACACTGTCCTTCCGCCAGCAGGTGATCGCGGTGGGCTCTGGCGCCGGCAACCTCGGTTTCTCGATCGCCGCGGCGGGCGACGTGGACGGCGACTCGATCGACGACATCCTGGTCGGTGGCCTGGGTGAGGGCGCACTGATCTTTGGTGCGGACACGGGCTTCTCCGGTACGCCGGACGTGACCTTCACCAACACCTCCAGCGTGGCTGCGGGCCGCTCGGTCGCTGGTCTGGGCGACTTCGATGGCGACGGCACGGCCGACTTTGTCGTGGGCGACCACAACTACAACGGCGTGCAGGGGCGTACGATCCTGTTCTACGGCCGCCCGCAAGGAAGCTGGCCTGCATCGATTAACCTCGAGGACTCACCGTGTCCCGGCGATCTTTGCATCGAGCACACCGAGGCCTTTGCCCGCTCCGCTCGTGCCCTGGCTTCGGCTGGCGACTTCGACGGCGCCGGTCAGCCCGATCTGATGATCGGCGTGCCCTGGGCCAACAGCTTTGGCGGGCAGGCCCTGATCGTGGTGGCGGACGCCTACCACCGCCGCACCTGCGTCGACGTGAGCGACTGCCGTGCCAGCGGTGAGGTCTGCGACATCGACGCCGGTGCGGCGCCGGGCTCCCAGACGTATTGTCAGCTCGACGGCCAGGACTTCTGGCAGCTCGTTGCCGAGGTGCCTTCGGGCGATTGGGTCACGACGTTCCCCAGCACGCCTCCGGGCCTGCGAGGCTTCCAGGTCAACCACCCCACGGCCAACGAAGTCTTCGCCGACAACGTCGTGCCACTGGGCCAGTTCGATGGCAGCGGAGGCGACGATGTGCTGCTGCCGGTATTCGGCACGGGCGCCGTGCACTTCCTCGACGGCCGCACGTGGAGCTCCGCCGGTGCAGCCTTCAACGTGATCGATCCTCTGACCGAGTTGGACCTCATGGCGACCCTCGGGGCCAACATGCCCAATCCGATGGTGGCGTTGGGCGACGTCTTCGATCTGCCCGGGGCGAGCGTCGCGGACAAGATCGACTTTGGCGCCAGCGCCGCGGACACGGACAGCTTCGTCATGCATTTGGGCGAGACGGGTCCGGACGTGTCCGACGCGCCCTTCCAGGCCTCCGATTCGATCTTCTTCGACGGCCCCGGCACCAACATCGGCGATTCCATGGCCTCTGGCTTCGACGCAGCTACCGCCTCGGTGCTCGGTGACGTCGATGGTGATGGGGAGGCGGACCTGTGCGTGGGCACGCGCCTCATCGACCGGGTGCTCATCTGGTACCACGACGAGCTCGCGGCTTCCGAGTCGGCTGGCGAGGTGGAGCACACCACCGCGCACGCGATCCCGATCGGGGATTCCGGCTGCATGGCGGCCGATACCACCTGCGTCGATCTCGACGCGGATACCGCCGACCTGACGGTCCAGTACGTCGGAGATGTCAATGGTGATGGGCACATGGACATCGCGGTCGGGGACTTCCGCGCGGAGTCCGGCCAGGGTCGAATCGTGCTAATCTACTGAGCCGAGGTACGGGAGATGCACCCAGACGATCACGACAAGCAGGACGAACGCCAACCCTACGCGCCGCCGGCGATCGAGGAGACGGGGACGTTCGAGCGCCTCGTGCTGGCCTGCAACAAGATCCAGGATGTCTCGCCCATAAGCGAGGGGTTCTGCCCCGTGCCCCCACTCAGCAGCTGAGTGGTAGGTCGCTCATGCACGCTCCCTCCGACGCACCCATGATCGAGCGCATCGTGTGTGCGGCGGAATCCATGCGACCGACCGTGCGGGTAGGCGATGCGGTGGATGTCCACGCAGACGCCCGCGTCCGCGTCGGCGATGTCGTCACTCTCGGCGCGCGCGGCCGCCCTGCGGTGCTACACCGCATCGTCGCGCGCGTTCCCTTCACGCCCTTGCTGGTACACTGCGGTGACGCCCCGGCCGCGCGTCCCGCGCTGGCTCGCACTGGCGACGTGAGCGGCGTCGCGCTGCTCGAGCGCAGGCGTCCCTCCCCCGCGGCCTCGCTGCGCGCGCTGTTGTCCGCCGTCGTCGATCACGGGCGCGGTCGGCTGCGCCGCGCGCGCGGCAGTCGCGCCGCCTGAGCGCCTTCCGTCGACCAGGCTGGTGGCCCGACCCGGTGGCCTTGATCTACTCCGTGGCCCCCACTCGGCGACCTACATCTCCGTCCTTCCCCAAGCCACGGACTCGGTGACGGACTCCGTGACGGCCCCGGTCAGTCAGGGACTCGGGCCGAGCCGTGATACCGTTGTCGCACGGTCGTGCTGACGCGGGATCTAGGGAAGCGAGTCGGGGGGCTGATCGCGGTCGGTCTGTTGCTCCAGCTCGTGCTGACGCGTCCGAGCGGCGCGCCGGCCTGGGCCTTCGGCTCGGTGCTGTGCGTGATCGGGCTGGTGGCGGCGTGGGTGCTGGTGCGTCGTGCTCTGTCGCCGCTGTCCGGCTTCGCGGCGCACCTGCGGGAGATGGTGGAGCAGCGCGAGTGGGAGCGCTCGCTGCGCGCGCCGGCGCTGCTGGCGGCCGAGGGCGGGCTCGAGGATCTGGATGCGCTGCGCCGCGGGATTCTGGAGCGCATCGAGAGCAGCCAGCGCGTGCGCCGAAAGGCCCAGGAGGCCAGCGCCTACAAGACCGGCTTCCTGCGCTCGGTGCGGCACGAGCTGCGCACACCGCTGAACTCGATCCTGGGCTTCTCCGACATCCTGCTCGGTGATCTGGACGGGCCGCTCACGGCCAGCCAGCGCGAGAACCTCTCGGTGATCCGCAGCTCCGGCCAGCGCCTGGCCGATCTCTTCGACGAGGTGATCGACCTGGCGACGATGGCCTCGGGTGAGGTGGAGCTCGAGCGCGAGCCGGCCGACGCCAGCGAGCTGATGGAGGCGCTGGCGGATTCGATGGAGGACGCGCGCGCCGGGCGTCTGGTGCACGTGCGACGGGAGCTCGACGACGGGCTGCCGCCCCTGAGCGTGGACGTGGTGCGCCTGCGGCAGATGCTGGGCGGCCTGGCCAGCCACGCGCTCGAAGTCACGCGCGGTCCGGAGCTGGTGCTGTCGGCGGCCCTGTGCGCGGATGGCGTGCGGCTGACGGTGCGCGACCCGAGCCGCAAGCTCGACGACCGCGAGCTGCAGTCTCTCATCGCCCTCGATGCCGAGCCGCTCAAGCGCAAGGGCGTCGATCAGGGCGCGCGCCTGCGCCTGCACCTGTGCCGGCAGCTGGCCGAGCTGCACGGCGGCTCGCTCGACGTCTACAGCGATCCCGAGCAGGGCACGCGCTTCCAAGTCGTGCTGCCGACCGGGGCTCTAGCGTGAGTCGACTGCGACTCCAGGTCGGCGCCATCGTGCTCACGATGTTGGCCTTCCAGGGCATCTGCCTGTGGGCCCTCGGCTGGGTCGGCGCGCCCTCGACCGCGAGCCTGCTGACGACGCTGGCGGTGGCGGTGATCTTCACGGGGCTTTCGCAGTGGGTTCTGCAGCCCCTGGCCCACGACTTCGCCACGCTGCGCGCCCTGATCTCCTCCGGTGCCGGCGAGGAGCCCGCCGCCAGCACCGCCAAGGTCGCCGAGATGGCCCAGCTCTATGAGGCCGTCGGCCTGCTGCGTCGGCGCTCCCTCGAGCTCGAGGAGCTCGAGCGCCAGGCCCAGCGCGCGGTCGAGGACGCCGAGCGCATGCGCGTGAGCTTCGTGGCGACCATGGGGCATGACCTGCGCGGGCCCCTCAACGCCATTCTCGGCTTCGCCGACCTGCTGGTGATGGAGGGCGAGCAGGAGGTCGACAGCAGTCAAAAGCAGAGCGTGGCGATCATCCGCCGCAGCGCCCAGGACCTGCTCGTGCTGCTCGACCAGATCCTGGACTGGGCGCGCTTCGAGGCCGGCCGCATCGCGCTCGAGCCCGCGGAAGTGGACCTCGACTACCTGCTGCCGATCGTGGCGCACGAGGCCGAGGAGCGCTCCGACGACCGCGGCATGCGCGTGGCGATCGACGTGCCCGCCGCGCTGCCGGCGCTCGAGCTCGACGCCAAGCGCATGAGCCAGGCCCTGCTCGGGCTGATGGACCACGCCACGCGGGAGGCGGAGGGGCCGGCGATCGAGCTTCGGGCGGTCATGGCCGAGGCCCAGGGCGAGCGCCCGGCCGGCGTGCTGCTGACCGTCCGCGACCCCAAGCTGCAGATCCGCCAGGCCGATCACGACACATTCTTCGAGGCTTTCCGGCCGTCCTACGCGCCCGGCGGCAAGCGCATTGCGGGTCTGGGCCTCGGTCCGGCCCTTGCGCGTGTGCTCGTCCGAGCACACGGTGGGGATGTGTGGTTCGAAAGCCGACCCGACATTGGCACCACATTCTCGGTGCTCCTGCCGTGCTCCAGTGTTAGCGCAAGTACGCGCGCATGATAAATTTGGTTCTCGATGGAAGCGCGTCAGATTTCCCCATCCCAGCCGCCGCTCTCCAGTTCCGCCGTGGCCGTCGCCCAACGCATCCTCGGTAACGTCGAGCGCGCGCTCGCGGGCAAGCGCGAGGTGGTCGAGCTGGCCGTCGCTGCCTTGCTCGCGCGCGGGCACCTGCTGCTGGAAGACGTGCCGGGCGTCGGCAAGACCACCCTGGCGCGCGCGCTCGCGCTCAGCACCGGGCTCGACTTCCGCCGCGTGCAGTTCACCTCCGACCTGATGCCGGCCGACGTGCTGGGTGGCGCGGTCTACTCCCAGTCCACCGGGGAGTTCACCTTCCGGCGCGGGCCGATCTTCACCAACGTCCTGTTGGCCGACGAGATCAACCGCACGACGCCCAAGACCCAGAGCGCCCTGCTTGAGGCCATGGGTGAGCGCCGTGTCTCGATCGACGGTCAGACCCACGTGCTCGAAGAGCCCTTCTTCGTCATCGCCACCCAGAACCCCGAGGAGTTCTACGGCACCTACCCCCTGCCCGAGTCCCAGCTCGACCGCTTTCTCATGCGTCTGCGCATCGGCTACCCGGCCCAGGACGTGGAGCGCCAGGTGCTGCGTCGCCGTACCAGCGGCGAGCCCGTCGAGGACCTGTCGGCGGTCGTCGATCACGGGGATCTAATGGCGGCGCAGAGCGCCGTCGACGAGGTGCGCAGCAGCGACGAGCTGCTCGACTACCTGCATTCGCTGGTGCTCGCGACGCGCTCGACGCCGCTGTTGTCGATCGGCGCCTCGACCCGCGGGGCGCTGGCGCTGGACCGCGCGGTGCGCGCCTATGCGCTCGTGCTCGGCCGGACCTACGCGATCCCGGACGACGTCAAGGCGGTCGCGGTGGCGGTGCTCGCCCACCGCGTGCGTCCGAGTGGTGCGCGCGATGGCACCAGCGCGGCGGGCGACGGTGAGCGCGTCATCCGCGAGCTGCTCGGCTCCCTGCCCGTTCCCGTCTGAGAGGCACCGTGGCCGACAGCGCGACCGGCACCGCCGCACTTCCCGCCACGCGTCCGCGGCGCAAGCGGGCGCGTGCAGGCCGCCGCTACTTCAAGACCACGCGCGAGGGCAAGGCCTTCATCGGCGTGACGGGCGGCGTCGGCCTCGCGGCGATCAACACTGGCAACAACCTGCTGTTCCTGATCTTCGGCTTCATGCTCAGCCTGATCGTGCTTAGCGGCATCCTCAGTGAGATCGTGCTCAAGAACGTGCGCATCTCGCGGCGGCTCCCGCGGCGCGCCTTCGCGGGCACGACCTGCCTGGTGGAGATCGCGCTCGAGAACAGGAAGGAGCGCGCGCCCAGCTACTCGCTCGAGATCGAGGATCAGGCCGAGGACCTGCCAACCGAGCGGCGCTGCTACTTCCTCAAGGTGGCGGCCCAGTCGGAGCAGGTGGCCAGTTATCGCCGCACGCCGGCCCGGCGCGGCTACCTCAAGCTGAGCGGATTCCGCGTGGCCACGCGCTACCCCTTCGGCATCATCGAGAAGTGGCGCGTGATCGAGGCGCCAGGCGAGATGCTGATCTACCCCGCGCTGCTGCGTGACGACGGCCTCGACGCAGACGAGCGCAGCGTCGGCGCCGAGTCGACCACCACGCGAATCGGGGTCGGCACCGAGGTGGCGGGTCTGCGCAACTACGAGAGCGGCGACGAGGCGCGCGCGATCCACTGGCGGCGCACGGCGGCGCTGGGGCGGCTGGTGGTGCACGAGAAGCACCGCGATGCCAGCACCCACCTGACGCTCGTGCTCGACAACGCGCGCCCCGAGGAGGCGCCGCGCACCTGGGACGCCGGCTTCGAGCGCGCGATCTCCCGCGTGGCGGCGATCTGCGTGGACAGTACCAGCCGCGACCTGAGCGTCGACGTGGTGGTGCGCGGGCGGCGCTCGCCCACCGTGATGGCCGGCAATCCCGCCGACCCCATCTTGCAGTTTCTGGCGCTGCTCGAGAGCGTGCCCGCCGAAGAGGCCCCACCCCTGGCCCACATCGGCCGCGGCGCCCGCGTCCTCGAGGTCGCCATCACCCCCGAAGGCAAGGGCGGCAACGGCCGCGATCGCGAGGTCGCGGAGTGAGCTTCTCGCTGCTGCACAAGGTTGTTGCGTACCTGATCTCCGGGCTGGGGCTGGTTGCGCTCTCGCTTGGCGACGAGGTCACCGACTTCACCGTCGTGCTCACCTTCATGGGCTTCGCGGCCAGCTGGTTCGCCGAGGAGCCGCTGATCGCGCGGCCGCGCTATGCCTCGGTCTGGACCACGCTCGTGGTCGGGCTGCTGCTCCTTCAATTGACGCGCGCGGTGATGGACGCGCCCACCCTGGCGATGGCGATCGAGTTCGCGGCCTTCCTGCAGGTCTCGCGTCTCTTCAACCGGCGAAGCGCGGCGGACTACCAGCAGATCGCGGTGCTGGCGTTCTTGCACCTGATCGCGGCCACGGTGCTGTCGACGAGCCTGAGCTACGCGCTGCTTTTCATCGGCTTCGTGGTCGCCACGCCGTGGATGCTGGCGCTGTCTCACCTGCGCCGCGAGATCGAGGGCAACTACCCCGCCGCCAGCGACGTCGATCCCCAGGCGCGCACGGCGATCCGTCGCGTGCTGGCGTCCAAGCGCGTGGTCGGACCTGGCTTCTTGGTCGGCACGGCGCTGCTCGCGTTGCCGCTGTTCGCGATGACGCTGGCGATCTTCGTAACCATCCCGCGCGTGGGCAAGGGCTTCCTGTCCTTCAGCCGCGACGGTGGCACCAAGGTGGCGGGCTTCGGCAACCAGATCGAGCTCGGCGGCTTCGGTGTGATCCGTGATGACCCCACGGTGGTGCTGCGCGTCACCCCCCTGCCGCGCGTCGACGAGAAGGCGCCGCGGCTGACCTTGCGCCTGCGCGGCACATCCTTCGACCACTACGATGGGCGCCGGTGGACGCGCTCGCCCAGCACCGCCCAGGGCCTGCCCGGGGCGCGGCCGCGCTTCGGTCCGCGCGGTCACCAGGCCTGGAACGAGAGCGTCGTGCGCCGCCGGCCGACGACGAAGGACCGGCAGTTCGAGATTGTGCTCGATCACCTCGACGACCCGGTGGTCTTCTTGCCGCACGGCACCGTCGCCCTGAGCCTGC
>JAPPOT010000269.1 GCA_028817855.1 Myxococcales bacterium
TGATCCACAGCCTGCGCCGGTTGCACACCCTGGGGCTCGACGGCCGCAGTCTCGAGGCATGGGGCACCTGCTGGCACGAAGCTGCAAGGGACAAGGAGGAGCTCACCATCCCGTTGCGGCTCTTCACGACCGGCATCGAGTACCTGAAGACCGAAGATCCCAACGTCCTGCTGAACCTCGTCGACGAAGAGCGCCGTGTGCTCGCCAACGCCCTACGCATCGAGGGACCCGAGACGGACGCATAGTCACTACGTCCGAAACCGAGCCGAGGCCGCGAGGGGGCCCCTCATCTTGATCCACGAAAGGTGGCTACCCGCATCACCCGAAAGCACAGGGATCGTTGAACGGATACCCCGGGGGTATCAACGGGCGGCGGCCCGGATCGCCGTCAGCGCGTCTTCGAACACGGTCAGTGTGTCGCTACCTTCTTCGACGAGCGGTCCCTGGCTGCCCAGCTCCCACATGGGCGCGTGGGTTTCCCCGTCAACGCTCTCCACCAGGAGTCCGTAGGGCGGGATGGCGAGGAGGTTTGGCTTGACGGTCTCGATGGCCGCAATGCCCTCGCCCTCGAGCATCTGGGCCTCCCGAAGTGCTTCCGGCACGTCGGCGCCGAGCACGATCGCCCGCGCGCCGATCGGCGCAGAATCGACCAGCTCGCCGACATCCACGTTGTTCGGCCACGGTAGCTCTGCATGGACCGGCTCCATGGGCTGTGGCAGCGTCCCCTTGAGCACCTCGACTCCGCGGATCTGCAGGTTCGCGTAGGAGTCGAATGTGCCGGGTCCCGCATACAACCTGCGCCCGGGGCCGGGCGTGCCCAGCACGCCGACGACGACCACCGGTACACTGGCAACCATGGCGTCGACGTCGGCAGGGAGACTGGCGTGGCCGCCGCCCCAACGATTCAGTGCCGTGCGAAAGGCCATCAGCTGCGCGTCGGTCGCGGGAACTTCGCCGCCGCCGCCGTCATCCCGAGTGACGGCACCGGCCGCACCGTCCCCCGCGTCGGCCCCACCATCTCTTGCGGCTGCCGTGCCATCCATCGGGCCACCATCCAAACGCGAAGGCGAGGAAGCTTCGGCGCATCCGCCGAGCACCAAGCCGATGACAATCCACCAGGATGATGCCGGTGCCGTGCCGGGCAGGCTGCGCCCGCCTTCAAAGTGGTCGAGCTTGCCAATCAAAGGCCCCCCTTGGTCATCGAAGGTTTCTCAGCTCCGGCCTTGGCGGCAATCGATGCTCTTCGGTTGGGAAGTCAATCGAAGTCCGGGTATCTGGATAGACGGATTTGGCGGCTCTGTGCCCGAGACCGAGGCTGTCGCGCTTGGGGGGTCAGCGCCCCGAGGTCACCCGCGGCTGCTCCAGCACGACGACCCAGACGCCGTGGCTCCGCACCTGCTGCGCGAGCTGCCGATCGCGTTCGTCGAGACCCGCCCGCTCCGGATCGGACGCCGTCCGCGCGATCACCGTGGCGCTCGGCGCCGGACTCGAGGCCGCGAAGCCCGCGAGCGCCGAGTCCAGCGCATCCCGAGAGATGCGCTGCTCGTCCACGAGCACCTCGTCCTCACCCGGCGGTGACGGCGGCTCCGGGCGCGAGAGCCGAATCCGTCCATCCCCGTCACGGTCCAGCTCCGCCGTCCGCACCTGCCCGGACTGCTCGGGCTGCCCCCGCGGGGCGCTGCAGCCACCCAGCAGCCCACACACGCTGATCACCAACAAGGCGCGCATGCCCGATCAAGCCCAGACGTCGCCCGAAGATGCAAGCGACGCAGCGCCTGGGGTTCGTCGGCGCCAGGCCGAGGCCGTGACCGTGACCGTGACCGGGTCCGTGGCCGAGACCGACGCCGAGACCGACGCCGCGGCCGTGGCCGCGACCGAGACCGTGGCCGTGGCCGAGACCGACGCCGAGTCCGAGACCGGCGCCGTGGCCGTGGCCGTGGCCGAGCTTGTGCTGTCCTGGCGGCTCTCGATCAGGGTCAGGGCGAGCTCCAGCGCGATGGGTCGGGCTCCGCGCCATTCCGTGTGACCCGCGGGCTCGGCGGCGGGCGCCCAGCCCGCGATGAGCGGAACTCCGCCGGGCAACTGCTGTCTATCGCTCGTGGCGCATCACCACCGAAGGCTCGCATTGCTCACCATCGCCATGACAGCGGTGAGCGCGATGGCAACCTCCACCGACGCGCGGAGCCCCACGGCGCGGCCCCCGAGCCTGGTCTTCTCGGAGGGCGAGCTCGTGAGCTTCACCGGAGTCGTCAGCCGCTCGTTCATCCTCGCGCGAGTCCGCGCGCCCGACGGGGCGGTCTGCATTCCATCGTTCCGCGACGTGCTCGTCGATGACGCAACGGGCGAGAGGATCGCCCTTCGGCTGCGACGCGGAACGCGGATCTCCGACGCCCTGCAGGACGGGCATCGGTACCTGATCACCGCGAGGAGACCAGACGAGCTGCAGAGCTACCACCCCGATGATGTCGCTGTGCGACCAACCCCTCCGACGATTCGCGGATCTGACGTTCTCGCGGTCTGGGAGCTCTGACCGAAGTGAAGAATCGGCCGGATGGCCGGCGGCGGTGATGGCCGCCGCCGGCCCTCGCTGCTAGCGGTGCAGTCCCCAGAGAAGTCTGCGCACTCGGTCGAGCTTGGATTCGATCACACCGATGGCCGGAGCCGAACGATGGAGCTTGCGGCCCGCCGGCCTGGTCGAAGAGGGAGCGGTCCTGCTTACGCACCCGCTCGAGCACCGGCCGCACATCCCGCACCACCTCCAGCGCAATCTGTTCAGCTACGAGCATGTCTTGTCTCCTGGTTGAGGGTTCACGCGCCCTCACCCCGCCGCGCGCAGGAGGCGTCAACCCCGTCAGCCCGCGCAGCGGGTCAAGCCGCGGCCAAAGGCCAGGCGCCGAATGCCGAGGCCCTGTCCTGGTACCCGGAGTGCGAGACCACATCCGGCTTCCTCTCCGCCATGCTCTGCTGGCAGGCAGCCAACGGCGGCGCCCCCTTCTCCGCGGTCGCCCTGAACGCTGGCGAGCTGCGTCTACCCGATCCCTGGGAGCACATCTTCACGGTTCAGGACCTCGAGGTCTGGTGCTCTGGAACCGATCTCTGCTGCCTGACCGGCAGCGCCGACGCGCGCCAGGTCAACGCCTGCTCGGCGACCGCCAGCGGCCTCGCCGCGATGTCGGAGCAGCTCGGTCTCTGCTGGGACTGGTCCTCGCTCGAGGAATGCTAGAGAGCTACTTCGAGCACGTCACGGATCACGGACGCATCGCACGCCCATGACTGCGCTGCGAAGTGTCTTGCTGTTCCTGTAGTGGCCGGCGACGGTCAGGATGGTCTGCGGGGACCCATGGTGGTATGCGCCGCCGCGGAACCGTGCCCCAGTCGCGCTGGTGCATGCGGTCGACCAGGCCGAGCCGTCCGTCGGCGCACCCACGTAGTCGTCGTGTACGCAGTCCTCCGTCCACTCTGCGATGTTGCCGACGGTGTCCAGCAGCCCACGGGCAGAGACGCCGTTGGGCCGGGCGCCCACCGGAAACGTACCACCCGTCGCGCATCCGACGCCGGCGGTGCACGCGGCGTCACAAGGACTGGCGTACGCATCGTTGACGACCGCCCGCGCGCAAGTCGCGCCGGGCTCATCTCCCCAGGGAAACACCCGATGTACGTCTGCGCCGTTGACCGCAAACTCCCACTCGGCCTCGCTCGGCAAGCGGCCCTCGAGCCACGCACAGAAGGTTCGTGCTTGGTCCCAGGTGACGCCGTTCTGCGGATGAAGAGATCGATCGCCCGTGGAGCGATTCAATCCCGTGCTCGTGGGGTCGTGGTCGGCCACCGACGGCGGGGTGCAGATTCCGGATGCCTCGCAGGCCTCGTACGCGGCGACCACCGCCTCGTACTTCGCGACCAGGAAGCCATAGGAGAACGTCACCGTGCGCACCGGCGTCGCCGTGTCCCGTGCTTGATCCGGCGCGCGCTCGGTCGGGCCGGCGCCCATTGGAAAGCTACCGCCTGGTACGTGGACCCAGACGTCCAAGGGGTGCCATGGTTCCGACTCCACCGTCCGCTCGTACTGGCAGTGATCCTGCGCGTTGCAGCGCGACGAGTATCCCGACAGGCTGGGACACTCGGAGCCGCCGCACACGAGCGGCCCGCCGCCATCCGCTGTTGCGTCATCCGCGGAGCCACCATCCAGGATGGCACCATCGGCCGCTGCGCCATCCGTGATGCGTCCATCAGCGGCGTCCTGGTCCGCCGAGCTCCCGTCCATCACGGCGGCATCCAACGACTCGCTGGGGTCGTGCCCACCCGTCGATGAGCCCGCGCCCGAGTCCGGACCGCCATCCTCCCCCCTCGTGCTGTCTGCCGAGTCACCACAGGACGCTCCCGCCAGGATGGCGAGGGCAATCATCGGGATCGCGAGATCGTCAGTCACGGAGCGTCGAAGCCGCCTCATCGGTCACCTCCATGCAGCCGGTACGAGCAGTGACCCTCGGGCCGTTTCAGCGCGTGCCCCCCACAGTCGCTACCTCCTCGGCTCCGAGACTAGACGTGTCATCTCCTGCCGCAACGATACCCCACTCCCCTCTGGGCTCCGAGGCGCCGCGGCGGGCGCCCAGCAGTGAGCGCGTCCAGCATCGCCCCGGGTCCGCCTTGGCGTGCATCAAGACACTCTCGAAGCGGCGCGCTGCCTGTGCCCCCGCCCCTGGCGCCCAGCGCGCCGTGTGCCTACTTACCAATCATGGACGAAGGCAAGAGTGCGCTCTCGCGTCCGCTGGCGAAGGGTCAGTCGGAGCTGATCCTGAAGATCTTCGCGATCCTCTTCCTCGGCGTCCCACTGCTGCTCGGCGTCGCCTGGGCGGGTGACGGGCGGCCGGAGAGCTGGATCTCGGGGCTGATCGGGCTGCTGATCCTGGTTGGCGTGATCATGACGTCCGGCAGTAACGGTTTCTATGTGGTCGGCGACGGAAATGGAGAGGCCGACGGCGACGCCGGCGAGCCGGAGGAGAAGGGACGCCCCTGACCACGGGGAAATGCCCCGATCGACGGTCGCTTGAGCTCGTTGACGAGGTGACGGATGCGCTGTTCGCGGTGCAGTCCCCAGAGGCGTCTGCGCACATCCGGACTAGAGCGCATCTCAAAAGTGCTCCGGATGGATTTCGGAGCGCGACGGGGCCGAGCGTCGCGTCGGCGAACCGAGGCAATGCCAAGTATTGTCGAGCGTGAGGCGACGCGGCGAGCGGCCCCGTTCCGCCCGAAAGGCGCCGAGAGCATTGTTGAGATGCGCTCTAGGCTCCGCCCTGCACTTCTGAGCTGCTTCAGGGTGTCTGCAAGCAGCCCGCGTCCCGCCCGCACTGGACAAAGGCGGTGAGCGCCGCGGCGCCGGCCGCGTCGGTGATGCCCCAGGTCTCGAGCGCGTCGCGGCAGGTCTCGGGCGCGAAGCAGCCCTCGCCCTCGCACCAGGTGCGGTCGACGCAGGCCAGGATCTCCGCGCAGCCCGGGTTCGTCGTGCAGGCGGCGAAGCCGTCCAGGCATTGCTCGCACAGGCACTGGGCGGCGGCGGGCTCGTACCCGCTGACCGCGGCGCTGCACTGTTCGACCGTGCTTGGCGCGGCTGTCAGCGGTCCGCACAGTCGCGCGCAGGAACTGGTCAGGGCATCACAGGACGAGCGCGCCGCGTCGGCGGCCTGCAGGCAGGCCACGCAGGCGGGCGCGATGTCCATCGCACAGCGCTCCGGCTCGGCCAGGGCCTGGCAGCCCTCCAGGTCTTCGCACGCCTGCGCCCGCACGTCGCCCTCGTCCTGGGCGAGCTCCGGGCACGACAGGACCAGCGCCTGCTCGCAGTTGTCCGCGAGCAGATCCACATCGCGAATCTGCGGTCCGGAGCCGGGCGAGCCACAGGTCTGACCCGACTCCGGCTCACAGGTCATCTGGGACGGCGTCTGGGGCAAGCTGCAACTGCAGCGGTAGACGCCGCCACCGAGCGAGTCGCAGCCACCCTCCACGTCACCCAGCGTGGCATCGCAGCCGCCCGGAGCCTCGCCCTGCCCGCAGGTGTCGACGAGCGCCTGCCGGCAGCCCTCGGCGTCACGCGCGACGGTCACCAGGGCGCTCGCACCGTCCAGGCACTGGCAGTCGAAGCCCAGGGCGACGCCGTCGCAGTAGCCGGTGTGGCTGTTGCAACCCAGCGCACCGCCGTCCCAGGTCGGATCGCAGGCGGCCTCCACGATGTCGGGACAGGTGCGGGTCGGGAAGCGTTCCACCGGGCCGTAGCTCGCACAGTCGCAAGCGTACAGGACGCGCTCGGTGTCTCCAGAGGGCGTGCACGCGCCCAGGGCGCCGTCGCAGCTACTCTCGCAGGTGTTGACCAGCGCGACCTCGCAGCCCGCCGCGCGCACCGACGTCAGCGGCAGGGACGTGTCGGTGGCGATGCCGCAGCGGCAGCTGAACTCGCCGTCGCCCTCCGGCCAGCAGCCACCAGCCGCCGCGCGGCAATGGCTGGGCGGCACCAAGCCGGCCACTCCACACAGCTCCAGCATGGCGTCGTGGCAGGCGTCGATCCACGGGCCCGCGGGCGTGCCGGCGTCGGGCGTGTCCGGGTCCTCGGTGACCAACACCTCGCCGGCGCAGTCACAGATCCACGGACCCTCGTGGCTCGACTCGGTCGGAGAGCCTCCTGGCCGCAGCGTTTGCGGCGGGGGGGCCATGTCGTCGGCCGGCGCGCCACCGCCCTCGCCGAACCAGGGCACGCAGCGGTACCGCTCCAGCGGCTCGTCGGGACCATCCCAGCGCTCCTGGTAGCACTCCATGCCGCTCGCCACGCCGGCCTGGGACGGGAACTGGTGGCCCCCCTCGGTCCCGGAGTTGCCGCCGAAGCGCGTGTCGTCCTGCCCGTCGGCCTCGGCCACCGTCTCCGGGTCGCGGTCGCTTTCCTGGCAGGCGGCGGCCGTGCACGCGAGCAGCCAGGTCAAGAGCAGCGGGTGTCGGCGAGGTCGTGGGCGCATGGTCGGCGAGCTCCGGTAATGCAATGGCGGCAGGCCCCTCTAGAGCCGTTCTGCGCCGGTCCCGGCCAGCATGCAACGCCGCTGAGCACGTTAATGAACGTTTCTATGCGCATTTGCGTGCGAATATGTGCATTTCCGCGTACAGTGCCGCCATGATCGCGGGTGGCGGGCAGCAGGCGGTCGCGTGGGACCGGGCTGCGCGGCAGCTGGTGCGGGCGATTCGCGGGGAGCGCTCCCAGCGCGCGGTGTCGCGGCGCCTCGGCTATCGCGCCAACCCGGTGGCCGGCTGGGAGGCGGGGCGCCGCTTTCCCACCGCGGGCGAGCTGCTGTCAGCGTGCGAGCGCCTGGGCCACGACGTGCCCCGCGCCTTCCGGGTCTTCCACCCGCCCAGTGCCGCTGCGCTTGGCACCGGCAGCGCGCCGCGCGTGGACGCGTGGCTGCGCGAGCTGCGCGGCGGCACACCGGTGGTGGTACTGGCGGCGCGCATGGGGCGCTCCCGCTTCGCCATCGGTCGTTGGCTCGGCGGCGAGACCCAGCCGCGCTTGCCGGACTTCCTGCACCTGGTGCATGTCATCACCGACCGCGTCTCCGACCTGGTCGACGCCCTGGTGCCGATCGAAGCGGTGCCGGAGCTGCTGGGCGCCCACCGCCTGCGCAGCGCCGCCAAGCGCCTGGCGATGGAGGCCCCCTGGACCGAAGCGATGCTGCGCCTGATGGAGACAGAGGGCTACCGGGCCTTGCCGGTCCACCGCGAGGGCTACCTGGCGGCACTGCTCGGCCTCGACGGCGACGAGGAGAGCGCGGCGTTGCAGCGCGCCCAGGAGGCGGGCGTGATCGAGCTGCGCGACGGCCGCTACCGCGATCTGACGCCGTCGACGATCGACACCCAGGCGCCCCCCGAGGACGTGGCTCGGCTGCGCGCCCACTGGTCGCGTGTCGCGCTGGAACGCGCCGCGGGCCCGCGCGGGGGCGACTGGCTCGGCTACAATCTGATGTCGATCTCGCGCGACGACCTGGAGCAGGTGCGCGGCATCCTGCGCCAGGCCTTCCGCCAGATCCGCACCCTGGCCGCGTCTTCCGAGCCGGTGGAGACGGCCGCGCTGGTGAACCTGCAGCTGGTCACATGGGACGAGCGCGACGCCCGTTGAGACGTGGAGGATCGGTCCGACCCACGCACGACCGAGGGATCGTTCCGGCAATGTCGTCGAGGGCCGCCAGCAGCTGCTCCGGTATCGAGGCCGAAGGTCACCGCGGGCGCGCCCGGCAACGCGCCCGCAGTCATCCCCACCACGATGCGCCCGACACCGCGCCGGGGCAGCAACTCGATGACGTCACGGGACCGGGTCGAAGCCGGATCACAGGGACTTGCGCCAGTCGACAGCGCGTCCCACGATGCGCCTGCGCCGATGACGTTCATCGCGTCCCAACCCCGCCATGGGCTCTTGCAGGTGCTGCTGGCGCTGGGAGCTTCACTGCCCGCGTCACTGTTGGCGCAGCCGCTGCCCGAGGCTCCCGCAGAGCCGGCGGCCAACCTCGAGATGGAAGGCGAAACGGAGCCCGCGCCGCCGCCATCGCCCGCCGCTTCGACAGGGCCCGCGCCAGATGACGCCGCAGGGCATCGGCCCGCAACCGATCGACCGCACGGCAACCCGGCCCCTGAGCCCGAGCCTCCCGACCACGCACCGCGGCTGTGGCCGGTCGTCGGGGCGGTGGTGCCCGGCGTCCTCGTGCACGGCAGCGGCCACCTGATCGCCGGCGAGACCGACACCGGGCTGCGCCTGCTCGCACTGGAAGGCGTCGGTCTGGGCGCCGCAGTCGTGGGGGTCGCCGGCCTCGCGGTCACGGGCGCGTCACCGCGCTTCGTGGGGCCACTCATCGCCGTCTCCACCACCGGCGGCGCGCTCTTCGCCGCCTCGGCGCTGGCGGACCTCTACGGCGTCGTCGCCCCGCCCGGTGGCTTCGGGCGTGCGGTCCGCGAGCCCGCGCTGGTGCTCGAGCTGGGCCCGCGCTACGTGGACGACCGCGTCTTCGCCTACGACGCCCTCGGCTACGTCGGCGCCTCGGCGTGGCTGTCGCGCTTCCGGGTCGAGGCCAGCGGCTTCTTCGGGCTCGACCACGCAAACCAGCGCCTGCGCGCGCTCGGCGCCTACCGCCTGCTGCGCGGCTCGGCCGCGAGCTACCTGGACGTCGAGCTCGCGAGCACCCATCACCGCTTCGGCCCGGAGCGCTTCTCGATGACCTTCTTCGAGCTCGCGGTCGCGGGCCGCCTGGAGCTGCAGGTGATCGGCCGAACGCTGCAGGGCGCCTTCTTCGAGTGCGCCTTCGGCTACGCGCTCGGGATGAACCGCCAGTTCGATCTCGCCACCGAGTCCGACGAGATGCTCCTGGCGCGCTTCGGAATGGGCTTCTTCGTGGGCGAGGGTGGCGAGGTCGTGACCTATTATGACCACCGTCACGACGACTACGCCGCCGGGCTGAAGTTGCCGGGGCTGGGCAGCGGGCCGCTGGGACACGTCGGGGTGCGCGCCAGCCATTACTTCACGGACGCCTGGGGTGCGTCCGCCTACGCCGAGACGGGCAGCGCCCACGTGCTCGGGGTGTCGCTGTTGTTCCGCAGGAGGTCGTGGTGATGGGACGCGCGTGGATTGGGCTCGCAGCGCTTTCGCTGCTGGGTTGCCTGGACGTAGCCGAAGAGCGCGCGCGCATCGATTCGCGGGTCGGCCGTGCCGAGATCGATGTCGCGGCGGTGCGTGTCGACAGCGGCAGCGCGGCGGTGCGCACCTTCGCCGACGGCGAGCTGCGCCTGTGGGCCAGTGCACCGACGCTCTCGATCGCGCTCGAGCTGGAGAACGACGCCGCCTCGAGCTGGGAGGTTCGGATCGAGAACGCCATGCCCGACGCCGAGCTCACGGCCGAGCAGGATGGCGAGCCCCTCGCGGTCGAGACCGTGGAGCGCGCTGTGCCGACCGATGTCACCTTCCGCATCGACGGGACCGCCGGGGGCACGGTCGAGCTGTCGATCACGGTGGCCGACGCCGACTCTCGACAACCCTACCGCTACGCCGTCTTCGCCGACGTGCAGAGCGCGATCGACGACGTCCAGGACATCTACACGCGCATGAACGCGGTCGAGGACCTGCGCTTCGTGGTGATGAGCGGCGACCTGACCGAGCAGGGGGAGCCCGCCGAGCTCCGTCGCTTCCAGCGCGAGCTCAAGGAGCTGCGCGTGCCCGTCTTCTCGACCCTCGGCAACCACGAGCTCGGCGCGTCCGAGGGCAACTACCACCGCCACTTCGGCCGCGGCAATCACCACTTCACCTTCCGCGGAACCCACTTCACCCTGCTCGACGACGCCAGCGCGACGCTCGCCCCGGTGGTCTACGACTGGCTGGACGGCTGGCTGGAAGACGGCCGCGACGCCTTCCACTCGGTCTACATGCACATCCCTCCACTCGACGCCTCAGGCGTGCGCAACGGAGCCTTCGCGAGCCGGGCCGAAGCCAACATGATGCTCGGCAAGCTCGCGCGCGCCGGCGTCGACCTCACGGTCTATGGGCACGTGCACAGCTTCTACGCCTACCAGAACGCCGGCATCCCCGCCTTCATCACGGGCGGCGGCGGCGCGATCCCAGAGCGCCTCGATCGCCTCGGCCGCCACTTCGTCACCGTCACCGTCGACCCCCAGACGCAGCTCTTCGAGACGGCGATCGTGCACGTCGACTAGAACCCATCTCAAGACCTCCCGCGGATGCACTGTCGAGCGCGACGGTGCCGAGCGGCGCGTCGCCAAAACCGAAGCGGTACGCGGGTTGTCGAGCGCGAGGGGAAGCGGTGGGCGGTGGCGTCCGGCCCGCATCGCCAGGAGTCCCCGACGCGGAGCCTCCCAGGGGGAGGCTCCAGCGTGGGGCATCCGGCGGTCACCTCACAGGCTGGACTTCCAGGAGCGTGGATTGCCCTGCTCGTCCACGATCTGCGCCTTGGTACCGGGCGGCAGCACCTGCAGCGTCTTCAGGAACTCGATCAGCGCGTTCTGGTCCGCGTCGCTCAGCGCCATGTAGGCCGCCCGCTGGTCGGCGGCGTCGCCCGCATGGGCTTCGATCGCCTCGCGCATGGTCGTGAACTTGCCGTGGTGGAAGTACGGCGGCTCGTTGGCCGCACCCCACAGGCGCTTGGTCAGGAAGCGGCTGTTGCCCGCCGTGAACTCCGGGGTCCCGGGGGTCGCGTGCATGTCGATCGGCTCGATGTTCGGGTCGGTCGGGCCGTCCGTGATGTCGTGCAGCTTGAAGTCGGTGAAGATCGGGACCTCCACCACGCCACCCTGGGCCTTCAGGCGGGGCCCGGGCAGGCGGCGGTCGGTCAGGTCCATGGCCACCGTCGGGGCGTCGCCCACCTGCAGGTTGCCGGGCGGGTTGAAGGGGTTGGGCTCGGTGAAGATCCAGCCGTCGTCGGTCAGCGGCAGCGACGGCTTGTGGCAGTCCGCGCAGCCCACCGCCGCGAACAGCGCCTCACCCTCGGCCACGGCCGCCTCGATCTCCGGATGCGACGGGATCACGCGCCCGGGCACGGCCAGCGCCGCCTGGTAGAGGGACGCCGCGGTCACGTCGGCACGCGACATCTCGTCCTCGAAGCCATCGCCATCCGGGTCGGTGCCGTCGCCGAAGCGCTCGCTGGTCTGGATGCCGTGGTGGTGGTTCATGGCGTTGTTGGTGAACTGCCGCAGGGAGATCACCGCGCTGGCCTGGTGGAATGGCTTGATCAACAGGCTGGGCGGGTCGTCGGACCCGCTGGAGGCCAGGCTCCCGATCGTCAGCCCCTCGACCGCCCCGGTCTCCCAGCTGCCGTCGGCCGCCCGAGCCAGGGTCCCGTAGGAGATGCCCTTGGACACCAGCGCGGCCGAGCCGTCCGGCGGGATCATGTCGCGGATCGCCTGCAGATCTTCCGTGATCTGACGGGCGAGCATCTCCACGAAGCCACCGCCGAACATACCCAGGGTGGCGCGTGAGTTGGCGATGTCGTCGAGCGTGACCGGGTCGCCGTTCTCGTCGACCGCACCGCGTGTCGGCAGTGCATCGTTGCCGTCGAAGGTGGCGAAGTCGAAGCGATGTCCGAGCACGAAGACGTTGGCCACGATGTCGCCGCCGCCGCCCGCGACGCCGAACGGCGCGTTGTGGCAGCCGGCGCAGGAGTTCGCATCCGGCGCGGACACGCGATTGAAGTTGCGGGGAAAGAGCAACGGCGAGCCCATGTCCGACAGGGGACCTCCCGTGCCCTTGGTCAGCGGTCGGCCACCGCCCTCCTGTCCGGTCCAGTTGGCCGCGAAGATTTGCTGACCATGGTCGAGCAGGTTCTTCAGGCTCATCGTCTGCTCGTCGCCATCGGACAGGCGCGTGGGCACCGACAGCTCCTGCCCGATCAGGGCGGGGTCCGGCGCGACCTTCTGAGCCTGGCTACTGACCGCCACGTCCACGTCCAGGTCCGCCTGCTCGAGCTCGGGTACGGGCTCCAGCTGGCAGGCGCCGGCCATCGCGAAGAGCGCGACAGTCGCCACCCCGATGGACGCGCGTGCGCACAAGGGCGCCGCGCGTCTTTCGACGCGTCTTGTTTCCATCATGTTGCAGATCCTTTCTTGCTTCAGGTTCTGCCGGTCCCAGACGCCCCTCCGCGCTGCTGCGCGCAACTAACTCTGCAGCGCGGTCGTACTGGGTCCAGCCTCCCTCTCCACCCTCGACAAATCACAGCAGGGCGGTCGCGTAAAGGGGTTAGGCGCCAAATTTGGGGCGGGCCCGGACCGCGCTGGCCAAACTTTGCCAGGAATCGGGGTTCCGGCAGGGCGCTTGGGGGGACGGGGTGAGGAGGTTAGCCTGGCCGTGACTTCCCCGTGACTTCGACCTGCGCGGCCAGGCGAGCTTCCCAACCCCAGCCCCCACCGCCCCACGTTGTTGCGCAAGGCAGACACGCGCGCCGGCCTCGCCGCCGGGGGCGTGACGCTGGCCGTCCGATGGTGG
>JAPPOT010000720.1 GCA_028817855.1 Myxococcales bacterium
CCGCCCGCCGGACCGCCCCGGCCACGAGCGCCCCGCCATCACGCCCCTGCTATCATCCGCGCCGTGCGCATCCTGATCATCGGCAGCGGCTTCGCCGGCCTGTGCCTCGGCATCCAGCTCAAGCGCAAGGGCTTTCAGGACTTCACCATCCTCGAGAAGGCCGACAGTCTCGGCGGAACCTGGCGCGACAACACCTACCCCGGCGCCGCCTGCGACAGCCCGGCCTTCCAATACTGCTTCTCCTTCGAGCAGAAGACCGACTGGTCGGCGCGCTGGGTCCCGCAGCAAGAGATCCTCGCTTACCAGCAGCACTGCGCGGACAAGTACGGCCTGGCGCCGCACCTGCGCTTCGGCTGCGAGGTGAGGCGCGCCGACTACGACGAGCACGCCTGCCGCTGGCGCGTGCAACTGGCGAGCGGCGGGACGCTCGAGGCCGACGTGCTGGTGAGCGCGGTCGGCCAGCTCAGCCGCCCGCGCGAGCCCGAGCTGCCCGGTCGCGAGCTCTTCCGCGGCGAGATCTTTCACACTGCGCGCTGGAACCACGACTTCGATCTCGCCGGCAAGCGCGTGGCCGTGCTCGGCAACGCCGCCAGCGCGATCCAGCTGGTGCCGCACGTCGCGCTGCAGACCGAGCAGCTGCACGTCTTTCAGCGCAGCCCCAACTGGATGCTGCCGCAGGGCAACAAGCCCTACGGCGAGCTCGCCCATCGCCTGCTCGGGGCGCTACGCCCGCTGGCCTGGCTCTACCGCGCCTTCATCTACCTGAGCTTCGAGGCGCGCTGGCCACTCTTCCGCGGCCGCCGCGACGGCCGCACCGCGCGCAAGGTCAAGCAGATGGCGCTCGACCACATCCGCGCCCACATCGACGATCCCGCGATGCAGGAAGCGCTCACGCCCGACTACCCGCTCGGCGGCAAGCGCGTGCTGATCTCGGACGACTACTATCCCACTCTGGCGCGCAGCGACGTCGAGCTGGTGACCGCTCCGTTCGAGCGCCTGACCGAGGACGCGATCATCACGCGCGACGGCACACGCCGCGAGGTCGACGCCGTGATCCTCGCCACGGGCTTCGAGACCACGGACTTCCTGGCGCCAATCGAGATCGTCGGCACCGACGGGCAACGCCTGCACGACAGCTGGCAGGAGGGCGCGCGCGCCTACCTCGGAATGACCGTGCCGGCCTTCCCCAACTTCTTCGTGATGTACGGGCCCAACACGAACCTCGGGCACAACTCGATCATCTTCATGATCGAGTGCCAGAGCCGCTACATCCTCGACTGCCTGCGCAAGATGCAGCGCGGGGACCTCAAGGCGCTCGAAGTGCGGCCCGAAGTGGCCGAGGCCTTCGACCGCCAGGTGCAGCAAGAGCTCGCGGTCACGCCCTGGGCCGACACCGGCGGCAGCTGGTACAAGAACGAGGCCGGGCGCATCACCAACAACTGGTCGCGCAGCACCCTGATCTACTACGCCCGCACGCGCCGCGCGGACCTCGACGCCTACGCCACCCAGAAACGTTGAGCGCCTGGATTTGGCCGGGCGGATGCCGTAGATCGAAGGGGTGGAAGAGAACTGGCTGCAAGACGTGGTGCGCAGGGTCGACGCGCACATCGAGGCCTTCTTCGATCAACGCGCCGAGCAGGCCAGGTCCACGTCACCGCGCGCACGCGAGCTGCTCGACGCGGTGCGTGATCTGACGATGCGCGGCGGCAAGCGCCTGCGCCCCGCCGCGCTCTACGCGGGCTTCCGCGCGGTCGACGCCGACGCCTCGGACAGCGCTACGCTCGACGCCTCCGCGGCGCTCGAGCTACTCCAAGCCTACCTGCTGATCCAGGACGACTGGATGGACGGCGATGAGGAGCGCCGCGGCGCCCCCTCGGTGCACGCCGCGCTCGCCGCGCGCCACGGCGACGCCCACCTGGGCGCGAGTCTCGCCATCCTCGCTGGCGACGTCGCCAGCGGCTTCGCCTGGGAGCTGGTCGCCCGCGCGCCCTTCCCCGAACAGCGGCTGGGCGAGGCGCTCGAGCTCTTCGGGCGCACCCACTTCGAGGTGGTCTGCGGTCAGCAGCTCGATCTGGTGCAGCACCCGGACGTCGCGCTGGTGCACCACCTGAAGACCGGCAGCTACACCGTGCGTGGCCCGCTCTGCCTCGGCGGCATCCTGGCCGGCGCGAGCGAGGCCCAGCTGCAGGCCCTGCGCGCCTACGGCACGCCGATGGGCGTCGCCTTCCAGCTGCGCGACGACCTGCTCGGCGCCTTCGGCGATCGCGACGCCGTGGGCAAGCCGATCGGCAACGACCTGCGCGCCGGCAAGCACACGTCGCTTGTCGCCGAGGCGCGCGAGCTGCTGCAGGGCGAGGGCCGCGCCGCACTCGACGCCGTGCTCGGCCGGGCGGGCGCCAGCGACGCCGAGGTCGCCCGCGCCACCGAGGCGCTGCTCGCCTCCGGCGCCCGCGAGCGCGTCGAAAACCGCCTCGACCAGCTGCTCGACGAGGCCCGCGCCGCGCTCGATGCCTCGCCGCTCACCGACGCGGGCGTCGCCCTGCTCACCGATCTGATCGAGCGCATCGGACGCCGCGATAGGTGAAGGCTTGCGCGTAGTCCTGCAGCAACCCAGCGCTCGCCACCGCGCCGACTTCATCGAGGCGGCCCGCCGCAGCCGCACGCTGCACGATCC
>JAPPOT010000007.1 GCA_028817855.1 Myxococcales bacterium
GTCGTCGGGCGTGGCGTGGTCACCCGCGGCGTCGTCGGCCGCGGCGTCGTCGGCCGTGGCGTCGTCGTGGCGGTGGTTACGGGACGCGCACTGGTGGTCGGGCGCGGTGTGCTGGTAGGCCGCGGCGTGGTCCGTGCGGTGGTCGTGGGCCGCGCCGTGGTGGTTGGGCGGGCGGTGGTGGTCGTGCGCAGGTCCGGCGGCACCGGCGGCGTCGGGGCGGTCGGTAGCGCGGGCACCGTGCCAAAGTCGGGCGCGGTCAACCGCGGCGAGCCACGCAGCATGCTGCTGGTGTCGGTCCAGCTCGCAGGCACCGCAGTATTGGCCTGCACGTTGCGCAGGGTCTCCTGCGAAGCGAGGTTGTCGAGAGGCAGTGCTTCCGTGTGGAAGACCAGATCGACGCTCGAGCGCAGGCCTGCCCGCGTCGAGATCTCCTCCTCGGTGTGGGTCTGATCGCTCTGGACGTAGCCCACCGAGCTCGACATGGTCGCGGACGCTCCCCAGGCACCCATGCCAAACTGGGCCGAGCCCGAGGTCGAGAACCGAAAGTCTGTGCGCGAAGCCTCCATCTGCTCCGCTGCGCTACGCGTGTCCACCCGCATGTCCATGGAGGCGTGTAGGCGGCCGTCGTCGACAACCACCTTGCGCAGCCCCATCATCACGAGCGTCGCAAGGTTCTGTTGGCGGTCGCGCCCCATCTTCCGGCGTACCAGCGGAATCAGTGTCTCGACCAACTCGCTGTCATCGACCTGCAGCACCTCGTCCTCGGTCGCCTCCAAGACCTCCATCAGCTGCTCGGTGTGCTCGACCAGGTCCGAGTCCTCGCTCACCGAAATCGTCGGCCGGCCGTCCTCGCTCTGCACCACGAAGACCGGCACCCGCGACGCGATCCACACCATCGCGTCCTGCACGCTGATATTTCGATCGGAGAAGCTATCCGCCGATGCGCTGACGTTGTTGAGCAGATCTGCAACCGCCTCGAGCTGCTGCAGGCTCGAGGTGGTGATCGACTGAAATACCCCCGTGATCAGGTTCGTCACGAAGGTGGGGAACGCGATCGCCTCGCGTAATTGCTGCAATGTGGTGCCGGCCGCCCGGGTCGCCTGCATGCCGAGGTGGTCGCCGGCGGCCTGGGCGCGGGCCAGCGGAGCGGCCGTCGTCCCGGGCGCAGGCGGATCGCGCTCGGCCGCGCGACGCCGCGCCTGCTCACTCAGACGAACGTCGTGCTCGAGCAGGTCGGCTGCCGACATCGAGACCTGCACGAGCTTGTGGGCCAGCTCCCGGCGCAAGCCCGCGGGCGCCTCCCGATAGGCGGGCGTCTCGTCCAGCAAGCGTCGCACGGCCTGACGCACCGCACGGAGCGTGACCGCCCGCGAAGGCGGCGACGAGATCGGGGCGGCATCCGTCACCCACCACCCTCCCCTGCGAGCCACGCCTCCGCGCTGTGAACCACGGCATCGCCACGATCGACCGCCACCGTCCCACCGTCCAGGCTGCGCGCGCTATCCGCGACCCAGCGAAGCACGCGATGGCCAGCCTCCGCGCGACGGAGGTGTCGATCGACCGCGACCGGGCGCCCCAGCACCGCCCGCGCGTGACGCCGCACGAGCTGCAACGGGCCACCACCACCCAGGGCCAGGGCGACATCGCGCTGCCGCAGCACGTCCCTGGCCTGAGCGACACGACCGACAATGTCCTGCGCGGCGAAGCCCACCACGCCACCCGCGCGCGCACCGAGCAGTCCGGCGAGCTGCCGGGCCTGAATGCTGGCCCGGACCTGCAGATGGAGCGTCGACTCGCGCAGGGCCTGACGCCCGATGTCCGCCAGCGTGGTGGCGAGCGTGCGCATGGCCCCTTCGAAGCCATGATTTAGGTCACTGGAACCGGCGCCGCCGAATAGACGGCTGTAGAGCTCGGCACGTTGCCCGACATCGAAGTGCTCGCGCCGGTCGCGATGAAAGCCCATGATGGCGCCCATGCCGGAGCTGATCTGCAGCAGCCAGCGACCGCGCACGACGTGGCTTACGAGAGCCTCCACGAAGGGCAGGATGCCCGCCCGCTCGACCTCCATCGCCCAGTACATCACGGCCGCCGCCCTCAGCTGCGCGGGCACGAGCGCCCCACCGCGCAGGGGCGGCAGCGCGATGAGGTCCAGCCCGGCACTGCCGTAGGTATTCGCGAGCGCGAGCCGATGCTCCGCCAGCAAGTCCTGACAGGCGCCGAGCTGATGGATGAAGCGACGCTCCTCGAGCACCGCCACATCGGGCGGGAGCGCGATCATCGCTTCGACTGCTCCTCCACGGCCGTGAGCTCTGCCGCCGATGCGATCCTCTCCATCGGGAAGAAGTCGCTCTTGAAGTTCACTGAGACTTCCCCCGTCAGCTTGGCCTTGGACTCGACGCGGGCATCGCTCTCCTGGTCGCTGGTCTTGTTGAAGTTCGTGTCGACGTTCAACCGGGTGTCGGTCTGCTCGGTACCCCAGATATTGCCGTCGCGCCGGCGCCGCTGGTAGTTGGTCTCCACGTCGAAGGAGGTCGCATCCGCGCGCCGCGCCGTGTCTTCGGCCTTCACATCGAAGACGACCTAGGCGTTTTTCTTGCCGTCGGTGACCACGATTCGGTTGATGCCAATCATCACCTTCGTCGCCAGCTGCTGTTGCCG
>JAPPOT010000759.1 GCA_028817855.1 Myxococcales bacterium
AGACCGTCACCGTCATGCGAAGACCGTGCCCTCTGTTTTTCTTCTTCAATACATCAGTATGAACAAATGTAGGCGCATGGTCGACTCCACGACGGTACGCTCGCACCCTCTCGCGCTTGCCAGCGTCCACACCTGGCTCTGGAGGAGATCTCTCGTCATGAAGACCGCATTGCTCGATCTTAAGGATCCCGACGTCGAGGTACACGTGGAGCTCGTCGAGCCCCGGCGCCCCACCCGCGGCCCGCGAACGGTGGGCGCGGACGCTGGCGATCGGGTCTCCTCCGAGGTCCTCAGCCGCGCCATCCGCGCGGTAGGTGGGCGGCTCCGCCAGGAGCTCGCCGCCCTGGCCGATCCGGATGAGCTCACCCTCGAATTCGGAGCCTCACTGCAAGGAGGGGCGGCGGTCCTGCTCAGCGCTCAGGGCACGTTCAAGGTCACGCTCAAGTGGAGGAAGCCTCCTCCGAAGGAGGCACCTCCGAGCCCGGCTCGATGAGCCCCGCCAACAGGGCGCCCGCCGCCGCCAAGACGTCCTCGTGGGCCTTCACGAAATTGCCGTGCGTTGTGTCAAGGCGCCGCAACACCCTGAGCACACCGTGAATGGGCCCCCCCGCACCTCGAATTGGAACGAAGAGCGCTGGCCCCGGCTCGGGTAGCTCGCACATGTCGAAGGCCCGCTCCAGGTCCTCGACTCCCAGCTCTGCCATCACGCGCCGCATGTCGTCTTGATTGCGCACGTTCTTGAAGTTCAGCACCTTGCCGTGAAGCGCAACCCACCCCGTCCGCCCTTGCCCCCGACGATAGGTGCGGAACTCCGGGCGACTGATGAACCTCTCGTGATGCCCAATGGTCAGCGCATCGTCGTACTTGGGCGACAACCACGAGCACACCGGTTCGATCTCTCGCCCATCCTTCGTGAACAGAAAGATTGTGACCGTGCCCGCATCCAGTCGGGGACCGATGATCTCGGCTGCGCGTTGGAGCCACTCATCACGAGCTGGACGCTCCGCGGCGAGAACCTCGAGCTGCGCAGTGACATCGCGAAGGCGCTCGTCGCGCCAGTCACTTCCGATCCGATCGGCGAGCTCGCTGGCGAACTGGCTGATCTGCTGGACCATCTCCGTCACGTCGCCATGCTCTCGGCCCGAGACGATACGCAAGAGCCCGGCGATGCGGCGCGCATTGAGCACATCTCGGACGGGAACCAGGATGATGAGCCGAGTCTCGGTCGATGGGAACTCATGTGCGTAGGCGTTCTTGGTACCGCTCAGGCACGTGATCTCGTGCCTGGGGTCGAACTCCAGGCGCGTACTCTCCATTCCTTCCAGACCATCGATGACCCAGCTCTCGTCTTCACGCCGGCGCAACACGATCGGTGCCTTCTCCTCCAGGCAGGTTGCCGTCTTCGACCGGTCGCCCGCGGTGTAGTAGAGGTCGTCCTTGTACGTGCTTCGAAAGCTCTCAAACTGCCTCTTCACACTGCGCGGCAGCCTCGATGCTCCCGCCTCCCTGAGCACGAATCGTTCGTCCGGATCGCAGAGGAAGAGCGAGCAGCAATCCACATCGAACAGGATGGGCACAGCCTCCGTGATGCGACTCGCCAGGTCCGAGCGCCCCTCCGCAGCCCACACCCTGAACACGTGCGAGCGCTTGGGATCATCTGGCAATCCAACGCGCCCCAGGAACGCACCGAGCCGGTCTGCGAGTTGCTGTAGCGCGCTCTGATGCTCGGGCGTGAAGCGCTGGGGGCGCTCTCGCACGGTGGATACCCGGATGACTCCGACCGCGCCTGCATCGGAGCGGATCGGCACAGCCAACAACGGCCGTGCAGTGTCCTCTCGAAGATCGTAGAAGCTGCGATTCTTCGGGCTCCAGCGCGGCGTGGGTATGTTCTTACCGGGATACTGCGCCCGCAAGTCGCTCGCGACATCGGCACGCTCCTGCTCGTTGGCGAGGTTCTTGAGATTGATCGGGTGCCCGACCAGCGCCACCCAGCCCGTGATCCCAACCTCATCTTCGTAGGAGTCGCGCCCGTCGGCATACTGCCTGGGATTCAACGTGTACGAGGTGCTCGTGTCGAAGAGCCTGGAACGCTGCTCTGCCCTCGTCGTGGCCGCCAGCATCAGCCGCTTCAATTGCGGCGACTTGAGGTAGATCGAGCATCCGTCGGCACCACACAGGGCCGTGGCAGTCTTCGCGAGGTGATTCAGGAACTGGGGGAGCCAGAGGTACGACAATCGGTAGACATCACCGAGGACGGCAAATGGCGAGTCTCCCTCATGCCCCGTCCGCGTGTCCGCGGGATGGGGGCGCACGTACATCCCAGGCATGATGCCGTCGAGGCCCGTCCTCGTGTAGACACTCTTGAATGCCTCACGATAGGCAGCCTCGATCATCTTCCCTTCGGCGAGGTTGCGATGCAGGTCACTGGCGAACTCCGTGGCGGCCGCGTCGTCCAGCACAGAAGCCGAGGCGATCACGCGATCGACACCAGCCTGAATGAGCGCTTGCGTCACACCCGAGAACGGACTCGCCCAGATGTTCTTCGGCACGGACGCGCCATGACAGCAGTTCAACACGACGAGCTGCGGCTTGGACTCGCAGTCCGCAAAGATCGCCACAAAGCGCGCCAACGCGTCCTGCTCCGGTCCGGGCAGGACGACGCGGCCACCCTCCTCGTCGAGAACGCCATGCCCCATGTAGTGAACGACATCGAACGGATTGCCCGCGGTGTCGGCCTCCTGGACGACCTGCTCGATCTTGTCGAGCCCCTCACCATCGATCACCCGAACATGACCGCGCTGCTCGACTTCCCAAGCCGTGCGGATTGCGGACAACTCCTGGTCGAGCCCCGATGCGATCGTGCTGTCGCCAGCGCGCACGATGAGCAGGCGCGGCCGAAAGAGCCGCACCGGCGGCGCCGCCTTGTGGTCGGCGCGCGCCGACAAGCAGCGCACGACTGGTATCACCGCGCCGAGCGGCGGCGACGCGGCACTGTCTCGCATGCGCTCCCACGGTAGCTCCGCAGCCGACGGGCTCCCGTCCTGGTCCCAAGCCACGACGATACGCTGTTCGCCGCGTTGCTCGAGGACCCGGTGCAGCGCGGGAAGGCTCTGATACAGCTCGATCGCGCGATCGGACGTGGAGCCAGCACGTGCGACCGTGCGGAAGGTGATGGGGTTCGTCTCCCCGGCAGGCGGGGGAGGCAACGTGCTGATCGTAAAGGGACTCTGCTCACCTTCACGGCTGGCAACCAACACGACATCCTCAAACATCATCGCACCCCCTCAATGAACTTCGAGCACCGCGCTCAATGAACTTCGAGCACCGCGCCACCCTCCCGGCACACATCCGCTCCATGTGCAAAAGCGCCAGCCGCGGTTAGCACGGAATGACTCCCAGCGACAGCGCGCGGAATCCTGTCGCGGCCGCCCGATTCCCGATTGCGGACACCTGAAGAGGCCACCTCCCCGGTGGGTTCCGTGCTTCCAGATACGAAATGCGCCGATGCGACGCCAGGCACGCATGGCTCGATCGCCGACAATCGTCCCATGGCCACCGACTACGAGCTGCTCGATCGCTGGCAGGGTGGGGAGCTGGCAGCCGGTGAGGAGCTCTTGGGGCGGCACTCGATGGGATCTACCGCTTCCTGGCGGGCAAGGTGGCCGACGACGCGGGGGACCTGGCGCAGGAGGCCAGCTTTCGGACGCTGCTGTTCGCGATCGCGCGCAACGTGCTCTACCGGCACTGGCGGGACAAGAAGAGCACCGGCCGTCGCCACAACGCCACGCAGCACGCGATCACCAGCCACGCCGGCAATACCGTGCGGGTTCCCCTGGCGCGAGACACACTGCAGTCGCCACTGCCGCCACCTTTCGTGTCACCGACCTCAGCCCGCGGCTCGGGTTCCTCGTCGGGCTCCGGCATGGTCATGCTCGATGCAGCAGCGTCCGGCGGACCTGAAGCCGGTGCGCCCGGGCCTGCGTCCGCGGCTACCTGGTCGGTCGAGACCGGGTCGAGGCCGCTGCGCTCGAGGTCGTTCGAGAAGAGCTGCCACTGGAAGCCGCACTGGGGCTGCGCTTCTTCCGGGATGCGTGTGGGGCCGTGCAGACCAACCAGCTCGTGCAGGATCTCCCCGGGGCCGTCGGGGGTGAGCACGTGGACCGCGGCGCCGGTGCAGACGTAGGGCAGCTCGCGCCAGCGGCCGAGGCAGGTCACGTCGCGCTCGGTCTCGACGATCTCGGCGCCCTCCGGGCCGAGCCGCACCAGCTTGTCGTCGTGCGCGATGAAGGTCGTGCCATCCTGCGCACGCTCCGGCCCGTGGATCGGCATTTCCGAGCGCGCGTGCTCGCTGAAGCTGAGCTCATCGGGCGCAACCTCGCCGAGCACGTAGTCCGCGCCATCGAGGAAGCTCACGTACAACGGGTCGTCCGCGCCGCCCGGCGTGCGCACGGCGATCCCGGCGAGCTGACCGGGCAGCTCGACGGTCTGGCGCTCGACCTCGGCGCCTTCGACGTCGAGCCAGAGCAGCTCGATGCCCTCTTCGACACGAGCGAGCACGAAGCCCTCGCCGTGCGCGTCCACGGTGGGCCACAGCGTGGGCGACGCCCACAGCGAGGGGGCCTCGCGTCGCACCGGAACCAGCGCGCTACCGTCGAGCGTCAGCAGTAGCGCGTAGAGCTCGTTGTGCACCTCGAGCACGGACACGACGGCGCTCTCGTCGATCGGCGCGCGCGAGAGCGGCATCAGTGCATCGCCCTGCAGCATGTACACGGCATCCAAACCCACGATCCAGGTCGTGATGCCGTCACCGTGAGCATGCGGGCTGCCGAACTCCCGGATGTCGGTGTCCCCCCACAGACTCGGGCACACATAGGTGAAGTGCGCCCCATCGCGATAGGCGAGCCCCTCGTTGAGAAGCAGGACGTTGGGACCTTGGCCGTCGGCGGAAGCGATGCCCACGATCTCGGGGGGCTCGCCGTGCGCGAGTGCCACGCCATGGAGCGCGAAGCTGAGCGTGCACGTCATCGCAGCGAGCCATGCGTGCCAAGACCGTGGTCGCAACGGCATCGACTCGCACCGTAGACATCGCGCACACCGCGCCGCAACGCGCCGAGTTGCTGTGTGAAGAATGCACAGAACTCAACAACACCGCGCCAAGGACGATGCACAGGCGTGGTGTTAGCCCTTCTCTTGGTGGTTTGTGCGGCTGGGACCGCACGTGTGCTCGGGAACTCGATGTCCCGAGGGCGGTGACGTGTGCTCACCGCGCGGTGAGTGAAGCGATCCGGAGGTGAGGAATGAGAGCAGCGTCGAGCGCTTCCGTGTGCCTTGGTGGGCTCATCATCGCAGTCTCGGCGTGTGACTCCGGGCAAGCCAACGCCCCCCGACAAGGGCCAGCGCCCGACCAGGTCGATCGAACTCCATCCATCGGCGCAGATCCCTCCGCCGGCACATCGATGCAACCGGCGGGTACGAATGCGCAGCCCGCGGGTGCAGCCGACCCCGCCGCGGACAGCGGCGGGGCGGGCGTGAGTGGAATGCAAGACACTCCGCCTGCGACATCCACGGGTGTCACCTACCACGCCGACATCCGACCGGTGATCGAGGCGCGCTGCCTCGGCTGTCACGTGGAGGGTGGATCGGGGCCGTTCCCGCTCGACACCTACGAAGCGGTCGATGCCTTCGGTGGCCTGGTGGTGGATGCCGTAATGACGCGGCGAATGCCGCCCTGGCTCGCGGACAGCAGCAACTGCCGCAAGCTCAAGCACGACCAGCGGCTGACCGACGACCAGCTGGCGCTCTTCGAGCAGTGGATGGCGGAAGGCTTCGAAGAAGGGGATCCGGCAACATACTCACCCATCGTCGAGGCCCAGGCTCCGGACATCGGCGAGCCGACGATCGTGGCCACCGCGGCGCGCCCGTACCAGCTGCGCGCGAACTACGAGGAGTACGTCTGCCTCGAGCTGGACGCGAGCTTCCCCGAGGACACCTACGTCACGGCGATGGATCTGGTGCCGGAGCACGAGGAGTTCGTGCACCACGCGATCGTCTCGTCGGGCTCGGGGCGCTGCAGCGCGCTCGGAACGGTCGCCGAGAACATCTACAGCCATCGCCCGGGCGCCCGCACGCTGGTGTTCGAGGAGGGCGACGCGCTGCTGATACCGGCGGGCTCGCAGCTTGCGGTCGAGTTCCACTACAACACGCTCTTCACCGAGCGCGGGGCCGACGTACCGACCGACCAGAGTGCGTTGCGGTTGTGGACGCTGCCCGCGGGACAGACGCCGCAGCGGGTGATCACACGCTACCCCTTCCACGATCTGACGATCAGCATTCCGGTGGGCGCGACGGACGCGACGGCGGGCGGCTCCGTGGGGATGGGCACCGCCAGCTCACCCCCGGGAGGCGGCTGGGCGACCGGCGAGATCATCGGAGTCACGCCGCACATGCACGCGCTCGGCAAGTCCTTCAACGAGCTCGTGCGCAAGGCGGACGGCACCGAGGTCTGCCTGATCGACGTGCCCGACTGGGACTGGGAGTGGCAGCTCGACTACTTCTTCACCGAGGAGGATGTCGTCCAGACCGAGCGCAGCGACACCCTGATCCAGCGCTGCGCCTACAGCAACACCGCGGCGGACCAGCCCGTGGTCGATGGCGTGCAGCAGTCGCCTAGCTTCACCCGCTTCGGCCAGGACAGCGCCGACGAGATGTGCCTTGGCTACGTGTGGTTCCGGTACAACTGGAGCGACCTTTGATCGGCAGCGCCTCGCGCGCGGCGCGCCTCGTCGTGCTCGTGCTCGCCCTGTCGGCCTGCGACAGCCCCAGCAACGCGGCACGGTCCGGTCCCGTAGTTGACGGCGACGGGCAAGACCGGCAGGGGGGCAACGCGGCGGTGCCCGGCGCAGCCCCGGGCGACACGCCCACCGGCAACGGACCCGGGCAGGCACCGGACGAACCGCCGGGCCAGACGCCGACGACCGGCGAAGACGGAGCTGCTGGAACCGGCAGCCCGACCGCGCCCCCCGGCACCGCGCCGGGTAGCTGGGGCAGCTGGTCATCCTACGGTGGTGATCTCGCCCACTCGCGTGCCGCAGCGGGCGAGACGCGCATCTCGACGGCCAACGTGGGAGAGCTCAAGACGGCCTTCGTGATCGACGCCCCGGGCGTGACGGCCGAGCCGGCCGTGCGCGACGGCGTGGTCTACTGGAGCGACTGGGGCGGGATCGTGCACGCCACCGATGTGCTCACCCAGCAGGAGCTGTGGCGCGTGGACAACTCCGCCGACTGGGGCGGATACACGGGCTCGCCGGCCGTGACCGAGATGACGGTCTACGTCGCCAACCGCAACGGCCTGCTGAGCGCGATCGATCGCGCCACCGGCGACAACAAGTGGACCGCCGCGCTGGACGCCGGCCCCCACACGCACATCTGGAGCTCGCCGATCGTGGTCGAGCAAGACGGCGTGCTGATCATCGGGGTGGCCGGTGTCGGCACGCGCGACAACGGCCGCGCCCTACCACGCTCGCAGATCGAGACCTTCCGCGGTGCGGTCGAGGGCTACGACATGAACACCGGCCAGCCGCTGTGGACCTTCGAGACCAGCGCAAACCACGGCGCCGGCGTGAGCGTGTGGTCGTCGGCGGCCGTGGACGTGGAGCGCAAGCTGGCGTTCATCGGGACCGGCAACAACTACTACGATCCGGTCAGCCCCTACAGCGACTCGCTACTCGCCATCAACTACGTCAGCGGCGAGCTGGTGTGGCACCACCAGTTTACCGAGGACGACGCGTGGACGGTGGGCACCACGCTGGGTGGTGGCGTCGACGGCGACGTCGGCGCCACCCCCAACCTCTTTTCCATCGGCGAGCGCGACGTGGTCGGCGTGGGCGACAAGCCCGGCGACTACCACGTGCTCGATCGCGAGACCGGCACCCTGGTGTGGGAGACTCGCCTCACCTCGGGCGGCTTCCAGGGCGGTGTGATGGCGCCGGCCGCCTACCACGAGGGCACGATCTACGTGGTCTCCAACAACGGCTTCACCAACTCGACCGTGTTCGCGCTCGATGCGGCCACTGGCGCGGAGCGCTGGAGCACCAACATGCGTGCGACCACCTTCGGCGGCCCCGTGTACGGCAACGGGGTGCTCTTCGCAGGGGACCAGGACGGCAACGTGCTCGCCCTCGACGCACAGAGCGGCCAGACGCTGTGGGACACGCGCCTGCCCCAGGGGCGCGGCGGCGGCTTCTCGCTGGTCGACGGCATGCTCCTGACAGGCTTCGGCTTCCATTTCTCCGAGAGCGACCGCGAGCCGCTCCAGGGCGGGCTGCTGGCCTACAGCCTCGCGGGCACGCTCGAGGATCCGACGGTGGCGGAGGACACCTCGGACTGCGACGACAGCTACGTGCCCACCGCGGTGCCGACCTTCACCAACGTCTACCAGGAGGTGATCTGCGGCACCGGGTGCTGGGCGTGCCACGGTCCGGCGATGCAGGGCGCGCTCGGATTGGAGCCCAAGGCAAACGCCTACGCAAACCTGGTGGGCCGCGCCGCGGGTGGCGAGCCCTGCGCCCCGGATGGGCAGATGCTGGTGGCGCCGGGCGACGCAAATGCGAGCTTGCTGTACACCAAGTTGGCGGCCACGACGTCGTGCGGAGACGCGATGCCACCTGGGGACCCGGCCAACAGTCCGATCACGCCCGCGATGCTCCAGCGGGTGCAAGCATGGATCAACGCGGGGGCGCCCGATGATTGACGAGCGCGCCCCGGTGCGGGACATGAAGGAGGAGGTCGCGATGGGCAGGCAGAGTCGAATGCACATGGGAGCCGCGGGACACCGCGCGGCTCGCTGGATCGCCGCTGCGCTGACCGTGGTGTGCGTGGTGGCCTGCAGCTCGGACGACAGCGCGGGCGGTCCCGACGTCATCGGACCGGCCACGCCAGGCGGGATGCAACCCCCCACGCCCGCTGCCCCGGGCGTGACGCCGGGCGACGACGGCACGCAGGACGCCCCGCCGAGCACTACGATGCCGCCCGCCGTGTCGATGCCCGGCGACGACGGAGTGCCCGCCTCCACCGGCGACGACGACGGCAGCGCGGGCACTGGCTCGGCGGGTGACGGCGACAGCATCGACATGCCGCAGCCCGCGGTCCCGACCGTGGCCACGCTCTACTGGCTCGACATCATGGGCAACGGCGTCTACCGCTCCGAGGAGAGCGACTTCGGCGCCAGCGAGCGGATCGTGCGCACCAACACCGCGCCGGACGGAGTCGCGGTCGACGTGGCCGGCGGCAAGGTTTACTGGAGCAACATGGGCAGCCTGCTCGGCACCGGAGGCGGCACCCTCCAGCGGGCGAACCTGGACGGCAGCGGCGTCGAGACGATCGTGCCCTCCGGCACGACGCGCACGCCCAAGCAGATCCAGCTCGACCTGGTGAATGGCCACGTTTACTGGTGCGACCGCGAGGGCGCCAAGGTGTGGCGGGTGGGCCTCGACGGATCCAATCCCGAGACGCTGGTGAGCGAACACGGGTTCACGGAGCTCGTCGGTGTGGCGCTCGACGTGGAGATGGGGCACGTCTACTTCACCGATCGAATCGAGCGCAAGATCCTGCGAATGGGGCTGGACATGCCCGCCGGCGAGGACCACGCGACGCGCACCGACATCGAGGAGCTATTCATCTTCGCGAGCGGGGCGATGCCGATCGATCTCGACGTGGATCTCGAGGCGCGGCAGCTCTACTGGACCGACCGCCAGCTCGGCACGGTGCACCGCGCCGGCATGGACATGCCTGCGGGTGAGAGCCCGAGCGCGCGCAGCGACATGGAGACGCTCGTCGACGGCCTGGGCGATCCCATCGGCTTGTCGCTCAACCACGAGGACGGCACCATGTTCTATACAGAGCTCGGCGGTGACGTGTGGCAGGCCAATCTCGACGGCAGCAGCCCGCGCACGGTGGCCAGCAGCGGCTCCGCCACGGGCGTCGCGATCGCACACCTGCCCGAGCCCTAGCAGGAAGTCCCGCGTCCGCCACCCTCTGAAGCGGCCGCAGCAGCTCGGGTAGCCACCCTCCTCGATCGCACACGGGTCCCGAACCGACCCGTCGATTTGCCATCGGAGCTCTCGGTGACCTTGGAGGGAATCGTCTCTCGCCAATGTGGCCGGTGCGCGCACTCGCAAGGGACCGCGTTGGCGCAATCGCGTGCTTGGCTACTTGACACCAGCTCACATTCGACGAAGCGTAGAGCCGTGGGTGACCGCGGACTCCTTGGTGGCAGGGGACCGTCCAGGAGGATGTATGCGCGCGCGCTCCCTGTGGCTCGGGTCCTGCCTGATGATCGGCATGGCCGGTTGTGGCTCTGAAGCGGACGACGGAGGGCAGGTGATGTTGCCCGCACCACCGCCGACCGATGTTCCCTCGATGGTCGACCAGCCCATGCCCGGCCCGGTCGACGCACCGGACATGACCGGACTGGCGGGTGGCGCAGCGCCGACCGTGACCGAGCCGGGCATGGACTCCACGGTCGACGATCAAGTCGACGAGCCGAGCGAACCCCCGTGCACCGAGCCGAGCCTCGAGCTCGAGGGCATGATGTACAGCCCGGGCGGCACCGTACTGCCGCGTGGCTGCGAGCCCTTCCATCCCACGACCAACAACCCCTACGCGGTGCGCTGCATCGACGCCTGGCCCTGGTATGCCACCGATTTTCCGGGCGACGAGTTCTGTATCCTGCCGCCAGAACCCGGCAAGGGGATCCAGTACGGCGTCCACCCCCAGGGCAAGCAGTGGTACGAGCAGGCATCCGCGGGCGACATGAGCGGCTACGACGGCCTCGCCACCGAGTGGACGATGGAGATGGGTGAGGAGGAGACGCGCAACTACCACACCGGCATCGACGGAGACGGGTTCAACTACTACCGCAGCTACACGCGCATGCGCGGCGGTTCTCACCACATGATCGTCTCCGCCGCATCACCCAGCGGACAGCAGGAGATCTGGGAGGGCTCGTCGCCCGACTTCCTGGCCACGAGCCTGCCCGGCGCCCAGCGACCCGACGAGAATGTGCCCAAGTCGCTCGACAAGCCCGCGGAAGACGCGGGCCTGTATGGCCGCATGCCAAGCCCGTCCGAGATCACCTTCAACATGCATCACTTCAACGCCACCGATGGTCCGATCCTCAAGGAGGCCTGGACCAACATGTGGTTCGAGGAGGACGCGACGATCGAGATCCGTCCGATCTTCGGCCTGAACTTCGGCCAGACCAGCGGCCTGGCCGTGCAACCCGGAGAGACGGTCGACCTGCACTACTCGTGGGACATCCGCTCGAGCATGCGGCTGGTGATGCTCTTCGGCCACCGCCACGCCTGGACGACGAGCTTCTCGGCCTGGCTCGACAAGCCCGACGGCGAGCAGGAGATCCTCTACCAGTCCTTCGATTGGTTCGACGAGCCGACCTACCGCTACGACAGCATCACGCAGAACCCGGTGCCCAACTACGAGACCCTGATCGACGGTGCCAGCTCCGGGCTCAAGATGCTCAATCCGGGGGAGACCCTGCACTTCAACTGCCACATCGAGTACACGGAGGAGCGCGCGGCATCGGAGGGTGCACCGAGCCCGACGCAAAACGGCACGCTGCGCTTCGCCAACGAGGCGTTCACGGCCGAGATGTGCATTCTCTTCGGTTCGACGACGGGGGGCAGCTTGCTCAGCCCCTCGGCGAGCTCCAGCCCGCTGCCGGACTTCGCGCGCGAGTAGCGCCGGCGCGAGCCTCAGTCGCAGCGCTGCAGCCGCGGCGCCCCACCGCCCGCGACCGCGAGGTGGTAGGGGCGCCCGGCCACCACGTCCACGTCGAGCACCTCGCCTGCGCTCCCGCAGGCGACGAGGGCAGGCGCGGCGGTGGCCGCATCCCGCACGACGAAGCGGTAGGCGCCGTCGTCGCCGCGCCCGCTCAGGACCAGGTGGTGCAGGCCGGCCGGTACGGAGAGATTCAGCTCGCTCTGCTCCGCGCCTGGAGTCGCACAGTCGAGCGCCTCGGCGTGCTCGAGCGTCGTTGCGAAGAGCATCGCCACCGGCTCGAAGGCGGTGCCGGCGGTCTCCACGGACAGCTCGAGTGGCTCGGCCAGGTCGAGGCGCACGACCAGGTCGCCGTGGTCGCGATCGATCTCGCAGCGCTGTAGCGACAGTCCCGCGTCGTCGTCGACGTCGACGTCGTTGTCGAATCCGACGCTCGATGTGAGCCAGGTGCTGTCGCCCTCGAAGACGGCGAGCTGGCCCACCGACAGGTCCGGCTCCACCGCGCTCTGCAGGTCATCCCCCTCCAGCTCGCCCAGCGCGCAGATGTAGCCGAGCTGCGGTTCGCTGCGGACGAGGTCCATGCCGTGGTCGTCGCAGCGCTGCTCGGCCACGTGGTCGGCGACGGGCTCCTCGCAGACGAACTGCCGCCCACCAGCCAGGAGCGGGTTGAAGCTGCAGTGCTCGCCGGGTGCACTCAGGCTCCAGCGACGGATCTCGAGCGGCGCGCCCTCGAAGAGCGCGAGGCCTTCCCCCCCTTCCACGTCCACGCGCAGGCGCTCGCCGTGCTCCGCCACGAACGCGTAGACAGCATCCGCCTCCTCCGCTTCGCCGCAGCTCGCCGCAAGACCCTGGTCCTCCTCGATCGCGATCGGCTCCAACGCCCCATCGAGGGCCTCGCAACCACCACCCCCTGCGACCGGACCGTGCGTTTCCTCCGGCTCGGGCTGCTCCGGCTCCGCGTCCCCGTCGCCCCCCTCCACGTGCGCAACCGAGCCCACGGTCGGCTCCGGCCTGGCAGCCGCCGGCGATGCGTCCACCGCAGCCGCGGGCGCACCCGCGTCCGGCCGCATGACCGGGGTGGTGTTCTCGAGTGCGGCCAGACGCGCCGCGTCGG
>JAPPOT010000267.1 GCA_028817855.1 Myxococcales bacterium
ACCCAGCTGGCGCTCTTCGAGCTCCAGGTGCGGCGCAGCGAGGACCTGGCATTCGCCGTCGGCCTGCGCGGGCGCTACCTGCTCGCGCGGCGCGACGGCGACTCGCCCGACGCGGCGGCCGCGCGCCAGGAGCTGGACATCACCCCGACCGCAGCCTACGCGGACGTGGGCCTGGGCGGCGGCGCCCACCTGCGGCTCGGCTGGCAGACCTCGCACCTGGGGCGCTTCGACGTGCTCAGCGCAACCAACGTGCTCGGCGTCTACGACCTGCGCAGCGGGCCCGCCACCCTGCCGGAAGCCTCCGACGTCGCGCAGCCCGCCATGCGCCTGGACTGGGAGCTGGGCGAGTCCAGCGCGTTGCAGCTGCGCTACCTGCCCGTCTTCCAGGGGCATCTCGTCCACACGGCGGAGGGGGACTACGCGCTGCTACCCTCGACCGAGGCGAGCGTCGAGGCCGCGCTCGGCACCGCGACCGACCCGCAGGCCGCCGCCGACCGCGCCGCACTGCTGCGCCGGACCCTCTCGCGCTCCGGACAGGCGCGGCTCGCCCAGAGCGGCCTCGACGCCTTCGCGCCCGACCCGACCTTGAAGCAGCCCCAGGCCGCGGCACGCCTCACCTTCCGCGGCGCGGCGGCGGAGGGCGCGCTGACGGCCGCCACCGCCCTCGAGCGGTTGCCCACGATCGAGGTCTCGCCGGTGTTGCTGCTGGCGCTCGCCGACCCCAGCGACGCGAACCTGGACGCGCTCGCGATGGTGCGCGAGCCGATCGCGGTCGAGCACGGACGCTTCGCGGTCTTCTCCGCCGACGGCGCGCTGGACGTGGGGCCGATCCAGCTGGGCGCGGAGGGGGCCTTCGTCGTGGGTCGCACGCTCTTCGCGGCGCAGACCGGCCAGACTCCCGTCGCCGCCAAGAGCAACCTTGCCCACCTGGGCCTGCGCCTCGAATTCGTGCAAGGCGAGGACTGGGTATTGGCCCTCGAGTCGATGGCCCAGTACACGCTGCAGGAGCCCGACGACCCCGCACGCGCGTGGATGTTCCTGACCGAGGGGCGCGCGATGCTGGCGGCGATCGGCTTCCTCGGCTTCTCGCCCGCGGGCACCGGCATGACGCTCGAGCTGGCGGGTGGCGTGCTGTCGGGCCCGAGCTATCTGGTGCTGCCCCGTGCGGAGTTCGGCATCAGCGACGGGCTCGCCGCCGAGCTCGGCGCCCTGGTGATGGGCGGCGAGCGCCCCGGCATGCCTGGCGATCCGGCGATCGCCCTGGGCGGCCTCTACGCCGACGTGGACCAGGTCTTCGTGGGCCTGCGCTGGCTGCCCTGAACCCTGCTAGGGTGCGAGCGATGGAGCTCGAGCTCGAACACCGGCCGGAGCTGCTGCTGCTCGACGCCGGCGACACGATCATCTTCCTCGATCCCGGGGCGGTCGCGGCCGCGCTGGCCGACCAGGGCCTCGAGGTGGACGCCGGCGCCATCGGGCGCGCCCTGCATCCCGCAAAGCGACGCTACCAGCAGCACCTGACAGAGGGACGCGGACACGAGGACGGCTGGTCAGTGCTAGTCGGCAACATGCTCGAGGGCGCCGGCGTGGCGCCCGCGCGCATCCCGGGGCTGCTGCCCGGGCTGCGCGCCGCGCACGACGACTTCTACTTCTGGCGCAGCGTCCCGGAGGGCCTGGTGCCGGCGATGGAGCGCGCGAAGGCGGGCGGGATTCGCCTCGGCATCATCTCGAATTCCGAGGGGCGGCTCTCCCACGTGCTCGAGCGGATCGGCATCCGCCGGCACTTCGAGCACGTGATCGACTCGCACATCGAGGGAGTGGACAAGCCCGACCCGGCGATCTTCCGACTCGCCCTCGAGCGCCACGGCGTGGCGGCAGACCGCGCGGTCTACGCGGGCGACATCCCCGAGGTCGACGTGTTCGGCTCGCGGGCGGTGGGCATGCAGGGCGCGCTGATCGACGCCTGGGATGATCACGCGAACCGCGACGACGTGCCGCGCTTCCGCTCGGTCGAGGACCTGATCGACAACCTGCTGACGCTACCAAGTTGAGCTCTCCCACGCGCCAGAGGGCTCCGCTGTCACGGGCTCAGTAGCGCATTCGCCCCATCCGCGAGCCCGATGTACGCGTACATCCGCGCCCCCTCCTTGCGTGCCTTGTCCTCGAAGGCGCGCGCCCACGCACTCCCCTCGTCCCATGCACGGGCCAGCGCGAGCTCGCAGGTCGCCGGCCCACTCCTGCGCGGGCTTCGTGTCGGCGAGCTTCCAGGCCCGCTCGAGCAGCTTGGCGCGGCGGCCCGGCTTGCCCTCGTGCTCGAAGGCGGTGGCCATCGCCCAGTGGGCGTAGGCCCACGCCCGCGCGTCGGCCTGCTGTTCCTCGAGCAACGTCCGCGCGGCCCCGAGGTCTCCCAGCTCGCAGCTCCATTGGAAGAGCTTGGCCGGCACTTCTCTCGGTGATGTGGGGGCAGCGGCGATTCCCATGAAGGCAGCCCCAAGATCGGCCTGGAGCGCAGCCCCGGCCTCGCGCTTCTGGAAGGTTCCGGGTGGCAGCTCCTCGAGCAGGCTGCGCGCTTGCTTCCAGTCTCCCGCCTGGGCAGCCTTGCGCGCCTCGGCAATGAGCAGCTCTTCCTCGTCGACTTTCCACCAACCCAGACCGGCAGCTTCGATGGTCTTGCGCGCCTCATCTCGACCGAGGATCTTGGCGTAGACGCCGAGCACCACGGAGAGCAGGGCGTTCGCCTTCTCACTGGTTCGCCCCTCCAGGATCGACAGTGCCTTGCGCACGGTCTCGAGCGCGGCCTGCCTGTCGCCGCGCTCGTGCTGGAGCCACGCCACGGTCTGCAGCGCGTGAGCACGCAACACGCCATCCGCCTCCAGCTCGCTGAAGGTCTGCTCGACCGGTAGGTCGAGCCAGGCGCGCGCGGAAGCGATGTCGCGGATCGGCGTGTAGCTCACGCCTTCCCGCATCTCGATGTACCAGGCGACGCGCGGATGGACCTCCTTGGCGTTTTCACGCAGCCAGCGGTACTCCTCCTCGGCCAGCCGCAGCCAGCCCTTCGCGCGCTCGCGCAGCACCGCCTTCGCGCCTTCGTCGAGCGCAGCCCTCTCGGGCTTCGATTCGGCCTCCCGGTTGGGCGCGGCCGGGGCCGGGTCTGCGGGCTGCTCGGTCGGTGACACCCGCTCCGCGCTGCGAGAGCAGGACGCGCACAGCAGCGGTGTTGCCACCAGCGGCAGACCCGGGCGAACCAGCCCCAGATCCCGTGCTGTGCCGACTGCCACCTCATCCTCTCAGCGTATCACAGGCCCGTAGTGGGCGGCCTAACGGTCGAAGATCAGATCGAGTGGCACTGCGGTTCGCCTAGCCGCGACCGTGCGGAGCGTCCCAGTCGAGCTGGGGGCCGAGGGGGATCACGCCGCTGGGGTTGAGGCGCTCGCTGCGGCCGTAGTAGCCGCGCTTGTAGAGGGCGACGTGGACGGTCTGGCGAAAGGCAGGGATGTCGTAGAGGTCGCGCAGGTAGCCGGAGAGGTGGGGGTAGTCGGCGATGCGGCGCCGGTTGCACTTGAAGTGGGAATAGTAGACCGGATCGAAGCGCACGAGCGTCGGGAACAGCCGCACGTCCAGCTCGCTGATCCGCTCACCCATCAGGTAGCGCCGATCGGCCAGGCGCGCGTCGAGCTCGTCGAGGGTGGCGAAGAGCGCCTCGAAGGCCTCATCGTAGGCCTGCTGGCTCGCCGCAAAGCCGCAGCGGTAGGTGCCGTTGTTGACCTTCGCGTAGATGCGCGCGCCGAAGGCGTCGATCTCCTCGCGCTGGGCGGCGGGGGTCAGCCCGGCGCCACCGTTGCCGAGCGCGGCCATCGGGCCATCCAGCATGCGGATGATGTCGGCGGACTCGTTGCTGACGATCTCCCGCAGATGTCGATCGTAGAGCAACGGCAGGGTGGCGCGGCCGGTGTAGCTCGGATCCGAGGTGCTGTAGACGCGGTGCAACGGCAGTTGGCCGTCCACCGGCTCCAGGTCATCGAGCCCCTCGGCGTACCACCAGCCCTGATCGTTGCGGCGCAGGTTGGCGATGCTTGCGCTGACCACGTCCTGGAGGTCGACCAAGTTGCGCACGATGAAGGCGCGGTGGGACCAGGGGCAGTTGTGCGCGCCGAAGATGTGGTAGCGCCCCGCGGCCGGCGCGTGGGGGCCGTCCTCGGATATTGTCCCTCGGATCTTGGCCGCCACGCGCTCGTACTCCCCGCGCGCGTTCTGCATGGCGCTGACCTCCTCGTCGATGCGCCACACCCCGTCGACCAGCATCCCCACGACTCAGCCTCCGGCCAGCTTGGCGAGCGCGTCGCCGGTCACCCGGTGGGTGGTCCACTCGTGCTGCGCCGCGGCGCCGATCGAGCGGTAGAAGTCGATGGCCGGCTGGTTCCAGTCGAGCACCGCCCACTCCAGCCGCGCGCAGTCGCGCTCGCGCGCGATGGCCGCCACTCGCGAGAGCAGCGCCTTGCCAACGCCGCGGCCTCGCTGCGCGGGCAGCACGAAGAGATCCTCGAGCCAGATCCCGCGGCGCCCGCGCCAGGTGGAGTAGTTGTGGAAGAAGAGCGCAAAGCCCACGTCGCGCCCGTCACGGCTCGCGATCAGGCACTCGAAGGGCTGTGGCGACTCCGCCAGCTGCGCCCGCAGGGTGGCCGCATCGACCTCGACTGCGTCCGACTCGTTCTCATAGTCCGCCAGTGCCTGGATGAAGCCGAGGATCGTCTCGGCGTCCGCGGGGGTGGCGACTCGGAGCGCAGTCATGCCCAACTCAACCTTCGCCATTCGGGCGCGGCGCGGTGGAGCGGGCGGCCGCCTGGAGGTCGACCACGAGGTCGGTCTCGTCCACGATTTCGCCCGTGATGGTCTCGAGCACGTCCTCCAGGGTGACCACGCCGGCGACGCCGCCGAACTCGTCCGCCACGATCGCCAGGTGGTCGCGGCTCGACAGGAAGTGCTGCAGCAGGGCGTCGCCGCGGGTGCGGTCCGGCACGTAGCGGGCCTTGCGCATCAGCTCACGCACGGGGGTCTCGCCGCGCCCCTCGACCAGAGCGCACAGCAGCTCGTCCTTGAGCGCCACCCCGAGCACGTCGTCCATGTCGTCGCCGATCACGACCAGGCGGCTGTGCTGGGAGCTCAGCAGCCGGTCGCGCGAGGCTTCCAGCGTCCGCTCCCCCTTCAGGTAGGTGAGCGCCACCCGCGGCGTCATGATGTCCGAGGCGAGCTGATCGTTGAGGTGGAAGGCGCGCTCGACGATCTCGGACTCGGTCTCCTCCAGCACCCCCTCCTGCTTGCCAATGCGGGCCAGCAGCTTGATCTCGCCCTCGTTGGTGGTCGGCCCCGTGTCGCCGCGCACCACCAGCGCCGTGATCTTCTCGATCGCCCAGACCAGCGGCATGAGCAGGCGCGTGACCCACAGCACCGGCGGCGCCAGCACCAGCCCGAAGCGCTCGCAGTGCCGCTCGCCGAGGGTCTTGGGAATGATCTCGGCGAAGAGGATCACCATGAAGGTGAGCACACCGGAGAAGAGCCCGATCCACTGGTCACCCAGCACCCGCGCCGCCATCGCGCCGACGGCGATGCTGCCGACGATGTTGGCGATGTTGTTGAGCACCACGATCGTGGCGATCGGGCGGCCCATGTTCTCGCGCACGGTCAAGAGCGCCTTGCCGCCGCGCCGGCCGTCCTCGGCCAGCTGCCGGGCGCGCACCAGGGGCACGGAGAAGAGCGCCGCCTCCGAGCCCGAGCACAGGCCGGAAGACAGCAGGACGAGCAACACCGTGCCCACGAGCTCCGTCAAGACCCCCGCAGCCTAAGTCCTCCGGCGGCGTATTGGTAGCCCGATCGCTCAGGGCAGGCGGTCGGCCAGGTACGCCCGGCGTTCGCGCAGCGCCTGCCGCACACCCTCCAGGTTCCGGTCGAAGCGCTCCAGATCGCGCTCGACCGCCTGCGGCAGCTCGGGCTCCCGATCGCGGAAGGCGTGCAGGGTGGCTTCCACGCGCTCGGCCCGGGCGATCAGCGCCTCCGGGTCGAAGGCCCCGCCGAACACGGCGTGCAGCTCGCTCACGTAGCGCGCCTCCAGCTCGGGCAGCTCCCGGATGCGCCGGGTGAGCTCGCCCTCGGGTCGCCGCATCACGTCGCGTCGCACGTCGTGGAAGAGCTGGTCCATGCCGTGGGGGATGAAGGCGAAGCGCCCGCTGAAGGGGTCATTGTAGAAGTAGTAGTTGTTCGAGTTGAAGGCGTATCCGTCCCAGTGGTCGACGACCGCGTCGATCGCGTAGCCGGTGATGGCGCCATCGAGATCGAGCGCCTCCGCAGCGCGCTCGGGCCACTGCGCATCGGGCGTCCCCTCGAGCAACTCGACCAACGCGATCAGGTCGTCGCGCGAGCGGCTCTCCTTGGTCTCGCGCTTGAGGTCCATGCGCTCGACGTCACGCATGAAGTCGTTGGGGCGGTCCGGTCCCTCGTAGAGGTTGCCTGACGGATTGCCGAAGATACGCACCAGGAACTGCTCGTCGATGGCTTCTTTGAACACGTAGACGCCGTAGCTCTCGCCGTTGAGGCTGACCACGCCGTGCGCCGTGTGGGGGGCCGGCAAGCCTGCGCGGCGATAGACCTCGTAGCCCAGGTGCTCGTTGAGCAGGCTCTCGTCCTGGATGGCGTTGTTGAGGATCAGCTTGCGCCGGCCCATGAAGCGCAGGCTCGGATCGAACTCGTCGAAGCGCACGCTGAAGCCAGGCTTGCCGTCCAGGTCTGAGAGCGAGCCGATCCCGCCCTTCTGGCGGATGCCCGCTCCGGGAATCGCGACCCCGTCGATCACCAGATCGCAGGGCACGCGGTTGTCGCGGTCGTCTGCGAGCCGGTCCAGGTACTGGGGCTGGACCGTGACCTCCACGCGGTGAACCACGTCGGGGTCGAAGATCGCCTCCGACAGACCGCCGAAGCCCCCGTCGTCATCGCAGGCGGCGACGAGGGAGATGAGCAAGCACGCGGATGTGACCCACCGAACCATCACTGTGATGTGCGCGGACGCGCCGCCCGCAGGCGCAAGATAGTGCACCGCAGGGTCCGGAACCTCCCCCGATGTGGGGGGTCAGCCGGCCTCGGGCAGGAACAGGGCGACCGTGGCGAGCAGGAAGAAGGGCACGAAGATGACGAGCAGGACGGTGTGGCGCACGCGCCAGCGTGCATTCTCCGCGATCGCGGCCGCGCTCGAGAGGGTGTGCATGGCGCGCACTGCCGGAATGAAGAAGACCACGCTGACGAGCGAGATCATGGAGTAGGGATCGGGCGCGCGATGCAGGGCGCTCGTGATGATGAAGCCGATCCCCATCCCGATCGACACGCGCATGGTCTTGCCGCGCGCGGCGAGCTGTGTGTTGAGGTCGGTGATCAACATGAAGAAGGTGATGCCGGCAAAGATCGCGCGAGGGATCGGCCAGATGTCGCTGCCGTCTGCCCGCTTCACGGCCGACCAGTTCTTCCAGAACCAGTAGATCTCGTACGTTCCCCAGGTCAGCACGCTCAGCAGCAAGAAACGCCACAGCGGGACCACGTGGTAGCGGCTCTCGAGGGTGTTCTCGGCGCAGGTGACGCAGACCGTGCTGGAGTCGAACCCGGCCTGATAACCCTCGTCGCAGGCGACGCTCCCGCAACGCTTGCCCGTTCCGCTCGCTGCGCGATCGGGATGGAGCGCGCAGCGCGCCCCGACGATGGCCTCGGTCATTTCCGCTCCAATGCCGCGCCGCACGCGCGGGACGCCTCAGCCTACAGTGATCGCGGCAGCCGTGTCAGCGCCAGCTCACTGGGCCGGGGTGTGCACCGGGCCGTCGGCGGCCTCGGGTGCGGGCTGGTCCTCCGCCAGGAAGACCTCGCCGGTCTCGCGTTCGTCGAAGATGGGATAGCGCTCGGGGAAGCCGTGGTCGAAGCGGGGGCCCTTGAACTTGTCGCGCAGCAGCGGCATGAGCTCGAAGAAGCCCGCGAAGTTCTCCGCCAGGCGCGCGACGAACTGCTCGAACGGGGTCATCTCGTCGTAGCTGTGGGCGACCTTGGCCTTCTCCGCGGGATCGTGGGGCGGCATGATCGCGGTGATCAGGCGCAGCTTCTGCGCCTCGAAGACCATCGGCTCGTAGCGGAAGACGGAAAACAGGTAGAGCCCGCGCTCCAGGCTCTGATCCGCGGCGCGCACCGCCACGCTGGAAGGCTCCGCCAGCGCGGCCTCGTAGGCCTCGCGCCCGTCGCCGATGATCTCCTGGGTCAACATCCACAGGTGAAGGTAGGTCTTCGCCGGCATCTGCGCGTTGGAGAAGCCCTTCTTCAGGTACATCGGCTCGAGGCGCGCGAGCAGAAGCGCACTGTAGCGCCCCAGCAGGCGCGCGAAGAGGTGCCGCGTGCGGTGGTCGTAGCGCTCGCGGAAACCCGGGACGTAGTCCGCGAGCGTGTCCAGATCGCTGCGCTGCTCGGAGCTGATGGAGGGCACGAGCTCGCCCCAGAAACGCTCGGCGAGCTCCGGTGTGAGCTCGTCCGCGCCCTCCAGCGCGAGGGCGAAGGCGTCCTCGCCGGCCTCGCTGCGCTTCATCAGCGCGCCGAGGGCGGAGCGCCGGCGCCAGAAGATCGACTCCGGGTGCCAGAGCTCGGGCTCGGGCAAGAAGCTGTCCCAGAAGTGCGGGTCGACACGCCGCGGCGGCGTGTGGGGCCCGATGTAGCTGACCTTCCACCAGTCGCCGGTGCGGCGATGCTCGGCCATGCTGGCCGGCTCGAGCATGATGGTGGTGATGCGCGCCATCACCGGCGGGGTCTCGTGCTGGCGCAGCACGCCGTCGGCCATGAAGTCCATGCCCGCGCCCTCGGTGATGCGCTGGGCGAGCACGTTTGCGGCCGGCTGGGTACCGAAGCTGTAGGGATCCCAGGGGCCGACCATCCCGCTGATGAGGCTGGTGGGGTTGAGCCCGAAGGTCTCGTAGATCACCGCCTGGTCGCCGCGCGGATGGTGGGGCGCGACGAACTTGGGGTAGCTCTTGTTGTTGGAGGGCGAGTAGTTGAACGGGACCTCATGCCACTCTTGCTCGTCCCACGTGACCTCGACCCGCAGGGAGATCTTCACCCCCGGGTAGGTATTCGGCGGGAAGACCCCGTAGGGGTGGAGCCAGCGGAACGGGTGCATGAAGCGGAAGAAGTGGAAGGGCATCTGGGCCCAGCCCGGGAGCCGATACCAGCTCGACCATAGGTGCCAGCTCTGACCCACCCAGCTGTTGAACGGCAACGTGCACAGGGCGCCGAAGGTGTGGGCCAGCACGTAGGCGTGGGTCGCTACCGGCGCGCCCTCGGCGAACAGTTTCGAGGGCTCGAAGAGCGTCGGCGTGGTGTTGTCGAGCAGGATGAAGCAGGCGCCGATGGTCAGGAAGCTGAAGTAGCCGAAGCTGCCCATCGAGACGATGCCGACCATCAGGAAGGCGGTGGTGAGCGCGCAGATGATGCTCAGGTCGCCGGGGAAGAAGGCGAAGAACGGGATCGGGATCTCCACCAGGAACATGAAGACCACCAGCAGCTGCAAGAAGAAGAGGGGCAACTTCTGGCTGTACCACCCGATCGCGTTCGGCAGCGGCTGGGCCACCAGGAAGCCGCGCAGGTAGGCCATGTCCTTGAGCGTGGCGCCCATGAACTTCTGCTTGCCGAAGCCGAACATCAGCCGGAAGATCAGCAGGCGGTAGGCCCAGCTCAGGATCGGCGCCGGCGCCTCGGTCGCCTCCAGGCTCGGCAGCTCCTCGGTGGGCGGCAGGAAGAGGGCCAGCAGGGTGGCCTCGAAGAGCATGCAGTCCCACGGGAAGATCAGGCCGATGGCCATGTCCAGCGAGAGGTAGCAAACGTAGCAGGCGAGCAGCGCCCAGAAGGAGTGCTCGCCTCCGTACATGACCGCCACCGAGGCGATCAGCCCCGCCACGGTGAGCAGGCGCAGCATCCAGTCGCTGCTGCTGATCCAGAGCAGCGTGGGGAAGTAGAGGAAGCGCCTTGGGCCGGGGAAGTCCTTGCGGACCTGCTTCAGGCGCTTGGCGATCGGCATGCCACCGTCGGCGCCCGCGCCGCGCACGATCTGGACCGAGAGGGAGAGGAACGAGATCAGGAAGATCAGCCCCAGGGACCTGATGAACAGGCCCCACGCCAACTCGGGGGAAAGCTCGAACACTGACAACATCCGCTCACCGTGCCTTCCCGACCGTCGCACCCACTACGGCCGGATCATGCGTCCCCAGCGGTCATCATATCGCACCCGAACGCACAACCCCATGCGGAGACGCAAACTGGCAGTCTTGCCTCCCTGAGCCATTTGGATGGGGCGGGCGCACTACTTTCCCAGAGAATGGGCACAGAGTGGGTGGTTTAATGGCGGGCATGATGCTGTGGACGCTTGCGGCCGTCCTGGCCGCCTCGGCCCTGCTGTGGCTGCTGCTGCGGCGCATGGCGGCCCAGCGCAATGACGCCGGGCTGTCCACGTCGATGGGCGCGCGCGGCACACAGCTGGGCGGGCTCGTCACACGCTCGCTCCTGCGACGCGCGGCCCTGTGGCTGCGCTCGGTGCTGGCGAGCCGCGAACGCAAGCGCCAGCTGCAGGAGCGTTACCACATGCAGGTGGCCGAAGAGGCCACCGAGATGATGGGCAACATGAAGGGCGCCTTCATGAAGCTCGGGCAGATCCTCTCCTTCGCGATCGAGGCCGTGCCCGAGAACGCGCGCAACGCCCTGCAGAAGCTCCAGATGGACGCGCCCCCGATGGCCTTTCCGATCGTGGCGCAGGTGATCGCCGAGGACCTTGGCAAGCCGATCACCGCGCTCTTCGCGCGCTTCGATCGGGAGCCGATCGCGGCCGCCTCGATCGGCCAGGTGCACCGCGCTCGATTGCACGACGGCACCGAGGTCGCGGTGAAGGTACAATACCCGGGCGTGGCGGACGCGATCGAGAACGACCTGCGGGCCTCCAAGGGCCTGGCCGCGATGGTGAGCGCGATCAACCACAACATCGACGCCCACGGCGTGGTCGAGGAGGTCAAGGAACGCCTCTTCGAGGAGCTGGACTACGCGCAGGAGCTGCGCAACCAGCAGGTCTTCTACGAGATCTGGCGTGGCCATCCGCTGGTGCGCGTCCCGGCGGTCTACCCGGCGCTCAGCAGCGCGCGCGTGCTCACCCAGCAGTACTGCCCGGGCCTGTCATTCAACGACTTCGTCAAGGTCGCGACCCCCGCCGAGAAGAAGCTCGCGGTCCACGTGATCCACGACTTCGTGTTCGACTCCATGAACCGCTACTGCCTCTTCAACGGCGACCCCCACCCAGGCAACTACATCTTCCAGGACGACGGCGGCATCGTCTTCATCGACTACGGCTGCGTAAAGTCCTTCAATCCCGACTTCATCCAGGACCTGCAGGCGATGAACCGGACCCTGATGGAGGAGCGCCGCCAGGACTTCGAGGCCCTGCTCAAGAAGATGCAGGTGGTGCTACCCGAGCGGCCCTACGACCTGGACGAGCTGTGGGACTTCTTCTGCTACCACAGCCATCCCTTCCGCACAGACCGCGTCTTCACCTTCACACCCGAGTGGGTCCAGGAGGCCTTCAGCGTGATGGACCCGACGAAGCAGACCCGCATCAACCTGCCGAAGAACTTCGTCTTCCTCAACCGCATCACCTTCGGCCTGAACTCGATCATGCTGGCGCTCGACGCCGCCGAGAACTTCCACGAGATCCACCGGCGCTACAACTACCCGGACGCCGCCGTGCCCCCGAGCCTCACGCGCGTGGGAGTGGACGTGCCAGAACGCTTCGCGCCGATCGCGCTGTCGCCCATCCGGCCCGCGCGCGCGGGCGCCGAGCCTCCGGCAGCACGGCTCTCACAGCCCGGCGAGCCACATGCGCAGGCGTAGCCCCAGCTCGCTGGTGTAGCCCACCTCCACGTGGCGGATGTCGCCCTCGCCGTCGAGCACGAACGTGGTGGGATAGGCGCGCACGCCGAAACGTCGCGCAAGCTTGCCCTCGGGATCGATCACGACCGGCGCACCCATCGGGCGCTCCTCCAGATAGCCGGCAACCTGGGCGCGACTGCCCGAGCGGCTGGCCACCGTCACCACCGGCAGATCCTCGGCCAACGCGACCACGTTGTGCTGCTCGAGCTTGCACACCCCACACCACGTCGCCCAGAAGTGCACCATCAAGGGCTTGCCGCGGTAGTCGGCGAGGTCCACCGCGGCGCCGCTCACGCAGGCGCCGGCCAGCTGGGGGGCCGGACCGCTGGCAACGTCGCGCTGCTGGTAGGCGCGGACACCTAGATAGACCACCGCCACCAGAAGCAGATCGGTGGTCCAGCGAAACCAGCGACGCTGCCTCAGCGGCACGCGCGGCTGCGCGGTGCGCACCGCCGTGGGCTCGACCACAACCTGGCCCTGTGGTGGATTATTGATTTCTTTCATGGGCTTACGGGCATCGCCCGGAGGGCGCCGGGGCTGCGGCCGGCCACGTCCCGCGCGAATCCTTACGTAGGAACGGGCGCCGCGCTACAGGCCTTCGGGCCGGAGCGCTGTGCTAAGGAACGGCGTGATTCGCCTCGCGCTGTCCCTCGTGCTGCCGCTGCTGAGCGGCTGCTACTTCGTCCAGCTCGCGGACGGGCAGCTGGCCCTGCTCAACGAGCAGCGACCCCTGGCCGAAGCCTACGCGGACGAGGCCGATCCCGAGCGCAAGCGCCTGATGGCGCTGGTGCCGGACATTCGCGCCTACGCCAGCCAGGTGGTTCAAATGCGACCGGGGCGTAGCTACGCCGGCTACTTCGAGACCGAGGCCGAGGGCATCACCAACGTCCTGGTCGCGGCGGAGAAGACGCGCTTCGAGCCCTACACC
>JAPPOT010000662.1 GCA_028817855.1 Myxococcales bacterium
GGCTCAAACTGTAGTGGCGCTGCCGCCGTCGACTGGGATGTGGGCGCCGGTGATGTAGGCGCTCGCACGGCTGGCGAGGAAGATCGCGGTGCCGGCCATGTCCTCGGGCTCACCGATGCGGCCGCGCGGGTTGGACGCGCGGATGGCGTCGCCGAAGTTGCGCAGGGTCTCCGCCATCATCTTGCTCTGGAACGGCCCCGGGCAGATGGCATTCACGCAGATGTGCTCGCCCGCCAGGCGCTTGGCGAGCACGCGGGTGAGGTGGATGAGACCGGCCTTGCTCGACGAGTAGGCGTAGGTCTCGAGCCCGGGGACATGCATGCCGTCGATCGAGGCGATGTTGATCACGCGCGCCGGGTCCTCCGCAGTGCCGGAGGCGCGCAGCTGGGGCAGCAGCTGCTGGATCAGAAAGAAGGGCGACTTCAGGTTGAGGGCCTGGACCTTGTCCCAGCCCGCCTCCGGGAAGCCGTCGATCGGCTCGGCCCAGTTGGCACCGGCGTTGTTGACCAGGATGTCGAGCTTCTCCTCGCGCTCGGCGATGGCCGCCGCGACCTGCTTGACGCCGTCCATCGTGCCGAGGTCGGCAGGCAGCGAGATGCACTCGCCATGCTCGCTGAGCTGCGCAGCCACCTCGTCGCAGACCTCCTTCTTGCGCGATGAGATGTAGGTCTTGACCCCGTTGTGCACGTAGCCGGTGGCGATCATCTCGCCGATGCCGCGGCTACCTCCCGTAACCAGCGCAACCTTGCCCTCGACCGAAAACAGATTCTTCATGAAAACGCTCCCTCGCACCGCCAACGCGCAGCGGCCGGGCGGAGCCTAGTGCAAGCCCCGCAGGAGCGTCAAAGCCCACAGAGGCCAGCCTCAGGGACAACCGCAGGCGCCGAGGTAGCCCCCGAAGGGCGAACGCCCGTCTCGCTGGCAGGCGCGGGCGCCCTCGCTGCCGGTCGCCTCGCAGTAACAGAGCTCGCTCTCGCCCAGGGCGCAGGCCTCGCCCGCCGGGAGCTCGTCCGGGACGACCGCGGCACCGCCGGCGGCCCCCGTCACCGCAGGGGCTTGCACGAAGACCGTGACCGTCGCCCGGGGGCGGTCTTCATAGCTTGCCGGCGCCCCTTCGGCGCAGCCACACAGAACCACCATCGCGCCGAGTGCGATGCCCCCGCGCACAAACCATGCGTATGAACTCACTGCCACCTCCCGCCGGGTGCGCCCGGCGACTACACCCAATCAATGCGGGACGCCGCCGGATCCGTGACGCGAGGCCGTCCCAAACTCCGAAGGGGCCACGATCGCTGGCTTTTTCTTGCCGCCTCAGGAGGTTTGGGCGCCCATCACACGGTCGATGATCCCGATCGAGCCGGAGTGGGCCCGCGCGCGCTTCTTGACCTCGATACCGACCCGCTTCATCCAGGCCAGCTCATGCTCGTCCATCGGGCCGCGGTCGAGCGCCGCGAGGGCCTCGTCGAGCTCGCTGCGATCCTTGGGACCGACGATGCAGGTGTTGACCGCCGGGTGGGTCAGGGCGAAGCGGTAGCAATCCGAGGCGCGCGGCGTGGCCTCGCCCTCCGGGGTGAGGCTCGGGTCGATCAGATCCGACCAGCGCGTCGCCGTGTAGCTCACCACCGCGGGCGGCGTCTCGCCCAGGTGCGGGAAGACCTCCTGCTCGGCGCCAGGGTGCGCGGCGTTGTAGCGCACCATCAGGGCGTCGATGTCGGGATGCTCGGCATAGCGCGGGAAGGACGGCCGGTGGTGGCACGAGATCATCAGGTGCCGCACCTTGCCCTGGTCACGCAGGCGTCGCGCCGCGTCGAGGATGCGCTCGGGCGGCATCGCATTCCACCACCCTAGCAAGAGGAAGTCGGCGTAGTCGGTGCCGAGCTTGCGCAGGGCCGAGTCGACCGAGCCGCGCATCAGCGCGCCCACACGCGTATAGCTCTGGACCACGATCACCATGCGCTCGCGGTGCTGCTGCGCCAGTCCGCGCACGGCCTTGCCAAAGCCGGGGCGTCGGATCGAGCCCCAGTAGAAGTAGTTGACGCCGCGCTCGAAGGCGTGCTCGATGTCCGGGCTCTGGATGCCGAAGCTCGAGCCGATCCCGAGCGCGCTCGACTGAACGCCGCTGCGCCCCAGGGTGACGGGATTCCAGTTGCAGGCCATGGCGGGGAGCCTAAATCAATTCCCGCGTCGGAAAAGGGGCCCGCGTGCGTAACAGCTCGGGCCGCGGATGCGATATCCCGCAGGACCCGCAGGAGGGCCGCGTGGGCGAGATCATTGCGGAGCGCATGGCCGCGCGGATCGAGGGCGACTTCGTCGTCTTCCTGATCGGCGCGCGCATCAACAAACCCTGGAAGATCCACAAGTGGCTGCCGGTGGCGCTGGCCATGCGACGCATGCTCAAGGAGCTCGAGGACGGCCCCCGGGAGCGCACCGGCTTCCTCGGCTACGAGAGCCACGGTTCGCTGATCGTCCAGTACTGGCGCTCCTTCGAACACCTGGAGCGCTACGCGCGCAACCCGGAGCAGCAACACTACCCCGCCTGGATCGACTTCTATCGACGCAACGGCAGGAGCCTGGGTGACATCGGCATCTGGCACGAGACCTACTGCGTGCGCGCCGGCGAGTACGAAGCGATCTACGGCGCCATGCCCCCGACCGGCCTGGGCAGGGTCGGCGCGCTCGTGCCGGCGCGCGCAGGGCTCAAGTCGGCACGGCAACGAGCCGGGCGCGGCGAGGAGCCGCAGGACGCGCTCACGGACGTATCCGACGCCGCCGAATAGGGCGCGTGCATCGGCGAGGCAACCGAGCTAGCGTCGAGGCATGTTTACGGGCATCACGCGCGGAACGTTTCCAATCACGGTCGCGGAGCGGAGTGGGCAATTGCTGCGCTTCACCGTCGAGCTCCCCGCCGCGATGGTGGAGGGACTGCAGATCGGCGCCAGCGTCTCGATCGACGGTGTGTGCCAGACCGTCGTCGAGATCGACGGGCAGCACATCACCTTCGAGGCCATCGAGGAAACCCTGCGACTGACGACCCTGGACGAGCTTCGGGAGGGCTCGCAGGTCGCCGTCGAGCGCAGCTTCAAGGTGGGCGACGAGGTCGGCGGCCACGAGGTCAGCGGGCACGTGAGCGGCACCGGCACGATCGAGTCCGTGCACGAGGACGGCGACGTCCACGACCTGCGCATCGGCGTGCCCGGTGAGTGGATGAAGTACATCCTGGAGAAGGGCTTCGTGGCGGTGGACGGCTCCAGCCTCACCGTGGGTGAGACATCTCATGAAGGCGAGCGCGGCGCCTTCGTGGTTCACCTGATTCCGGAGACGCTGCGCCTGACCAACCTCGGCAAGAAGGCGGTCGGTGCACGCGTGAACATCGAGCTCGACGCGCGCACGGTGGCGATCGTCGAGACCGTGGAGCGCGTGCTGGCCGAGCGCGAGATGTGCAGCGACTGACAGGAGGGCGCCATGGCGAGCGACGACGTCTTCATCGTGGGCGCGGCCCGCACCCCGATCGGCTCCTTCCAGGGCAGCCTGACCGACGTGAAGGCCCCGCAGCTGGGCACGACCGCGATCGGCGCGGCACTGGAGCGCTCCGGCGTCGCGGCCGAGGCGATCGACGAGGTCTACATGGGCAACGTGCTGTCGGCTGGCGTGGGGCAGGCGCCGGCGCGGCAGGCGGCGCTCGGCGCCGGCATCCCGGACTCCGTACCGGCGACCACCGTGAGCAAGGTGTGCGGCTCCGGACTCCAGGCCGCCGTCCTGGCGACCCGCGCCCTGCGCCTCGGGGATGGCGAGCTAATCGTGGCGGGCGGCATGGAGTCGATGAGCAACGCGCCCTACGCGCTGCCAAAGGCGCGCGGCGGCCTGCGCATGGGGCACGGCGAGGTGCTCGACCTGATGATCCACGACGGCCTGTGGGATCCGTACAACGACATCCACATGGGCAATGCCGCCGAGCTGTGCGCCAAGACCTACGGCATCGGGCGCGAGGCCCAGGACGCCTACGCGCGCGAGTCCTACGGGCGGGCCACGGCCGCCCAGGAGCGGGGCGGTAGCGCCGAGGAGATCGTGCCGGTGCGCGTGAAGACGCGGCACGGCGAGCAGACGGTGGACACGGACGAGGAACCCGGCCGCGCGCGGCTCGACAAGATGGCGTCGCTCAAGCCGGCCTTCGATCCGGGCGGCACCGTGACGGCTGCCAACGCCTCCAAGATCAATGACGGTGCATCGGCGCTGGTGCTCGCGAGTGAGCGGGCGGTGAAGGCGCACGGCCTGTCGCCGATGGCACGCGTGGTGAGCTACGGGCACGCCGCCCAGGCTCCGGAGTGGTTCACCACGGCGCCGGTTGGCGCGATCGAGATGGCGGTGAAGCGTGCCGGGATGAAGAACGGCGACGTAGACCTCTACGAGATCAACGAGGCCTTCGCGGTCGTCTCGATGGCCTGCACACGGCTGGCCGAGCTGGACCCGGCGCGCGTGAACGTGCGCGGCGGCGCGGTCGCCCTGGGACATCCGATCGGTGCCTCCGGCGCGCGCATCCTGACGACGCTGCTCTACGCCATGAAGGAGCTTGGGGCCGGCACAGGCCTCGCCACGCTCTGCATCGGCGGCGGCGAAGCAGTCGCGATGCTCGTCGAGGCGGCCTAGCCCTGGGGGGCAGAGCCATCCAACTCGGGCCAGCACGGCGCATCGTCACGGGTGTGGGTGTAGCAGTGGGTGCGACCAAAATGTCGGGATGCGCGGGTTCCACGGGCACCCCCCACTCTTCCGGCTATGCTGGGATCGGGTCGCCGAGTGGGGATAGCCGCAGGGGGGAGCCGTCGTTGTCCGGAGAGGAGCTTGAGTACGGAGAGCTCGACCCCTTCGAGCCCCTGGAGCTGACGCGCAGCGAGCGCTTCGAGCTCATAAGACCGCTGGGCGAGGGCGGCATGGGACGGGTCTACCTGGTCCACGACCGTGCGCTCGACGCCCACGTCGCCCTCAAGACCCTCGCGCGAGTCAACCCGGCAAACCTCTATCGCTTCAAGAAGGAATTCCGCTCACTGGCGAACGTGAGCCACCCGAACCTCGTCGTCCTTCACGAGCTCGTGCGCGAGGGGGATGCCTGGTTCCTGACGATGGAGTACGTCGAGGGGCGCGAGTTCCTGGAGCACGTGCACCGCGGGGCCACCGCCGACGACACCGATAGCCCGCCGACGGTGGAGGTCGCGACGCGAACGCGCACGCCGACGGGGGTGACGACCTCCGGCGTGGTCCCGCGCATTTCGGCAGAGACCGAGGTGCGCTTGCGCGACACCTTCGCGCAGCTCGCCACCGGTGTGCAGGCTCTGCACGCCGCGGGCAAGCTCCACAAGGACCTCAAGGCGTCCAACGTGCTAGTCACCTACGACGGCCGGGTCGTGCTGCTCGACTTCGGGATGGTGGACGACCGCGCGCGCCAGAGCGCGCACGCGACGATCGACGATGGTGTCTTCGGCACGCCGGCCTACATGCCGCCGGAACAGGCCGCAGCGCAGCCCTGCCACGAGCCGGGCGACTGGTACAGCTTCGGCGCGATGCTCTACGAGGCGCTGACCGGACAGCTGCCGATCGACGGCACCTCGGTCGACATCATCACGCGCAAGCAGGTCGACGATCCGGCTGCGCCGTCGACGCTAGTCGCCCAGGTTCCGCGCGACCTGGAGGCGCTGTGCATGGAGCTGCTGCAACGCGACCCCGCAGCGCGACCGACCGGTCCCGAGGTCCTCGCGCGCCTGCGCCCCTCCGCGCCGCCGCAGCCCAGGCAGACACCGGCGACCGAGCGCGCGACCTTCTTCGTGGGCCGCGGCGAGGAGCTGCGCGCGCTCGACGAGGCGCTGGCTGCTACCACCGCCGGCAAGCCCGTGGTGGTGTCGGTCGAGGGCCCCTCGGGCATCGGAAAAAGCGCTCTGGTACGGCGCTTCGCCCGTCGCACGGCGGAGCGAGAGCAGACCGTCGTGCTGCACGGCCGCTGCCACGAGCGCGAGTCCGTGCCGTTCAAAGCGATCGACAGCTTGATCGACGCGCTCGTGCGCTACCTGGGTCACCTATCCGACCGTGAGGTCGCCTCCTTGCTGCCGCGTCACGCCCGCGCGCTGGCGCGCATGTTCCCGGTACTACACAAGCTGCCCGCGTTCCAGCGCGCGCGTGATCGCCGCTGGGCACGCGACCGCACCGAGCGCCGCCGCCGGGGCTTCAGCGCGCTCAAGGAGCTGTTCGGGCGACTGAGCGACCGCGTGCCACTGGTGCTGTGGATCGAGGATGTGCAGTGGGGGGACGCCGACAGCGCCGCGCTGCTCTCACACATCCTCGGTGCGCCCGATCCGGCGGCCGTCCTCGTGGTGGCCACGCGCCGGCGTGACGACCGCGGCGCGATGGGTGTGGAGCTGCTCGAGGGTCAGGACGAGGGCCTCGACCTGCGCCGCATCACGCTACGGCCCCTCAGCAACGCGGAGGCACGGGAACTGGCTCGCCAAGACCTGGCCGGATACGCGCTCGACGACGCGCGGCTCGACGAAATTGCGCGGGAATCCGGTGGCAACCCGTTCTTCGTCGGCGAGCTCGTCCACACCTGGACGCAGGCCCACGCGGGCAATCAGCCGCCGGGGTCGTCGATCTCCCTCGAGGAGGCGCTGCAGGAGCGGATCGCCGCCCTCTCGGACGATCTGCGCGGGCTCCTGCAGGTCATCGCCGTCGCGGGTCAACCCCTGCCCCAGGGACTGGCACTGGCTGCCGCCGGCCTGACGCCGCGCGACTCGACGCTCTGGAGCGCGCTGCGCTCGCACCACCTGGTGCACAGCCAGGGGCCCGGCGCGGACGACTCGGTCGAGTGCTTGCACGCGCGCGTACGCGACACCGTCACGGGGGCGCTCACGCAGGACGAGGTGCGGAGCTGCCATCGAAAGCTGGCGGCCGCGCTGAGCCGCAGCGAGCAGGGCGAGGCGGAGACGATCGCGTTCCACTACCGACGCGCCGGCGATGATGCGCGCGCCGCACGGTACCTGCGGATCGCGGCCGAGACAGCGAACGACGCGCTGGCCTTCCGGCGGGCCGCGGAGCTCTACCGGAGCCTGCTCGCGATCGGCAGCCCCGGGGGGCACGAGCGCTCGGAGCTGGAGCGCGCCCTGGGCGACGCGCTCGCCAGCGCCGGCCGCGGCGGCGAGGCGGCCGAAGCGTACCTGCGCGCCCGTAACTGCGCGCCCCGCAACAAGGCCCTGGAGCTGGAGCGCCTGGCGGCCGAGCACTTCCTGCGCTCGGGACACGTCGAGGAGGGGCTCGAGAGCCTCGAGCGCGTGCTGTCGGCGGTCGGGATGCGCTTGCCGAGGACGCCGGCGCGGGCGCTGCTGTCGCTGCTCTTGCGGCGCGCACGCGTACGCCTGCGCGGCCTGCGCTTCACGGAACGCGCGGTCGAGGACGTGCCAGCCGACCTGCTGATCCGGATCGACACCTGCTGGTCGGCCTCCTCCGGCCTGGGCCTGATCGACTTCGTACGCGGCGGCGACTTTCAGACGCGCCATCTACACTACGCGCTGCAGGCCGGCGAGCCGGTGCGCGTCGTGCGTGCGCTGGCCCTGGAGGTGGGTTACCTGGCGGCCGCGGGCTCGAAGAGCGCGAAGCAGACCGCGCGCCTGGCGGAGACCGCGGAGACGCTGGCGGCGCGGGTCGGCGACCCCCACGCCCTGGGCCTGACGCGGATGGCCCACGGCATGGCCCGCTGGCAGCTCGGCCACTGGCGCGAGGGCCTGGAGCTATGCACCGAGGCCGAGCAGATCTTCCGGGAGCGCTGCGCCGGCGTGGCCTGGGAGGTGGCGACCGCGCATGTCTTCCAGGCCTCCGCCCAGTACTGGCTCGGGGACCTGCCCGCGCTCGCGCGCGACGGCGCCGCCCACTTGCGAGAGGCGCGGGAGAACGGCGACCTCTTCGCGGCCTCGGACCTGCAGACCGGCTACCACGTGGTGCCCCGGCTGGCGCGGGACGACGCGGCCACGGCCCGCGCGGCGCTGCTCGAGGAGATGCGGCGCTGGACGCCGAAGGGCTTCCACCTGCAGCACTGGAACCACCTCGAGGGTGAGTGCCTGATCGACTTCTACGAGGGCGAGGGAGAGCGGGCCTACCAGCGCCTGACCGAGCGCTGGCGCGAGCTCGAGAAGTCGCTCGTGCTGCAGGTCCAGGTGATCCGCGTCGAGGCGCTGCAGCTGCGCGCCCACTGCGCGCTCGCGGCGGCCGCCGTGCGGGCGCGCGACCGGGAGCGCCTGCTGTCGCTGGCGAGCCGGGAGAGCCGGCAGATCGAGCGGCTGGGGCTGCCGTGGGCGCGCGGGCTGACGCGCGCGATCGACGCCGCGGTGAGCGAGCTGAGGGGCGAGATCCCGGCCGCACGCGAGGCCTTCGAGCAAGCCGCCGCGCTGCTGGAGGCGTCCGACATGCGGCTCCATGCCGACTGCGCGCGCTACCGGCTGGCTCGCCTGCTCGAGGGCGAGCAGGGCCAGCGCCGGATGGCCGAGGCGGCCGCCGACATCGCCGAACGCGGCGTGACCAAGCCGGAGCGAATCGCCGCGACGATCGTACCCGGCTTCTAGGCGCCCTCGCCCGGCCCACCGAGCGCCAGAGCGTTCTGCCGGTCAAGGGCAGGGGCAGGTTGATCAGAGCAGCCGATCGGGTGCGTAGGCGGCCGCTTCCGGGTGACGCGCAGCCAGCGCGTCCACGGCCGTCACGAAACTGCCGGCTTGCTCGCGGGCCGCGCCGACGAAGCCGAGCGGCTCGGCCAGCACACCATCGAGCTCCGCGCGAGAGAGACCGAGGCGCGAGTCGGCCGCGAGCCGCCCGATCAGGTCGTTGCGGTCGGCGCCCCGCTCGCGCATCTCGAGGGCGACGGCCGTCGCGTGCTCCTTGATGACCTCGTGGGCGGTCTCGCGACCCACGCCCTGCTGCACGGCGGCCATCAACACCTTGGTCGTCGCCAGGAAGGGCAGGTAGCGCGAGAGCTCTCGCTCGATCACCGCGGGGTAGGCGCCGAACTCGGCGAGCACGTGCAGCAGGGTCTGGAAGGCACCGTCGGTGGCGAAGAAGGCGTCGGGCAGGGCCACGCGCCGCACCACCGAGCAGCTCACGTCACCCTCGTTCCACTGGTCTCCGGCCAGCCCCGCGACCATCGTCTGGTAGCCGGTCAGGATGGTCTTGAAGCCGTTGATGCGCTCGCAGGAGCGCGTGTTCATCTTGTGCGGCATCGCCGAGGAGCCCACCTGCCCCGCCTTGAAGCCCTCGGTGGCCAGCTCCTGGCCCGCCATCAGGCGCAGGGTGACGGCGAAGCTCGAGGGGCCGCTCACCAACTGCAGCAGCGCTCCCACTACCTCCAGGTCGAGCGAGCGGGGGTAGACCTGGCCCACGTTGTCGAGCACGTGAGCGAAGCCCAGGTGCGCGGCGACCGCCCGCTCGAGCCGCGCGAGCTTGCCGGCGTCGCCACCGAGCAGGTCGAGCTGGTCCTGCTGCGTGCCGACCGGCCCTTTGAGGCCGCGCAGGGGATAGCGGGCGAGCAGCTCCTCGACGCGCGTGATGGCCGCGAGTAGCTCCTGGCCACTGTTGGCGATGCGCTTGCCGAGGGTCGTGGCCTGGGCGGGCACGTTGTGGCTGCGCCCGGCGATCACCGTGGCCTGCTCGCGGGCCACGATCTCCGCCATGCGACACACGGCGGTCACCGCCCGGTCGCGCGCGAGCTCGAGCGCCTGGCGCACCTGCATCTGCTCCACGTTCTCGGTCAGGTCGCGCGAGGTCATCCCCTTGTGGATGTGCTCGTGGCCGGCCAGGGCGCAGAACTCCTCGATGCGCGCCTTGACGTCGTGGCGCGTGGCCTCCTCGCGCTTCGCGATCGAGTCCAGGTCCACTCGATCGACGACCTCGCGGTAGGCTTCGATCACGCCCGCGGGTAGCTCGATACCGAGCTGCTGCTGGGCCTCGAGCACGGCGATCCAGAGCTGGCGCTCGAGCACGATCTTGTGCTCGGGCGACCAGAGGTCGCGCATGGGGCCGCTGGCGTAGCGCTGCGCGAGGACGTTCGGAAGCATCAGAGCGCCGTGCCTCCGTCGACCTTGATCAGCGAGCCGGTGGTGAAGCCAGAAGCGGCCGAGATCAGGTAAACCACGGTGCCGACGATGTCCGATGGCCCGCCGGCGCGACCCATCGGGATCGCACCCTTGACCAGGCTCTGGTCGCCGCCGGGCATCATGAAGGCGGTCATCTTGCTCGGGAACAACCCCGGCGCAATGGCGTTGACGGCGATGCCATCGGCAACCAGGCGCTTGGCCAGGGTCTGGGTGAGGTGGTGCACCGCGGCCTTGGCCGGGTGGTAGGCCCAGGCGTCGTCGGCCGGGTTCTGGATGCCCGAGATGGAGCCGATGTTGACCACACGGGACAGGTTGGCAGGCGGATCGGCAGCCGCGCGAAGCATGGGCAGGCACTTCTGTGTCAGAAAGAAGAGGGACTTCACGTTGAGGTCGAAGACCTTGTCCCAGCCGTCCTCGGGGTACTCGTCGATCTTGGCGCCCCAGGTGGCCCCGGCGTTGTTGATCAGCACGTCGAGCTTGCCGTCGAAGTGCTCACTTGCCGTTTGCGCCATGCGCTCGATGTCTTCGAGCTTGGAGAGGTCGGCCTGCTCGGCGCGCACGTCCTTGCCGGGCAGGGCCGCGGTCAGGTCGTCGAGGGAGGCCTGCTTGCGCGAGCAGGTGAAGATGCGGGCGCCGCGCTGGGCAAGCCCTTCGCTGATCATCCGTCCGATGCCAGAAGCACCGCCCGTGATGAAGATGCGCTTTCCCTCGACCGAAAACAGCTCGTCTGCCATGGCTTGCCTTCCCGTGGTTACGGGGGTCGATCTACAGCCTCGGGCCCTCCCCGGCAAGCGCCGAAAAGGCGCGTGTTTTCGGGCAGCTCGAGGTAGCGATCTGCGCCATCCGGCGAGCCGGGGTACAGCCCCCACCAGGGGTAGTAAATGCGGGGCGGACGCGGTATGGCAGCTGGGACCCTGAACTTTGTTCAAATCCGGGGGCTGAGAAGATCATGGAACTGCAAAACGTCGTCTTGGTGGATGGTGCGCGCACGGCATTTGCGCGCGGAGGTCGCGGCAAGCTGGTCGCGACGCGACTCGATACCGCGGGCGCGAAGGTCATTCGCGGGCTGCTGGACCGCAACCCGAAGGTCGAGGACACGATGATCGAGGACGTGGGCCTCGGCAACGTGGGCGGTCGTGGCGAATTCACGATGCTCGGCGTGGTCGCACGCCTGGCGGGCCTGCCCCTCGAGGTCTGCTCCTTCAACAGCAACCGCCAGTGCGGCTCCAGCATGGAGACCCTGCACCGCGTGGCGATGTCGATCATGGTCGGCGCCAGCGAGTGCGGCATCGCCCTGGGCATCGAGCGCATGGGCCGAACCCTCGGTGGCGGCATGGGCGGCGGCGGCAAGCAGACCCGGGTCAGCGGCTTCAACAAGCGCTGGTTCGAGATGAACGACGCGCAGAAGAGCATGGCGCCCGATCACGACGAGTACTTCTCGACGCCGATCCCGGACTACATCCTGAACGCGCCGCCGTTGATGGGCATGACCCAGACCGCACAGAACGTGGTCGAGATGTACGACCTCAGCCGCAAGGAGCTCGACGAGTTCTCGGTCAAGAGCCACGCCAGGGCCGCCGAGGCGACCGAGGCCGGCACCTACAAGGACGAGATCATCCCGCTGCAGGTCGAAGACCCGGTCTTCAACGACAAGCGCGAGTGGGTCGAGGAAGAGCGCGGCGAGAAGATCACCTTCGACAAGGACGAGTGCATCCGCCCCGGTACCGACCTCGAGACCCTCTCCGGCCTCAACCCGGTCAAGGGCATCCAGAGCTTCGGTGACAAGGAGCTGCGCATCACCGCCGGCAACTCCTGCCCGACCAACGACGGCGTCTCGGCCGCCCTGCTGATGAGCGAGAAGAAGGCGCTCGAGCTGGGCCTCGAGCCGCTCGCCCGCATCAAGGGCATCGGCGTCGGCGGCGTCAAGCCGCAGGTCATGGGCCTGGGCCCGGTGGTCTCTACCAAGAAGGCGCTCAAGCACGCCGGCATCGAGGCCGGCGACCTGGATCGCGTGGAGTTCAACGAGGCCTTCGCCGCCCAGGTGCTGCCCTCGCTGCGCGAGCTCGGCATCTCCGAGGACAAGGTCAACGTCAACGGCGGCTCGATCGCCCTGGGTCACCCCCTGGGCGCCACCGGCGCCCGCCTGGTGTTGACCGTCGCCCACGAGCTGCGCCGCAGCAAGAAGAAGTACGGCCTCGGCACGCAGTGCATCGGCGCCGGCATGGGCATCTCCACGATCGTGGAAGCTCTCGACTAGAACCCTGCGCGCTTCTTGGCCTTGCGGTATCTGGCGTTGAGGAGCCAGAGCACGCCGAGGACCGCGGCAATCCCAATCCCTTTCAGGAGCGGGTCGTCGCGGTCTACGTGCGCGCGGATGAAGCTGGCGCCGAAGTACATCCGGCCACAGCCAAGCAGGCTGCCGACGGAAACGCCCAGGAAGGTGGTGCGCCGCCGCAGCCCGAGCAGACGGCCGAAGATGGCACCTCCAATGCTGCCGGTGGCGGCCACCGGGAACATCACGAAGGCGATCAGGCCGAGGAAGGTCATGCGGTGCATCCAGGGCTGGGACTGCATGACGAAGTCGCCGTCGGAGGCCAGCGCCAGGAGCTTGTCGCCCACCAGCGGCAGGCGAAACATGAAGGCCATGTGGAAGCTGATCAGGATCGCCGCCAGCAGGTCCATGTAGACGATCAGCGCAAAGAGGGCCTCCGCGCTGAGCACGGAGGTGGGCTCCAGGATCGCGAACTTACCGAACAGGAAGAAGGCGGCCAGGGCGCG
>JAPPOT010000799.1 GCA_028817855.1 Myxococcales bacterium
AACCGCCGACCCCTACCGTGTCAAGGTAGTGCTCTCCCACTGAGCTACGTGCCTGAGGTCCCGAATGGGAGCTGTGAGGGGGGGATTTAACCCTGCGCCGGTGGGGTGTCAAGCCGCAGACAGGAGGCGAAGCCAACGCAAGTACGCGCAGATCCGCCTGGTTTGCATGGCGGGAGCAGCGTTGATATCGATCCACGCGAGATGGCGAAGCCGCAGGGAGACGATGGCGCGACGCCAGAGCACCGGCCGCTGCCCTCGGTCGACCTGGCCCTGCTACCGCACGAGGTTCGCGCCTCGCGTGCGCGCCAGGTCTCGCTCGCAGTCGTGGCGCTGCTCGGCGTGATCGCGCTGGTCGCCTTCGCCTTCAGCCAGGTCTGGGCCTCACAGATGGAAGAAGAGCAGGCGGCGCCGGTCAGCGACGACCCGTGGCCGAGTGAGCGCGGCGACGAGGCTGCCGTGGAGCCGGCGCCCGCGGCCGCGGCAGGCGAGCCACCGGATCCGGTGTCGAGCGAGGTCGCGGTCGCCGCCCTGACCGAGCCCGAGACGTCCGACGCGGTCGAACAGGAGGTCGGCGCCGCGCTGGGTGTGCCGACCGAGCCCGCCGAGGTTGGGCGCATCACCAAGCCCTTCGGCCAGGCCCGCGGGTTCCGCGATGCCCTGCGCAGGTCGGGCGCCTCACCCGAGGAGGCCGACGCGCTGGTCGCGGCGCTCGAGAAGCTGGTCGACTTCCGGCGCTGCCGCCCCGAACACCAGCTGACCTTCGAGCGCGGTGGCGGCGGCCAGCTCGTGGCCTTCGAATACAAGGCAAGCGTCACCGACCTCTATCGCGCCACGCGCGGGGGCGACGGCAGCTTCTCGGCGGCCCGCACCGAGGTGCCGATCGAGCGCCGCCGGCTAGCCCGCGGCAGCCATGTGGCCGGCTCTCTGGGCCACGCCCTGTCGGGTCTGGGGCTAGGCCGTAGCCTCGCGAGCGTCTTCGTGGGGGCCTTCGAGGGCTCGATCGACTTCAAGAAGCACACCCGCGAAGGAGACAGCTTCAAGCTGGTGTTGGATGAGGAGTACGTGGAGGGGAAGCTCCTGCGCTACGGGACCGTGCACGCGCTGGAATACCGGGGCGAGCGGGCGGGCCACCAGGTTGCCTTCTGGTTCGAGACCAAGCCCGGCAAGGGCGACTACTACAATGAGTCCGGGCGGGCCATCCACGGCGGCTGGCTGCGCACCCCCCTGCGCTACGACCACATCTCGTCGCGCTTCAACCCGCGCCGCAAGCACCCGATCCTCAAGCGCATCGTGCCGCACAACGGGGTCGACTACGCGGCCAGCCCGGGGACGACGGTCTGGGCTGCGGCGGACGGGACCGTCACCTTCGCGGGCGTGCGCGGCGCCAACGGCAACCTGATCGCCCTGCGCCACGAGGGGGGCTACGAGACTTACTACGCGCACCTGCTGCGGATCGGGCGCGGCATCAAGAAGGGCGTGAAGGTGGAGCAGCGCCAGCCGATCGGTGCGGTCGGCTCCACCGGACGCTCCACGGGGCCGCACCTGCACTTCGCGCTCAAGCGCCGGGGGCGCTTCATCAACCCGGAGAAGCAGCTCAACGGGCCGGGCAAGCCGCTCCCAGCGTCGCTCATGCCCCGCTTCAAGCGCACGGTCCGCGCGCTCAAGAAGGAGCTGGCCTCGATCACCCTGGCGGCCGCGCCAAGCGGCGAGGACAGCGAGGCCCAGCAGCCCCCCCAGGGCGAAGTATTCCACGAAGAGGCCCCCCTCGATTTGTAGGTGGACCGCAAAAGTGACAGGGATCGTCGTCTGTGGCCGGTGGTGCTGCTTCAGCGCCGTCGCCATCTCGGAGGCACCTCCACTTCTGTAGTAGGGTCCGCGCGCGAACGCGTGACCCGCGGGATTATGGCGATGGCAGCGGCGACGGATGGGCGTGAGATTCGGCGGCTTTGGAGTGTGCTGGCCTTTCTGCTCTTGGGCGCGCTGCTGCTGGTGAACCTGGCTTCCTTCGGGATCTGGGATCCGTGGGAGTTGGAAGCCGCGGACGCGGCGCGGCGCCTGGCCGATGGCGAGACCTCGCGCGCGGACCACGCCGGGGTGTGGGCGAGCGCGCTGGGCTTCTCACTCTTCGGCGTCGACGAGTGGAGCGGGCGCGCGCCGGTGGCTCTCGGGGGGCTGCTGGCGGCGCTCTTGGGCTACGCGCTGGTCGCGCGCTTTGCCGGGCGACGCGCGGGGCTGTACGCGCTGGTAATCGTGGGCAGCAGCCCACTGTTCGTGTTCAACGCGCGCGCCATGCTGGGCGAGGCGCCGTCGTTCGCCATCCAGGCGGGGATCGCCCTATCGGCTTGCATGGCCTGCTTCGCGGGCGAGGCGCGGCAGGGAGTGCGCTACGGGTGGCTCGCACTCACACTGGTGTTGGTCGTACTGGGCGTCCAGGCACGCGGTGCACTGCTGGGCGCGCTGCCGCCGCTCGCGGCGGTGGCTGCCGTGGCGGCGGCGGACGGCAGGCTCTCCTCGGGGCGTACGGACCCGGCCGGCGCGCTTGCGACGTACACGCTGTGGGGGCTGACGCTGATGTTCACGGCTGCGATCACGCTCGGGGCGATCGCCGACGCCAGCGCCTACAGCCCGTGGCTGGGCGGCAGCCCGCGCGGGGGGCAGCCACCGCGCTTCGACCTCACACTCGGGCGGGTCTTCCACGCCTTCGCACCCTGGAGCGCGCTGCTCCCCCTGGCGCTGGCGCGCATGCCGCTGTCGCCGGAGGGCGGCGCCAGCGGCGACGAACGGCGCCTGCGCATGGTGCTGCTGCTGTGGGCGGCGGTGGGCTATGCAGCCCACACGCTCTTCCTGTCGCGCTACGGGGACGCCGCCGCCTTCCTGCCGATCGTGGCGCTCGCGGGCGCCGTCGCACTCTTCTTGCGCGACGTGGAGCGCAGCGCCACCGGCCAGTGGCCAGCTGCCATCGCGATCGCGATGCTCGGCGGGCTCCTGGTCCGCGACTACTCGCTCTACCCGGCGGCGCCGATCCACGGCATGGCGATCGACCAGATCGAGGTGCCGAAGGTGTTCAACCCCAAGCGCATCTGGGGCGGGCTGCTCGGGTTCTTCCTTTGCGTGACGGCGCTGAGCCTGGGGGCGGGCGCGCAGCGCAACCTGCGCGAGAGTCGCTTCGGCGCGCCCTATCGATTCCTGCGCGAGCTGTGGGGGCGGAGCTTTGGACACGTGCTCTGGCTAGTCTGCCTGGTGTTGCTCCTGCTCGTGATCGAGGTGGGAGGCGCGCTGGCGCTGACGGGCCAGGTGCGCGTGACCACGCAGGGGCTCAAGTGGGTCAAGCGGCTCATGCTGATCGCGCCGGCCCTTCCGGTCGCCATCTTCGCCGTGCAGCTGCTGCTCAAGCTCTTCTCCGGCGAGCGTGGTCGCAGCCTGCCGATCCTGCTAGCCGGAGCGCTGGTGGGTGGCTACGCCGCCCACGGCTTCATGCCGGCGCTGAGTGCCCACTTCTCGCCGCGCGAGGTCTACGAGACCTACAACGCCCTGGCCGGCGACGAGGAGCCCCTGGGCGAGTTCAAGGTCGGCGGTCGCGCGGCCGCCTACTATGCGAAGGGCCCGGTGGAGGAGATCTCGACCGCGATGGGCCTGGTCAACTTCATGGTGGCCGACGAGCGGCGCTGGGCGGTCTTCCCGGAGTCGGAGCTGCCGTCGGTCAACCGCATGTACCGGCGCAAGACCAAGCGCCACCTGTTCATCGCGGATGCCCGCAGCGCACGCGTGCTACTCGGCACCAATCAGCCGATCGCCGATCGAAAGAACGACAACTTCCTCGTCACCCAGGTGCTCGAAGACGTGCCCGACATTCAGCACCGGGTGGACGCCAACCTGGACGAGAAGATCCTGTTCCTCGGCTACGACCTGAAGCTACCCCACGGTGACCACGTGGCGGCGGGCGAGAAGTTCGAGGTGACCTGGTACTTCCGCGCGCTCAAGCACGTGCCCGGCAACTGGCGAATCTTCGTGCACATCGATGGCGGCGGCAAGCGCATCCACGGCGACCACTACCCGCTGGACGGGCGCTATCCGGTGAGCATGTGGGAGAAAGGCGACGTGATCGTGGATCGCCAGACGCTCGAAGTCCCCCCCCAGTATCCCGCCACGGGCTACACGATCTACCTGGGCTTCTACTCGGGCGAGACGCGAATGCCCGTTGTGGCGGGCCCGCAGGACGACGTAAACCGCATCAACGCGGGGGTATTGCGCATTCGCTGAGCGGGTGCTCTAACCGAGACTTCCGATGAGCGACAAGGACGACGACTTCGCCGATCGGCGCGAGCACAAGCGCTACGAAACCTCGATCGCAGTCGACTATGCGAGCGGGGACACGTTCCTCTTCGCCTACCTGCAGAACATCAGCGAGATGGGGATCTTCGTACGCACCAATGAGCCTCTGCCGGTCGGTACGGAGCTGCGCCTGCGCTTCCACGTCGACGAGGGCGACCCGCTGGTGCTCGAGGGCGAGGTCACCTGGATCAACCCGTACAAGCCGACGGGTGAGAACCTCAATCCGGGCATGGGCGTGCGCTTCAAGAGCCTCACGCCCGAGGGCCGCGAGCAGGTCGTGGCGCTCGTGCGGACCGTCGCGTACCTGCGCGACGAGGACAACCGCAGCAAGAACTGAGCGCGGAGCCACGCGCGTCCAGCGCTGGCTAGGATACGAGCCGAAGATGCGGGCGGCGGGCGAGACGCTCGGCGCGCGGGACGTAGCGGCGGCTGCTCCGCCCGCGTCGCACGGTGGGCGCAGTCGGCGTGGCCGCCAGCTGTTGCGGTCGCGGCGCGCGCGAGGTCAGCAGCGGTGCCTCGGCGACGAGGTTCTCGATCCTTCCGTCGGGCAAGCGGAGCGCCTGGATGGGGAGCTCCTGCTGCTGGGGCAGAGGCGATGGTGGGACGGGCAGCGGTAGCCCGATGAGCACGTCCTCCAGGCGGCACAGCTCCCCGGGCTCGAGGCCCTTGAAGGACAGTCCCATGCCCGAGGGGCGCGCATCGTGGCGGCGGCGGTGCAGGCCGACCCGGGCCACGGCGCCGCGCGCGATCAGCGGCCACTCCGCCTCCGACCAGCGCGGCGGGCGAAAGCTGAGCAGGACCTCGTCACCCTCGTCGAGGGGCAGGCTGGTGTCGAGCCACATGCCCACAGGAGAGAGGTCGCGGACCTGGAAGGGCAGCGCGCCATCCCAGAGGGACGAGCGCACCTCGCACTCCAGGTCGACGGCGCGACGCGGGGCGCGGCGGCGGGAGGGAAGCTCGGCGATGGAGAGCGGCATGGACAACTCCTCATTATGGGACGTTATCCTACATTGTATGTGCATGGCCGAAGGGCGCCAAAGAAGTGGACAGCCCATTGTCCGTACACGGCGCGTTCAAGCCGGGGGCGCGGCAGACTGCATCGTACCGTCGATCACCCGCATCAGGCGCGGCATGTCGATGGGCTTGGGAACGAGTGCAACGCCTCCCATCCGTCGCAGGTCCTCATCGAGACGCGAAGACCACTGCCCGGACATGAAGACGACCTTCACCTCGTCATGGATCTCCCGGAGGTGACGGAAGCAAGTGATCCCGTCCATGAGCGGCATGTCGATGTCGAGCACGATGACGTCCGGTTGCGACTCACGAAAGGCGCGAAGGGCCTCAACCCCGTTGCCTGCAAAGTCGATCGTATGGCCGGAGCGCGACAGCTGGCGCGCCGTCGCGCGCGCCACGAGCTCATCGTCATCCACCAACAGGATTCGGGCCGAGGAGGGGCTGACGCCCGCGGCAGGCGTCGAGCTGACCTCCGCCGCATCGCGCGAAGCGGGCGGTGCCGCTGGCAGGAGGATGCGCAGCTCGCTGCCCTCGTGCAGCCCAGTACGAATCGAGACAGTGCCGCCATGCTCACGCGCAGCCTGCGCAACCATCGCGAGTCCGAGGCCGGTTCCTCCGGAGCCCTTGGTCGTGAAGAAAGGATCGAACACCTGCTGTGCGGTCTGTTCGTCCATGCCCACACCACTGTCCTGGATGGAGATGAGAACGTAGCTTCCCGTGGCCGGGCACGCGCCATCGAGCTCGTGCGACTGCGCTCCGCGAACCACCACCCGCATCGTGCCGCCATCGGGCATCGCATCCCGCGCGTTGATGCATGGGTTCAGGATCAAAGGATGGAGCCGGGAACGGCTTCCATGCACGACCATGCTTGGCTCGATCGCGTGCTCGATCCGAATGTTGCGAGGGACGATGCGAGACATCAGCCCAACCACCTCGTCGCATAACTGCGAGATGTCGATGCGCTCGGAAGCGTCCCCCCGGCCCTGCACGAGGCCTGCGAGGCGCCCCGTGAGATCGGTAGCCCGCGCCACCGCGACCTTCATCTCCCGCACGCACACGCCGGCCTCTTCGCAGTCGATCGGCGTACCCGGTTCGAGATCCTCGAGGTAGGCCAGGTTCGCCGTGAGGATCGACAGTAGGTTGTTGATGTCGTGATTTACGCTCGCGCTCAGACGTCCAACCGCTTCGAGCTTCTGCGCTCGAACCAGCTCGGCGTCGAGCTCGTCCTCGACCGCAAACTGGAGAACGATGTGGGGGCCCAGCTCGATCCGATCGTTGCGGCGCAGCAGGTGCGGCGCTCGCAGCTCGATGCCGTTGACGCGCGTCCCGTTGCGGCTCCCGAGATCCTCGATCTGCCAGTCTCCCCCCGCCAGCGGAGAGAGCACGGCGTGCTGCCGCGAGAGGGCGCGGTGCGCAATCTGGAACGCCGCGCCGCTGCTACGGCCGACCACGACGGGGTCTGTGGACAGTCGGTAGGATCGGCCCAGCTGCGGCCCCGACAGGACCACCAACTTTGGGCGTGCCTCGGTCGGGCGCGAAGCCCCCGGCAGCCGGGACTCGTTCACCGTCTCGAATACAGTCTCAACACTGTCCACTGGAACCGTCATAGTGTATTTTTACAAATATAGTGCATCTGCGGCAAGCTCGCAATCGCTACAGGGTCAGTTCTTTGGCTAGAACGACACGGGGGTGGCGCCCTCGAGCCGGTAGTCGCCGTCGTGGTAGCCGCCAGGTGTTGCGCGGACTCCCTCCGGACTGACATCGAACAGCCACAAGCCCTCCCGACCACCGCAGGTGGTGCTGCCGGCGCCGAAGAGGTGCGGGACGATGTCGGGCAGCTTGAGGTGGTAGCGCCAGTGGATGTGGCCGTGGAGCAGGGCGGTGCGCGCTGGCGCGGCCGCGCAGGCGGCCAGCAGCTCCTCGGCGTTCTCGAGCCCGTGGTCGAAGCGATCGGGGGTGCCGTCGCGGCGGCGGGGCGCGTAGTGGGTGATCACGAAGACCGTGCGGGCGGCCAGCTCCGGCGCAGCGAGCAGCTCGGCCAGGGCCGCGAGCTGGGCCTCGGGAATGCGACCGCTGGAGCGCATGATCGGCGGATTGGGGCGGGCGCTGTTGACCGCGACCACGGCGAAGTGGTCGTCGTAGAGGCGCACTGCCGGATAGATGCCGTCGACGGCGCGCTCGGGCCAATCGGTACCGAGCAGATCGCCGAAGATTCGGTCGAAGCGCCCGTCCGCAACCGTGTCCGGGAGATAAAGGTCGTGATTGCCGGGCACCGTGACGAAGCCGCGCGGGCGACGGGTGAGGCCAGCGATCGCCGCGCGCGCCGCCTCCAGCTCCGGCACGGTGCCGAGCGCCGTGTAGTCGCCAGTGCAGATCGCCAGATCGACGCGCTCCCGCTCGGCGAACTCGGCCAGCTGGGCGAGCTTGGCGCGGGCGTCCTTGAAGTGACGGCGCCGACGCAGGATCAGGTTGGCGGCGCCGACCAGGCGCTTGTTCCACATCTCGCCCACGGGCCAGCGCCAGATCGGCACGTCCACGTGGACATCGCTGAAGTGCAGCACGCGCATGTGGAGACGGATGATAGCACTGCGGCGCCCTCACCCGCGGCAGCGGACGCTGTGGTATGGAGCGCCCATCCCGATGCAGCCACGCCCCCCGCTGATGTTGGTGCACCCGCGCATGGGCCCGCCCGGAGGGGGCGAGGGCGTGGGGGCCTGGGCACTGATGGCCCTGCGGGAGCACTACGACGTGACCGTGGTGTGCTGGCAGGCGCCCGACCGCGAGGGCCTGAACCGCCACTTCGGCACCGATCTGCAGCCGGGCGACTACCGCGTGCACGAGGTCGCGTCGCGCCTGAACCCGGTGCTCGACCGCCTGCCGACACCGTTGACCTTCGTGCGCCTGCTGCTGCTGGGCCGGGCCTGCCGAGCGCTGGCGGCGCGTGAGCGCTTTGACGTCTTCGTCAGCACGGCCAACGAATTCGCCTTCCCGCAGCGGGGCATCCAGTACGTGCACTACCCCACCCTGGCCGAAGAGCGGCCCGAGGTGGACAAGCGCTGGTTCCACCGCCTGCCCGGTGTGACCGGCCGCTACCGGAGCGCCGCGCGGCTGCTCGCGGGCGCGCCGACGTCGCATTTCACACGCAACCTGACGCTCGTGAACTCCGACTTCATCGGCGCGCTCTACCGGCGCCTGACGGGCGCGCCCTGCGAGACCTTGCACCCGCCGATCCCCGGGCGCTATCGCGACGTGCCGCTCGCGCAACGGGAGCTGGCCCTACTGTGCATCGGGCGCATCTCGGCGGAGAAGCGGCTCGAGCACGCAGTCGAGGTCACGCGCGCACTGCGAGATCGCGGTCACCGAATCGGGCTGCGCATCGCGGGCAGCTGGGACTGCGGGCCACAGGAGCGTGCGCGCTACCAGCAACTCTTCGAGCAGCATCGCGGCTGGATCGAGCTGTACGAGGGCCTGCCACGCGAGGCGCTCGTGGACCTGATGCAGCGCACGCGCTTCGGGCTGCACTGCATGGAGGGCGAGCACTTCGGCATGGCCGTCGCCGAGATGCAACGCGCCGGCTGCCTGGTCTTCGCCCAGGGCGCCGGCGGTCCCGCGCAGATCCTCGGTGAGGAGCAGGCCCTGCTGTGGCACGACGTCGCGGACGCGGTGGCCCGGATCGACGCAGTGCTGCGGGACGACGCACTCTGCCGCGCGCTCGAGGCGCGCATGCAAGGGCGGCGCGAGCTCTTCACCGAGCAACGCTTCATGAAGGAGCTGCGCCAGCACGTGGAGCGCATGCTGGCTGAAGCTCAGGGGCGGCCGCCGGGGTAGACGACGCGCTCGAAGTCCGCTTCCCGCTCGAGCAGCTCGTCGAAGGTCCCGATCGCCTTGACGTGCCCGTCCGCCAGGAAGACCAGCCGATCGCAGCGCCGCACGGTGGTCAGTCGGTGAGCAATGATGAACATCGTCTTCTTGCCGTGCAGCCATTCGATCGCCTGCGTGAGTGCCAGCTCCGTGCGGTTGTCGAGGGAGGCCGTCGCCTCATCGAAGATCAGCACCTGGGGATCGGAGTAGAGCGCGCGCGCCACCGCCAGTCGCTGGCGCTCTCCGCCGGACAGGCGCACGCCGCGCTCACCCACACGCGTGTCCAGGCCCCGGGACAGCCCCTGCACGAAGTCGCCCAGCTGAGCCATCTGGATCGCCTCGCGCAGGCGCGCCTCGTCGATCCGGGCAGGCTCCACGCCGAAAGCGATGTTCTCACGCACGCTGGCGTCCAGCATGAAGACCGACTGCGGGACGAAGCCCACCAGGGCCTGCCACCCCCGCACGTTGTCCGAGAGCACCCGGCCATCCACCGTGAGGCGGCCAACGCTGGGGTGCAGCAGACCGATGACCAGGCCCACGAGCGTCGACTTGCCCGCGCCGGTGGGTCCCACGATGCCAATCGACTCGCCGCGAGCCACACGCAGATCGATCCCCGCCAGCGCCGGCGTGCCTTCGTCCGGGTAGGTGTAGCCCACATCCTCGAGCGCGATCTCGTGCTCGAACGGCAACCGATCGACCGGCACCTCGGGGTCGAGCGGCACCGCCTGCTCGAGCTCCGACAACAGCTGGTCGATGTGAGCCCGGCTGAAACGCAGCTGCCCCAGGTGGTAGGTAGCCGTGGTGAGCGACGGCAACAGACGCAGCCCCGCGAAGGCAAAGAGCCCAACCAGCGGCAGGAGACGCACATCGCTGCCCTGCGCGCGCGTGGAGACGAGCACCAGCGCGGCGAGCCCACAGATGAAGGCGGTCTCCACGGTGACCCGTGGCAACCAGTTGAGCACGCCATGCCGCACACCGACCTGCCCGAGGCCCACGCGCAGCTTCCTGTATGACTCGGCGAAGTAGCCTTCCCGTCGGAAGACCTTGACCTCGCGCACGCCGCTGAGGCTGTCCTGCAGAAGCCGCAGCAGGTCACCGTGCAGCCGCAGGCTCTCCCGCCCCGTGCGCGTCTGCACCCGATGCAGCAGGTGCAGCACCAGCGCGGTGACGGCGACCACGCTCACCGCCGCAGCCAGGGCCGCCGCCGGTGCGCGCAGCAGCACAAAGACGATCACCGCCCCGGCCACCACCAGCTCGGAGACCAGTGCCGTCGCAGACAGCAGGCCCGTGTAGCAGGCGCGGTCGACCGACTCGCGCACGTTGCGGATCAGGTCACCCGAGTGGGTGCGCAGGTGGAAGGTATAGGGCGAGGCCAGATAGTGCCCGAAGAGGCGGTGCGAGAGATCGACCGACGCCCGCGCGGCCAGCCGCTCGCGCTGGAGGACCTCGAGCAGCTTGGCTGCGTTCTTGATGATGTAGATCACCGCCACGAGCAGTGCGAGCCCGACCGCCAGCTGCGCTCCTCCCTCGGGCGCGCCGAGCATGGCCACCAGGGCACCACTCACCGGCAGCTGGGCGGGCAGCTGCCCCGCATCGAGTAGATGGATGAGCGCGAAGACCAGGGCCAACCCGGTCAGCTCGCAGGCGGTCACCGCCAGCGACAGGGGAATGAGGCTCGCCCAGCGACGCCGCGCACCCGTCCATCGCCACAGCGAGAGCAAGGCGGCTGCGGTCGAACCTCCGCGCTCACGCGAAGCGGGTGCAGGCTCGGGGGTCTCCGGCACCGCCCTACTCTACACCTACCTGCCCTGCCAGCGACGAGTCTGGACGGGGCTCGGGGACGGCGACGCACAGAGCAGTGCCTCGCAATCCCTCACGATGCGGCCCGCCGCCTCCGGCTGGCACAGGGCGGAGACGCGCTGCGACATCTGCTGCAGCCGCGGACGATCTGTGAGCAGCGCGGCGACCCGCCTGGCCGCCTGCTCGGTCCGCCACTCGTCCTCGGCGATCACTGGACACCCGGTTGCATTGGCGAAGACCGAGGCGTTGGCATCCTGGTGCCGACCCGCGGCCTCGCGCAGCGGCACCACAAGCGCGGGCACGCCGAAGCTCGCGAGCTCGTTGAGTGTCATGGCACCGGCGCACGTGACGGCGAAGCTGGCGCCGCCGTAGGCCGTCGCCATGTCGTCGAAGTGGCGCACCACATCGGCTTCGACCGCGACCGCCTCGTAGCGCGCGCGCACTCCGTCCGTATCGCCATTGCCGGTCTGATGCTGCACGCGCAACTGAAGCCCCATGGCCGCCAGCGCGCCGGCCAGCGCCGGGACCTGATCGTCGAGAAACGGCGAGCCCTGGGAGCCCCCCAGCACCAGAAGCTCGAGCCGCCCTCGCTCCTGCCGTCGCTGCGCCGACTGAATCAGCTCCTCGAGCAGGGGATTGCCGGTCACCTCACAGCTGAGCTGGGAGAAGGCGCTGCGCGCCTCCGGCCAGCCGAGGTAGATACGGCGGGCGAAGTGGCGCAGCGCGCGGTTTGCGAGGCCGGGGATCACGTTCGCCTCGTACAGCACCGTGGGCAGGCCCAGCGAGCGCGCCGCCAGGACCGTGGGTGCAGAGGCATAGCCGCCGCAACCGATCACGAGCTGCGTTCCGTGAGCCGACAGCTCGGCGCGAGCGCGAGCCACCCCGGTGGCGGTGCGGGCGAGACCGCGCAACTTACCGAACACGGACTGGCGCGCGATCGGCGCGCTCGGGATCGACGTAAACGCAAAGCCGGACTCGCGCACGGCACCGTGCGCGCTCTCTTCCTCCGGCCCGATCAAGCGCACGTCGGCATCTGCCACGTGACGGCGGTAGGCCTGCGCGATGGCGATGGCCCCGTGCACGTGACCGAGCGTACCTCCGACGGTCAACGCAACCCTCCGCGGTGCGCCGATCACCCTCGGTGTGAACCCGTCAAACCCCATCTAAAGTAAGCCTCGAATAAGCAACTCTAAGTGCCGGCCCAGGGTATCACGGGAGAAGGCCTTGGCAACGTGTGCGCGCCCCGCGAGCCCCATCTCACGCGCGCGCTGGGGCCGCTGCAGGAGCTCTCCGATCGCCCGAGCGAAAGCGTGCGGCGTGGGTTCGCACAACACGCCGGAAACCCCCTGTAGAACGGTCTCTCGGGGCCCACCGCGATCGACGGCAATCACCGGACGGGCCGCCGCCATCGCTTCCAGCGGTACGATGCCAAGGTGCTCATCGGTGGGTGTGTAGACCACACATGTCGCATCTTGCAGTAGCTGCACCTTGGTGGCCTCGTCGGGTGAGCGATGCAGCTCGAGCCGATCGCCGAGGCCCGCTGCGTCGGCGATCGTTCGCAGCTCCGACTCGACCGCACGTGCCTCCTCGAGCGCGGGGTCGTAGCCGCCCGCGATGACGAAGCGCACCTGCGCAAAGGTCTCCGCAGGGAGATGCTCAGCAAGCGCGACACCCGCGCGCACGAGCAGCGAGAGGTTCTTGGCCGGCGAGAAGCGGCCGATCATCAGCAGGCGAATGGGTTTGTGGGGTGGCTCGCTCGTCGTCTCGGGCAAGGAGACACACGGGTAGACCACCGGCAGATCTCGATTGGCCAGTGCTGGGAAGGCGCGCCGAAAGGCCACGGCCGTGAACTCGCTGTTGACCACCAGGCGATCCGTGTGCTCGAGACCGCGCGCCTCCAGCCAGTCGAAGGGCACGCGATAGCCTCGGTAGAGGCCCTCTCGCGCGGGCGTCAGCAGACGGTCCGGGTAGTGGCCGTAGAACAGCACCGGCGTGTCCACGAGCGTCTTGAGCAACGGCAGGACATGAGCCACGAGATCGCAGAACACCGCGTCGAAGGGCCCCTCGCGCCGCACGGCGATGCTCAGCGCCGACATCCGCGCAATGCTGCAGACCACCCTCAAGCGCTGGCCGACGTGCTTCGGGATGCGCTTGCCTCGCACGCGGATGTCCAGCGCGGGGTCGTGCACGTCGGCGAAGGCGCGCGCCGAGTCGAGCTCCGCGGTGAAGAGCACCACGCGATGTCCGCGCGCTGCGAGCGCGAGCGCAGCGTCGAGCACAAGTCGCTCCGCGCCTCCGAGCCCCAGGTCGGGGTGAATGAAAGCGATGCGCAGCGAGCCGGGTGGCTGCCCACTCATGGCGCGCCGCTGGCGCCTGCGCGGGCTGCGTGCGACGGCGGTGTCGCCGACGACAGCACGCCGAGATCCAGCTGTCGGCCGGCGTGGACCACGGACTGGGCCAGGTCGAAGCGCGCCAAGGTGGTCAGCTGGCCGCCGCGCTGCACGTGCAGGCGGTAGGGACCGCGCGGCCGCACCTCGCTCGGATGACGGCCCGCCTCGGTGTCCTCACGGCTGCCGTAGGCCACGCGGATCGCGAAGCGACCCTGGGCATCGGCCACGCCGGTACGCAGGTAGCGGTGACGACGCCCGCGCGCATTGCTCTCGAGCTCGAGCTCCAGCACGACGGTGGCCCCCGGCTCGACCGCGCCCTCCACGATGGCGCCCTCCACCAGCTCGAAGACCTTGACCGTGGGCTCGATCCAGGCGGCCAACGAGTACCCGTCGCCGAAGCGATCGGCGCGACCGACCAGCGGCGCGTAGCGGGCGCGTTGCTCCGCGCTCTCGATCGGGATCGTCACCCCCTCCACGCCCCAGTTGCCCCCGCGATCCTTCGGCTTCTCGGTGTAGTACTGGACCAGCGTCTCGTGCGGCGTCTCGTAGACGAGGCGGAAGCGCCCCAGGCCCATGCCCGAGCGCTGGTACAGGCGCGAGACCAGCGTAGCATCGTGCCGCTTTCCGAAGGTCGTGGCGCGCTGCTTGATGCCGTCGTCCGTGATGTCCGCGTGCGCGAGGTAGCGGCCCGGGTCGAGGCCCGCCTGCTGAACCTTGGAAGAGAAGCGCAGCGCGACCGTGCGCGGCTCGGACACCACGTAGCGCACGTCCGGGCCCCACTCCCGCAGGGTGCGGTGCGCCACCTCCTCGTCGTCGATCATCCACACGCGTGCCAACCTGCGACTGGGGTATCCGCTGTGCAGCACGCTTCGGCGCGCCAGCGCGGCCACGAAGTGTCCGTCATCCCATGTGGTCGCTACCCCGTAGGTCTTGGCGACACGGTCGATGTAAGACTGCCGGGGCTGGTCCGTCGGCAGGCGCGTGGTGGTCGGCAGGGGCGGCGGCGGCGTCTCTCGCGCGAGCCAGTCGGCGGCCTGAAACCAGCCGTCATTGAAGAGGTACGTGCGCTCGACGCGATCGTGCGCAAGCACAGGCGGCTCCGCCCAACCCAGCGGCCAGAACGGCAACAGGACCGCCAGCGCGCCGGCCATCGCGAGCCCCTGGCGCGCCCGAGCGGACAGCAGCGGCAGCAGCTCCCCCACGACGAGCGTCGCGGTCAGCGCGAGCGCCGCGATCGTCACGTAGCGGTAGTCGCTCTGGATGTACGCGAGCACGTAGAAGGCGATGCCGTGCAGAACGGCCACCAGGGCGGTCCAGTCGCGCCCTCCACGCCGTGCCAGGCGCAGGCACAGCCAGGGGACGCCGACCACGCACAGCGGCAGCAGCACGCCGTGCGCGGTTAGTTGGTTGCTCGCGTCGATCGTGAAGTGCTCTGCGATGGTCGGGCCCTTCCGTCCGATCTGAGCGTCGACGTTGACGCGGAAGGCCCGGCTCAGGCGATAGGCGAGCCCAAGCACCACGAAGACACCGACGAGGGAACCCGCGACGAGCCCGAAGCGAACCTGGGCGGGGCGACCACGCGCAACGCGGACCAAGAGCGGCACCGCAGTCCCCAGCACCAGCAGGGCCAGAAGCCCCATGGTGAGCACGCGACGCTCGATCGGGAGCCACGGCCACACCAGCGCGGGCGGCACGGCGAGCAGAAGGACACTCAAGCCATAGCGGGCGATGGCCGGGCCGATCCACTCGGCGTCGCGATCACGCGCGACGGCCAGGAGCGCAACCAGCGACAGGGCGATGCAGACATTGGCGACGTGCAACGGCGCGCCGAGCCAGCTGAAGAGGAAGATGGCCAGCGGCGCCGCCGACACCACGTCGGGACGCAGACCGCGCGTACCTGGAGCGCGGCGCTCGAGCTCGAGACATCGCACGAGGCCCCAGGTCGTGGCGACCCAGAGCAGCACCTCGAGCACGTGGTGGTCGGCGAAGCCGTAGGCGGAGCGGAGCAGGTTCTCCCCGGGAAACAGCACGAAGAGCAGCACGGCCAGCAGCCCGAGTGCGGGACGCGCGAGGCGCGTGACGGTGAACGCCAGCACGACCAGAGTCAGCACGGCGAGCAGCACCGGGGTCCAGGCCACCACGGCCATCAGCTCCTGGTCGCTCGCGTCGGCACCGTGGAGCGGCAGCGCGAGGGCGGCCATCAAGACGTCGAACAGGCCCGCCACCGAACGCGTGCCCGTCGGGTAATGCGTGGCGATGTCCGCGCGCTGGACGGCGGGGAAGTGCTCGAGCGAAAAGCGCGTGTGACGCAGGTGGAAGTAGGAGTCCCCCCCGAGCAAGTGGATGCTCCCGTCCGGGCGGTCGACCCACTCTGCCGTGCTGCTGGTGCGTTGCCACGCGGCGAGGGCGCAGAGCACGAGCAGACCGACGACCCACAGCACACGGGCTCGGTGCGACGGCGCCTGGCTGCGGCCCGTGTCGGACATGGGGCCGCGAGTCTCGCACCCGCGGCGGCGAGCCACAACACGCTCTACGACTCGGCGAGCAGCACGGGTCTCGCCGCCCGTTCCCAACCCTGCGCCCAGGTGCTGGCGCCCGCCTCTTGGGCGCTACGTCGCAGGGACTCGAGACGATCGCGTGGGCCTCCGAGGACACGCGCGAGGGCCGCCGCCAGATCGTCCGCGTCCCGGAAGAGCAACGCATCGACACCGTCGCGCACTTGCTCACCGACAACTGGACCGTAGTCGAGCATGCACACCGGCAGGCCGCCACCGAACATGTCCGCGACCTTCATCGGTAGGTCCAGCCCGGATGCGGAATGGTGCAGGCACAGACCGAGGTCCGCGGACGCGAGCAGGCTGCGGTAGTCTGCGGCCGACAGCCAACCCGTGCGCAACTGTACGTCCGGTGTGCTGCGCGCCACGAACAGCGCCTCCACCTCAGCACGTCCGGGACCTCGGCCGGTCACGAGCACGCAGATCGGTGGCAGCCCGGGTCGCTCGGCGCGAGCGCGCCGGTAGACGCTGGCGGCGTCGGCGAGCATGCGCATGTCTTCGTCGAGGCTGAAGCTGGTCGGGCTGACCAGCAGGCGCGGTTCATCGGCCTCTGCGCGCGGCGCGATCCCGAGTCGCTCGAGCAAGGCGCGCCGCTGCGCGCCCGGGGGACGTGACGTCTGGATCCAGGGGCGGTCGTACAGCACCTGCGCCGGGATGGCGAAGCGTTCACCAAGGGCGGCGGCCAGCGCATGCGAGACACACAGGTGCGCGTGGGCTGTCCGGCCCAGGCCAACCTCGGCCGCGCGCAGCGCGCGCACGGCTGGATGGAGCGGGCCGAGCTTCAACGCAAGCATGGCATGGCTGAAGTTGTGCCAGTCGATCACGAAGCGGGCGCCGCGCGCACGGGCCGCGACGCCGAGCAAATGGGTCGGCACCGCCGGCGGGTTTTGCGCGAGGACGAGCTCCGGCTTCCCGGTCCGCGCCAGGGCCGCCAGCAGGCGCGCGCTGTCGGCACCCCGCCCCGCGGCGGTGCTCAACAGTGCGGCGGGTGATGCGCGCTCGGGAAGCGATCGCGGCGGCGGCAACGCGACCACCTCGATGCGATCGTGGGCCCGCACCTCCGGCATCGCCTCACCACCGCGGTAGCCGAGCAACACGACGCGTCGAAAGTGCTCGGCGAGCGACAACGCGTGGTACTGCATCCGCGGGCTGCGCCCCACATCGCCCAGCACGACGACAACCGCGAGCGAACGCACGCTGGCAGGCTAACACGACGAGTTTCGACCGCGGCACGAGCACAAGCACGAGCCGAGCGGCCGTCAGTCAGCAAACCGGCTCACCTCGGGCCGCCGGTGACACGAAGGGCGCCCTCGGAAGCAGGTCGGGCCCCTCGGGCCCGACGCAGGGACACGTGGCACCGCCTCCCCCACGGCACCGGAGGAGGAACGCAGCGACGACGACCCCGCGAGAAGGGGCCCTGAGTGGCCAGGGTCGCGTGACCTTTCCCCGGGTCGGGTCGCCAGACCCGACGAATCAACGCTTGCTGTACTGGTACTTCTTGCGCGCGCCCGGCTGGCCCGGCTTCTTGCGCTCCTTCTTGCGGGCGTCGCGGGTCAGGAAGCCAGCCTTCTTGAGCGTGCCGCGCAGCTCGGGATCGACCACGAGCAGCGCGCGAGAAATCCCGTGGCGCACCGCGCCGGCCTGACCGGACTCACCACCACCGCAGACATTCACGGTCACGTCGAAGTCACTCGACTTCTCCACCAGCTCGAGGGGCTGGCGCACGACCATCTGCGACGTCTGGCGCGGGAAGAACTGCTCGATGGAGCGGCCGTTGACCTGGATCTGGCCACTGCCGGGCTGGAGGAACACGCGGGCGATCGCGTTCTTGCGCTTGCCTGTGCCGTAGGCTTTGCCGTGAATCGTCGTCATCTGATTCCCTACAGGGTAACGCTCAGCGCCTCGGGCTTCTGGGCGGCGTGGGGGTGGGTCGCACCGGAGTAGACCTTCAGCTTGGTCCCGAGCTTTCGGCCCAGGCGGTTCTTGGGCAACATGCCGCGCACCGCCCTGGCGATCACGAACTCGGGCCGGTTCTCGATCATCCAGTCGTAGGGGCGCTCCTTGAAGCCGCCCACCTTGCCGGAGTGATGCTGGTAGAGCTTGCCGGTGAGCTTGTTGCCGGTGAGCTTGATCTTGTCGGCGTTGACGACGATGACGAAGTCACCGGCGTCCGCGTGGGGCGTGTAGGTCGGCTTGTGCTTGCCGCGCAGCACCGACGCCACGTTGCTTGCGAGCCGCCCGAGCGGGATATCGGTGGCATCCACCACCCACCACTTGCGGTCGACCTCGCCCGCCTTGGCCATGTAAGTCGTCATGAGTACAGCCCTTCCGGGCGATGGCGCCCGGCTCGAGGGGAGCGGTTTTCTAGCCGCGGCACCCCGCGGTGTCAAGCAGGCGACCGGGAACGGCGGACGGCTAGCTTGGCATTTCCACGGCGAACGCGCGAGGATGCGGCTCGTGAATGGGCCCACCGGGGGCCCCGTCGAAGCTGTAGGAGGACCCGTGATCGGATCTGGCTACACCCGATGGCTGCTCGCCCTGGCGTCGTTGGCGCTCGCGCTGCCAGCGCTCGCCCAGGGCAGGGGCACACTGAATTGTAAAATTCAGGAAAATGGGGAATCTGCGAGCGGCACCATCTCGCTCCTCGAGGGCGAGACCGAGGTCGCCCGAGGTACCTGTGGGCGCCCGCTGAGCGTCCCTGCCGGCAACTACACCGCCGTGCTCGCCCTGGACGGCGCGCTCGACGGTCCCGAACAACGCAAGCCCGTGACCGTTGCGGCCGGCAAGGGCGGCGAGGTCAGCGCCGATTTCGCCACCGGGATCCTCGAGGTCAAGATCCAGCGCAAAGGACGGCGCGCGGCCGGAATGGCGATCATCCGACGCGACGGCAAGCAGATCGGAACGCTCGGCAGCGGCGTCGCTGCCCACTTGAGCGAGGGCACCTACGAGGTGGTGGCGCGCTACCGCAAGCAGGAAAAGCGATTCGAGGCTGTGCGGGTCACCCGCGGTGAGCGCGTGAGCCTCGACGCGGCGTTCGAGTGAAGGCCGCCCTCCGCCACCCCAGGGCGCGCGCTCTCTGCGCGCTCGTGTTGCTGTGCGCGGGCGCCTCGTGCCAGCCGCAGCCGACCACGCCGGAGCTGGCCGAGGGGCCAGTCGAGCTGGCCTTGAAGACGGCGGACGGCGAGCCGGTGCGACTCTCTGCCTTGCGTGGCAAGCCGGTGCTGATCTTCGTGTTCACGACCTACGACGACGTGAGCCAGCTCGCGCTCGGCACGCTCGAGCACTTCCTGACCGCGCGGAAGGACGTGACCGCGCTCGGCCTGGCGGTGCAGCCGGATCCCGAGAAGCTGCTGCCGCTGTACAGGGACTCGCTCGATGTCAGCTTCGAGCTCACCTACGACCCCGACAACCGCGTGGTCGCGGGCGACAGCGCGCTGGGCGAGATCCCGACCATCCCGACCTACGTGCTGCTCGACGACACGGGACGGGTCGCCGCCCGGCACACGGGCGGCCTCGACGAGGGCGGCCTGGCGGGCCTCTGCGCCGTCCTGGACGAATGAGCACGCGCACACGCCTCGCGCTAGGGAGGCTTCGGCGCGCCCGGCCGCCTGGCTCAAGCGTGCTCGATCCCGGTCTCGCTCCAGAGATCGCCGAGCTGACCAGCGAACTCCGCCACCAGCGCGGCGCGTACCTCCTCCGCGGTCGCGCAGTCGAGCGCCTTCTCCGCCAGTGCGCGCGCCGTCGTCGTATCGACGCGCCGCACCACCTCGCGGACCAGGGGAACGGCCGACAGGGGCACGGACAGCACGCGGTAGCCCAGGCCAAGCACCAGCGGGAGCACGAGTGCGTCGGCCGCCATGTCGCCACACATCGATAGCGGTTTGTCGACGGCGCTTGCGGCGCGCACGACCGAATCGAGCATGCGCAGGATCGCGGGATCCAGCGACTCCGCCAGGTAGGCCACCTCGGGGTTGGCGCGGTCCACGGCCAGCCCGTACTGCACCAGGTCGTTGGTACCGACGGAGAGGAAGTCGCACTCCCGGGCCAGGCGATCGGCCATGACGACGGCGGAAGGCAGCTCGATCATCACCCCCACCTCGGGCTCGCCCACGCGCTCGCCGCGAGTCAACAGCTCGCGGCGTGCCTGACTCAGCGCGGCCTTCGCCAGGCGCAGCTCATGCACGCCCGAGATCAGCGGAAACATCACCCGGATCCGTCCCTCCGCCGCAGCGCGCAGCAGTGCCTTGAGCTGATCGTGGAAGAGCTCGGGGCGCGCGAGCCCGAGTCGGATCGCGCGCAGGCCGAGCGCCGGATTGGGCACCCGTGGAGCGTGGCTCTCGATGCTCAGCGCGTCGCCGCCGAGGTCGATGGTGCGCAGGGTGACCGAACGGGGCGCGCTCACGCGCACGATGTCCGAGTAGACCTGGGCCTGCTCGTCCTCGCTGGGCGGCTCGCGCCGGCTCATAAAGAGGAACTCCGTGCGGTAGAGGCCGATGCCGTGGACGCCCTCTTCCTGGGCCAGCGCGGCCTCGGCCGGTAGATCGACGTTGGCGAGCAGCTCGATCGGGACGCCATCGCGGGTCTCGACCCGGTCGCCAGCCTGCTCGCGCAGCTTCTGGGTGAACTGGCGCCAGCGCTGGCCGCGCAGCCGTGCCCGGTCGCACTCGGCGGGCTCCGGCTCCAGCACGACGCGCCCCGCGAAGCCATCGACGACGAGCTCGTCGCCCTCCCCCACCTGCTCGACGATGCCCGCGATGCCGACCACGGTCGGGATCTCGAGCGTGCGCGCCAGGATCGCGGTGTGGCTGGTGGCGCTGCCCAGCCCGGTCACCAGCGCGGCAACCGGGGTCTCGATCAGCTGCGCGGCATCCGCAGGATGCAGGTCATCGGTGACGAGGACGGAACCCGCGAGCTCGGCAGGCAGCGACGAGCTGCGACCCGCGAGCTGGGCGATGATGCGGCGGCCGACGTGCTCCACATCGGCGCTGCGATCCCGGAAGTAGTCCACGGGAGCCTGGGCCAAATGACGGGCGATCTGACCCACGGCACGCTCGACCGCCCACTCGGCATTGACGGCTTCGTCCTCGATCGCCTTGGTGGCCACGTCGATCAGCAGCTCGTCGCTGTGCATCATCAGGTGGGCCTCGAGGATCAACCGGTAGTCCGCGGGGGCCTCCTCGCCGAGGCGCGCTCGAATGTCCTCGAGCTCGCAACGGGAGCGCTCGATGGCGGCCTTCAGGCGTTCGATCTCGAAGGCGGCCTCGCCACTGCCGATGTGATGGTGACGGGCATGGGGGTTCTGGCTGTCGACCAGCAGGGCCGGACCGACGCCGACGCCGGGCGAGGCGCCGATGCCGCGCAGCTCCTCGCGGGGACGGCCCATCAGCTCGCCTCCCCGAAGCGATCCGCGATCAGCTTGCCGATCGCCGAGACCGCCTGCTCGGCGTCGTCACCGCTGGCCACCACCGTGAGCTCCGAGCCGGGCTGACCGCAGAGCAATAACAGCTCGATCACACTCGAGGGACGCGCGCTCTGGCCGTCCTTTTCGATTCGCAAGTCGGCCTCGAAGCGCGCCGCGACCTTGGAGAGGGCGGTGGCGGCGCGCGCGTGGAGGCCGAGCGCATTGTGAATGCGAAACGTCCGTCGCACCTCGGCCGTCACGCCCCCGGCTCCAGCGCCGCATCGCGGTGCTCGACACGGATCTCACCGGCGTCCGCGAGGGCGGCCGCCAGACGCTCGGCCATCGCAACGGACCTGTGACGCCCGCCCGTGCAGCCGACGGCCACGGTGAGGTAGGCCTTTCCCTCGCGCTCGTAGCGCGGAAGCAGCTTCGTTAGCAGCGCCGCGAGGTCATCCAGCAGCTCCCCAGCCTCATCGGCCGCGAAGACGAAGCCCGCCACGGCGGGGTCGAGACCGGTCTTGGGGCGGAGCTCCGGGACGAAGTGCGGGTTGGGCAGGTAGCGCAGGTCGAACACCAGGTCCGCATCGACGGGCACGCCGTACTTGAAGCCGAAGGACATCACCCGCGTGACCATGCGCGGGCTGCGCTCGCCGCGCGCGATGTGATCGACGAGCATGCGCCGCAGGTCATGCACGCTCATGCCCGTCGTGTCGACGATCAGCTTGGCCCGCGCTCGCAACGGGGCGACGCGCTCACGCTCGCGCTGAATGGCGGCCAGCACGTTGCCGCCGGGAGCGAGCGGGTGGGCGCGGCGCGTCTCGCTGAAGCGACGCACGAGCTCGTCGTCGGCGCTCTCGAGAAAGATCAGCTCGACCGTGTGACCGGCGGCCTCCAGCCCGTCGAGCACCTCGCCCGCGCCCTCCAGGAAGCGCCCGGCACGTACGTCCATGCCGACCGCGACGCGCGTCAGCTCCGCCTCGCTCGACAGCATGCTGATCAGCTCCGGGATCAGTGCCGGCGGCATGTTGTCGACGCAGTAGCAGCCCAGATCCTCGAGCATGCGCAGCGCGGTGCTGCGCCCTGCTCCGGACATCCCAGTAACGGCGACCAGATGAACTTTCCCCACGTCGCCATCGACCTTAGCAGACGCCACCCAAACCCGGCGACGGCTGCCCATCAGCACGGCCGAGCCCTGCGTCCGCAAACGGGTGGCCCGGTGGGGGGTGCGGGCAGGGCTCGCGGATTGGCGTGCCCTAGTGCCGGCCCTCTTCCTCGGCAACGATCGCCAGCGCGTCCTGGCTTGTCTCCGCTTCCAGCAGCCGCGCTCGCACCTGCTTGTCCTTCAGCACACGCGAGACGCGCGCGAGGATCTTGAGCTGCTCCGCCGGGCTCTGTTGCGGCCCGAGGATCGCGAAGAAGATGCGGGCTGGCTCACCATCCACGGAATCAAACTGGACACCCTCGGGACAGATGGCCATGGCGACGCGGAAGTCGTCGATGTCCAGACGCCCGTGGGGGATGGCAACACCGCTGCCCACGCCGGTGCTGGCCAGCTCCTCGCGGTCCGAGAAGACGCGGTAGACCGCCTCCTCGTCGAGCACGCCGTCGGCCTCCACGAAGATGCGGGCAAGCTCGCGCAGCGTGTCGTCCTTGTCGTCCGAGGTGAAGTCGGTCCGGATCGCCTCGACCTTGAGAACGTCTGCCAAGCGCATCGGTACAGCTCTGCTTCCAAGCCAGTGGAGCGGTCCCGCAGCCGTGGGCCGCGAAACCTGGTCGCACCATTATAACCCCGTTTGCCGCGCCCCGCGTGCGCAAATGAGGGACTGCCCCGCGCTGGAGAGCGTCTCTCAGTCGGCGCTCGGCCCTCGCCGATGGGCCGCGTGCTGCTCGTGGGCCTTGTTCAGCTGCCGCTGGATCTTGTCGGTGACGAGGTCGATCGAGGCGTACATGTCCTCCTGGCCCTCGCGACCCTGGAGGTGGTGCCCATCGGCGTGGATGGCCACGTCCACGACCTGCAGGTGACGCTCGAGCGAGAAGGTGACGGCGACCTCGAGGGGCCCGCGGACGTACTTCTGCAAGCGTCCCAGCTTGCCCTCCGCATAGTTCTTCATGGCTTCGGACGACTCCATGTTGCGAAAGGTGTATTCAATCCGCATTCAGCACCTCGTGGGGCGGATGCCCCGGCCAGGGGAAGGCCGCCAGGACCCTCCACGACAGGCACGTACCCCCTGCCAGGGCTTTGCGCAAGCGCGCGAAATCCTGGGCTCCGGCGCCCCCCATGGAGGGCTTGCCTAACCGTCGATTTCGCTTCGCCGCAGAACACTCGATTAGAAGTACTTCTTCCGCTTGGACGAGCTGAGGATGCCCATCATCTCGCGATACTTCGCGACCGTGCGACGGGCGATCTCGATGTTCTGTTGTGCCAGGAGCTCGACGAGCTTCTGGTCGCTATAGGGCTTCTTCGGCTCCTCGGAGTCGATCAGCTTCTTGATCGCCTGCTTCACGCTCTCGGAGGCGATGTCGTCCTGGGCCGCTCCGCGCTTGATCGCGCTGTTGAAGAAGAACTTCAGCTCGAAGACGCCGCGCGGCGTCGCCACGTACTTGTTGCTGGTCACGCGCGAGATGGTGCTCTCGTGCATGCCGACCTCCTCGGCCACGTCACGCAGGATCATGGGCTTGAGGTGCTCGATGCCCTTCTCGAAGAAGTCCCGCTGCTTGTCGACGATGCACTCGGTGACGCGCTCGATCGTCTTGCGGCGCTGGTCGATGCTGCGGATCAGCCACTGGGCGCTGCGCAGCTTGTTCTGGATGTACTCCTTGGCCTCCGCGTTGCCCTTCATCGCGGAGCGATAGAAACCGCTGATCTTGAGGCGCGGCATCCCGTCGTCGTTGGCGACCACGAAGTACTCGTCGCCCACCTTGTGCACCCAGACGTCCGGTTCGATGTACTGGGGCTCGGAGGAGACGAAATTGCGCGCCGGGCGGGGCTCCAGGTCGGCGATCACCTGAGCCACGTCATAGATCTCCTCGACCTCGACCCCGAGTTGCTTTGCGATCGCCTGGTAGTTGCGCTTCTCCAGGTCGGCGATGTGGCCGTCGATCACACTCAACACCAGGGCGTCCATGCCCCAGTGCTCGGCCTGCACCTTCAGGCACTCTTTGAGATCGCGGGCGGCGACACCGATCGGATCGAAGCGCTGGATCATCGCCAGGACTTCCTCGGCATCCTCCGGGTCGAGCTCCGCCTCCTCTGCCAGACGCGGGACGACCTCCTCGGGTGCCACGCCGTCCATGCGCAGGTAGCCCTTCTCGTCCAGGTTACCGAGCACGAGCGCGGTGAAGCGGCGCTCGTCCTCCACCAGGTCGCTCATGCGCACCTGCCACTCCAGGTGATCGATCAGATCCTCGCTCTTGGTGAGCGTGGTCTCATAGCTCGGCAGCTCGTCGAAGCCACGCATGCCGCCCCCGGGCATCGGCGCCTGCATCGCGTGGTTCTCAATGTAGCGGTCCCAGTCGATCTCACTCGCCTTCTTGTCCGCGTCGCGGGTGCCCTGGTCGCCGGGCTTTTCCTGGGGCTGCGCCGTCTCGCGGCTCTCGCCGTTGCGGCCGTCGGTGGAGTGGTCGGGCGCAATCTCGCTCTGGTCCTCGAGCACGGGGTTCTCGAGCAGCTCCTGGTGCACCGTCTCCACGAGCTCCATACGCGACATCTGCAGCAGCTTGATCGCTTGCTGCAGCTGCGGCGTCATGACCAGCTGCTGGGACAGCTTGAGTTGCTGCTTGAGTTCCACGCCCCTTGCTTTCCGACTGCTCTGTACGGCCGCGCTATCCGCGGCTTGTTACTGCAGGGTCAGCACATTCGTGCACCCCTTCCTCCACCTACAGTATACGCCCTGACATCGGCGAGCAAAGGCGAAAACCCTCGGGCGAAAACGCGTGTGATCACGGTCTACGCTCCCGGCTTTCGGGCGGGTGTGCGTTCCATGCTACGATCGGCTCTGCCCAGCCGCTGTCGGGTGCTGTGAGTCGACGACCCATGGTGGACACGCTCTCCTCAACCCCCCCGGTCGGCGCACCACCCCGCGTGCTCGTCGCCGACGATGACGCGCTCACGCGCGACTACATCGCCAACCTGCTGCGCTCCCACGGCATGGACGTGGAGACCGCCGACGATGGCCAAAGGGCCATCGCGAAGGTCCGGGATGGGGATCTGGACATCGTCCTGCTCGACATCATCATGCCCGGGCTCGACGGACTCGACTGCTGCCGACTGATCAAGGGCATCGTCGGCGACGGCTTTCTGCCGATCGTATTGCTCACCGCCAGGGCCGACACCGACAGCCGCGTGACGGGCCTGCGGATCGGCGCCGACGACTACGTCTGCAAGCCCTTCGACGAGCGCGAGTTGCTCGCGCGCGTGAACAATCTGCTGCGCATCAAGCGCATGCACGACCGCATCAACGAGGCGAAGCAGAAGCTCTCGGTCGTGGCCGTGCAGGACGAGCTGACCTCGCTCTACAACTACCGCTACCTGCACACGCGCCTTGGCGAGGAGTTCAAGCGCGCCGAACGCTACCGGGAGCCGCTGGCCTGCGTGATGGTCGACATCGACCACTTCAAGCAGGTCAACGACCGCCACGGGCACGACGCTGGCGACGGGATCCTGCGTGAGGTCGCCGCGCGCCTGATCAGGGCCGTTCGCGAGATCGACGTGGTCGCGCGTTACGGCGGGGAGGAGTTCCTGCTCGTGCTGCCGCGCACCAACTTCTCAGGGGCGCTGGCAGTCGCCGAGCGCGTGTGGCGGGCCGTCGGCAGCGAGCCGATGAGCACGCCGAGCGGGCCCAAGAAGATCTCGATCTCGCTCGGCGTCGCGGTCTACCCGAGCCGCGACATCAAGAACAAGGACCAGCTCCTCAAGGCCTCGGACCGCGCCCTGCACCAGGCCAAGCACGAGGGGCGCAACCGCATCTGCGTCTTCCAGCACCAGGGCTACATGTTCCGCCCCGAGGCCGGCTAGGACCCATCAGATGGGTTCCAACTCGCACGCCCGCGGCGCTGGGTACCGAGGCGCAGGCCGAAGACCAGGCAGGGCAGCGAGGCCGCCAGCACCAGGTAGGCACCGAGCGCGAGCCGCGGCGTCAGGCGCTGGCCGCTGCGCTCTGAGAGCAACGCCATGGCTTCGCTGATGCCGCTCCAGCTCCAGAGCAGGGTCGCGGGGGCGACGAGGGCAAGGAGCGGCACCAGCACCCGCACGCCCCGCAGCCCGACCGGCGTGCGACGGCGCAGCAGGATGGCGAGGATCGCCAGCGCGGCGGCCGGCACCAGCCAGAGCTTGGGCGTGCTCTCGCTCGCGAGGCGCAGCATGGTGCCCCCCATCGCGGTCGGCCCCTCGACCCGCGACAGGGGCATGGTCGCGAAGGCGATCAGCTTCGCCAGGGCCGCAGCCGCCACGGGCCCGCGTCCGAGCGCGGGCGAGTGCCAGGCGACGCGCTCGTCGTCGCCGAGCGCCCGCCGCTCACCGGGCAGGTCGAAGAAGGGCACAAGCACGAGCTCGTGCTCGGGGCACTCGCGCTCGCCTTCGAAGGACTCGCGGCAGAAGGGGCAGAAGAGCACCTCGGCCATGACCCGAGGTGTAGCGCAGCGCCAGGCCGACGGGTAGAAGGGTCGGCATGGACAAGCCCACCCCGCCCAAGGATTCGAAGGCCCTCGTGATCAAGGCCGACGACGAGGTCGCCAAGGGACGCTTCTCGAACCTGGCCCAGGTCGCGAGCAGCCACGACGCATTCGTGCTCGACTTCGCCTTCGTGCAGGGCAAACAGGGTTGGCTGCTCGCGCGCATGCTGATGTCGCCCCAGCACGCCAAACGCTTCAGCTTGGCGTTGGCCGAGACCATCGCGAAGCACGAGGCGCGCTTCGGGGAGATCGACTCGGGGCCCACCTTGCAGTAGATCCGCGCCTGCGGCGCGCCCACAGCCCGCTGTGGCTGTGGCCAGGGCCGACGCCGGGGGTTATCATTCTAAACTCGGCGGGACCGCCGCATCGCACGAGGCATCGAATGAGCTACCAGGGGGCATCGACCGTCGCGGAAAGTAGAGAGTTGCTCGGCGGCGCGCTCGAGGCGCTGCAGCAGGACCCCAACCTGCCCGAGGACGTCATGAACGTCGCGCAAAACATCGCGAAGGCGGTGGGAGCGCTGTTCGAGGCCGAGCGCGCCTCCTCGGATGTGGACGGCAAGGCGAGCGTCAAGCACGCGATGGGATCGCTCAGCCAGACCATGGCGCTGCTGCAGGACGTGGAGGGCAGCCACGCCGGCGTGGAGACTGCCACCCAGGCGCTGGCGAACGTCATGAGCAAGCTCTACCCCCTCGCCCAGCAGCCGAGCTTGCGCCCATCGAGCGGCGCGGGCACGCAGGCAGCCGCCGTCGACGTGCCGACCGCGGCCCCCGTCCCGAGCGAGGCCCAGCCCTCGACGTCGGTACCACCCGGGGAGCGCGAGAGCCTGGAGGCCAACGTCGGCGCCACCACGGAGTCGAACTTCTTCGTCGGCTTCTCGGGCGACATCGGCGATGGCGGGGTGTTCGTCGCGACCTACCTGACCCTGCCACTCGGCGCGCGCGTCGAGGTGCTGGTGACCTTGCCCGGTGGCTTCGAGAAACAGATCCCGGGCACGGTGCGCTTCGTCCGCGACCCGATGGACATGGACTCGGAGCCGGGTATCGGCGTGAAGTTCGACGCCCTGGACCGAGAAGCCCGGGAGCTGATCCTGAGGTTCATCCGCAAGCGGCCGCCTTTGTTCTTCGACGACTAGTCGTGGACGGCCGTCCCGAGCCGCCGCCGTCGCCCCCCACCCGTTGATGAGGCGGCTCCGGCGCCGTGGTCACCGGTGCGAAAAACTGACGGGGTTGGCGCGAGTGGATAGGCTCTGGGCATGTTCATTCAGCGCGTGGCACTCGAGCAGGTTCCGACCTACGCGGTGGTGGAGCAGCCTGTGGTGGCCGATGTCCTGCAGGAGCTGACCGGGGGCGACCTGCGAGCTCACCTCGACCAGGTCTTTCGGCGGGTGGAGATGCAGCAGCCGGCCCTCGGCGAGCTCATCAGCGGTGAGCTCGCCGCGATCGAGGGCGCGCCGGGGCAGGCGCTGGCATACTTCCTCTTACTCGTGGTCTACCGCAGCTTCGAGGAGGCCTTCGGCACGCGCCTGGGCGAGATCTCGGACGTCGACATCGAGCGCGTGTTCCAGCGCCTGGTGGTCGACGGAGAGGTGCGGCGGCAGAGCTGCACGGCGGGCAGCTTCAGCGAGGACATGGTGGCGGTGGGACAGCCGGCGCTGATGGCGCTGATCGGCGAGGAGTGCGACCGGGCCGCCGAGACGGCGCCCGACGTGGATCGCATCTTCGAGGCTCTGCTCATCGAGGTTCTCGCCCTGACCGAGGCCGTCGCGCCGATCTGCTAGCCCGGATACTTCACCGAGGCGGGCCCCAGGGCTAGCGCTCACGCTCGAGGCCCATGGCCTCGGCCTCGAGCTCGACCTGCTCGAGGGCGTCCGCATCCGGATCGACCACCCGGTAGCGCAGGGTGCCGGCCTCGTCCACGTCGAGGTGCACCTCGCCCGCCTTGGCGAGAGCGGTGAGGCGCGCGTCCGCGTCCTGCGCCGAGACCCGCGCCTCCATCGCCGCGTCCGCCACCGTCAGCCCGCCCTCGGCACGCTGCACGCTCAGCTTCAGCTGCTGGTCGGTGGCGCGGCCGCGCAGCTCCTTGGCCGAGCGCATCGCCCGCGTCGCGACGTAGAGGCCCACCGCGCCGGTCGCGAGCATCACGCCACCGATGCCGCTCGTGAAGGCCGACCAGGCGCCCTCCAGCCAGGCCTGCCCCATCGCCAGGATCGTCGCCCCCATCGCCGCCAGCCCGCCTCCCACCGGAAAGAAGACGTAGGACAGCACGCGGTTGCGCAGCGACTTGCGGGAGAGCTCCTGCGCGAAGTCGGAGTCGAGCGGCGTGCGCGGCCCGCGCGTGCGCGGTGCGCTGCAGGCGGCGCAGACGTAGCGGCCGCGGTCGACCTCGCGCACTGCCGTAATGCCGTGGCAGGCCGGACAGCGGTTCTCCTCACCGTAGACCTTGCCGCAACCGGGGCAGCGCGCGCGCCCAGGAGGGATGCGCGTCTCGCACAGCTCGCAGCGCTGGGGCACGCCCTCCATGGCGAGCTACATCGCCTTCTCTTCGGCGGTCGCTCCCTTCAGCGCGACGCCGGTCGCGACGATGCGGACGTTGCTGGTCGCCTTGGCGCCCTCGGCCTCCATGTGGGCCTTCTGCTCATCGGTCAGCTCCTGCACGACCACGATCCCCTGTACGTCGGCGTGCTTGCCCGTTGCGGACTGCGGCAAGAAGTAGGAATGCCCGGCCAGCGGGGCCCGCAGCTCGCCCTCGCCGCTCTCCTGCTTGATCTCGATCCAGCAGCCCATGTTCTTGCACACGCGCGCCACCACGCCGCGCGTGCGCACGGTGGCGTCCGCGTACTTCTCGGGCGACGCGAGCAGCTCGGCGAGGGCGACCTCGGGGGCCTTCGGATCGAAGGGGTCACCATAGAGCGCGGTTCCATCGGCCTGCGGAGAGGGCTCGCTGGCCTCGTAGCCATCGGGGCTCGGCATCGAGGTGGGCTGCGAGGTGGGCCCCTGCGCGGGATGGGCCTCCGCGGGCTGGGCCGCGGCCGGCTTGGCCTCCGCCGGCGCGGCCGCGGTGGGCTCGGATGGCGCGCTCGCGCTGTTGCACGCGGCGAGCAGCAGGGCGCTGTAGATCCAGCGCGACATCAGGACTCTCCCAGGAGCTGGTTCATGGATGCCTCGTCGGCGGGGGTGAATTCGTAGTCCTCGAACTGGTCGGAAGGGATCCAGCGAACGTCCTGAACCGCGGCCGCCCGGACGTCGGACAGGAGCTCGCACTGGTAGAGATACAGATCCACTGTGTAGTGCGCGTAGGGGTGGCGCACAAACGAGATCATCTCGGCGACCCGAACCTCGGCATCGAGGCGCTCGCGAATTTCTCGGCCCAGGGCCCGCTGATCCGACTCCCCCTCTTCGACGCGGCCCCCGGGGAACTCCCACAACCCCGGCAGGACCGCAGCGGCGCGGCGCTGGGTGATCAGGTAACGCCCGTCGGCCTCGATCACCGCGGCCACGACCCGCACGATGCGCTCGCCCATGGGCGGAGCAACTACCACAGAACGGGGACAGCGACCTAGTTCGCGTAGGTGGAGACGGTGTCGGCCTTGGGACGCTCTACAGAGACGATCGAGCTGGTCACGAGGTCGCGCCCGCGCGCCTCGAAGTACATCGACTCGCCGACCTGGGGCAGGCCCGGCGCCGCGGCCAGCGCTCCGCTCTCGAAGAAGCGGATGGCGCCCGCCACCGGCAGGTTGAGGGCGAAGTGGGTCGTCATCCAGCATCCGGACTCGCGATCGCGCACGCCCACGCACGTGGCCTTGCGGACGTGATACTCGGTGTTGCGTGTGACGAAGACCTTGTGAATTCTTCGCTCGGGGCCGTCGTATTGCATTCAGCAGCTCCTTCGAGGGGTGCTCTCCTACATCAGTCTACATCTGCCCCTCAACCTTCCAAATTTTCGGCAATCGCGCGTGACGCCCCGGCCCATCCTGCTGCGCCCCGACAATTTCACCCGGCCGCAGCGGACCCCCTGGGGTGGGACGCGGCTGCTGCGGGAGTTCAAGGCCGACGCGCTTGGCACGGCGAGCCCACCGGCGATCGTCGGCGAGTCCTGGGAGCTGTCGGCAACGCCCGAGCTGCCGAGCGCCACCCTCTACGGAGAGTCCCTGGGCGCGCTGCTGGCACGCGATCCGGTGGCCATGCTGGGCGCCGAGGCACGCCTTGGGCGTACGAGCACCGGCCTGCTGGTGAAGTGGCTGGACGCCGCCGAGGACCTGTCGCTGCAGATCCACCCCGCCGACGACTACCGGGGGCTGGCGCCCGACCAGAGCGGCAAGCCGGAGTGCTGGTACGTGGTGGCCCATGCACCCGGAGCAGGGCTCTACCTGGGCTTCCAGCCCGGCACGGACGAGGCACGCGTACGCGCCGTGCTCGAGGCCGGCGACGACCTGAGCGCCTGCATGGTCTTCGTGCCAGTGGCACGCGGCGACGTGATCGCGGTCGAGCCCGGCATGCCCCACGCCATCGGTCGCGGCGTCACCCTGATCGAGCCGCAGGTGGTGCTTCCCGCGCGGCGCGGCGTCACCTACCGCTACTGGGACTGGAACCGGCGCTACGATGCGGACGGCCGCCCGGATGCCGGCGGGAAGCCGCGTGCGCTCGATCTGGAGCACGCGCTGGCCGTGACAGACTGGGCGCAGGCCACCGACCCCACCACGCTCGCGCGATGTCGCGCCGCCGGAGGCTGGCCCGCGGAGGACACCAACGCGCGGGTGGAGCCGCTGTGCGGGCCCGAGCCCGAGTCCCCGGTGCGCTCGCCGCATCTGCGCATGGCCCGCGCACTCGGCGACGGCCAGGTGCATCTGCCCGACTGGGACGTGCTGCGCTCCCTGACGGTCGTGGAGGGCAGCCTGACGCTGCTCGGCCCCGGCTTCGAGCTGCCCCTGAATCGCGGCCATACGGCCGCCGTCCCAGCCGTGTGCGGGGCCCTGCGCATTCGACTGGCGCAGGCCCACGCCGTGATCGCCGGTCTGGCGCTGTGAGCGTGCGGGTTGACGATCCCCGGGGCCCTCGGCAAGAGTCCCGCCCAACCCGGCACCCGGCCCGGCGGGGTGCTAATTGAGAGCGACGATGAGCGCGGCAACACCAATCCAGATCCTGGGCGCAGGCCTGACCGGCATGTCCGCCGCGCGGCACCTGGGCGGCGACTACGCCTTGCACGAGCGCCTGGCCGCGGTCGGCGGTCACGTGATCACGGTCGAACAGGACGGCTACCGCTTCGACCGCACCGGCCACCTGCTGCACCTGCGGGACGACTCCATCCGCAGCTGGATCGAGACCCTGCTGGAGGGGCGCCTGGTGTCGGTGCAGCGAAACAGCCGCGTCTTCAGCCACGGCGTCTACACGCGCTACCCCTATCAGGCGAACACCTACGGGCTGCCGCCGCAGGTCGCCTACGAGTGCCTGACGGGCTACCTCGGGGCGCGCGCACGGCTCGAGCAAGTCCCCGAGCCCAAGAGCTTCGAGGAGTTCTGCCTGAAGTACTTTGGCGACGGCTTCAGCAAGCACTTCATGATCCCGTACAACGAGAAGCTCTGGGGTGTGCACCCGCGGGACATCACCGCCGCCTGGTGCTCTCGCTTCGTGCCCCAGCCCAAACTGGAGGACGTAATCGCGGGCGCGGTGGGCCTCAACGACCGCGAGCTCGGCTACAACACCAACTTCCTTTACCCGAAGCGCGGCATCGGAGAGCTGACCGATGCGCTCCATCGCGACCTGCCCACCGGCGCACACCTCGCGCATGCGCCGCGCTCCATCGACTGGCGCAGGCGCGTGCTGCGCTTCGACGACGGCGACGTTCCCTATCAGGCGCTGATCTCCAGCGCGCCCCTCGACACGCTCCTGGGCCTGCTCGAGGACCCACCCGACGAGGTGGCCAGCGCTGGCGAGCGGCTTCGCTGCAACCCCCTGTGGTACCTGGATGTGGCCCTCGAGGTGCCGTGCGGCGTCGACATGCACTGGGTCTACGTGCCCGAGGAGCGCTACCCCTTCTATCGCGTGGGCTGCTACTCCAACTTCAGCGCCGAGCTCGCGCCGCCGGGCAAGGCCTGCCTCTACGTGGAGCTGGCCTCGCGCCAGACGCCGGACATGGACGCGCTGCTACCCCAGGTCGCCGGCGGCCTGCAGGACATGGGCATCATCGAGGGCCCCGAAGACATCCGCTTCGCGCAGCCACGCCGCATCGACCACGCCTACGTCGTCTTCGACCACGACTACTACGACGCGCTGGAGCGCATCCTCCCGTTCCTCCAGGAGCACGGCATCGTCTCCGCGGGCCGCTACGGCGGCTGGAACTACTCCTCGATGGAGGACGCGCTGATCTTCGGGCGCGAGGCGGCCGCGCAGGCCCGGGAGCTGGTCTCATGAGCGACGCGGACGCGCCCAAGGTCACGATCGTCATCCCGATCTACAACGAGGAAGGCATCCTCCGCGCCTCGGTGGTCTCGCTGGTCGACCGCATGACGCGCTTCGACTTCAGCTGGGAGCTGGTGCTGGCCGAGAACGGCTCCACGGACGGTACCGTCGCCCTGTGCGAGGAGCTGTGCGCGCGCTACGCGCAGCTGAGCTACTTCTCCACCGGCGAGCCGGGCAACGGCAACTACGGCAAGGCCCTGCGCCAGGGCATCCTCGATGCCCGTGGCGAGTACGTCTTCTGCGACGAGATCGACCTCTGCGACACGGACTTCTACGCCGAGGCGATCGCGATCCTCGAGGGCGGCGGCGTCGACATGGTGATTGGCAGCAAGCTCGCCAGCGGCGCCAGCGACGAGCGCCCCTTCGTGCGCCACCTGGGCAGCGTGGTGATCAACGGCATGCTGCGCGTGGCCCTCGACTTCAAGGGCACCGACACCCATGGCCTCAAGGCCTTTCGCAAGAGCGCGCTCGCGCCGGTGGCGGAGCGCTGCATCGTGGACAAGGACCTCTTCGCCAGCGAGCTGGTGATCCGGGCGGAGCGCGAGGGCATCCCGATTCGCGAGATCCCGGTGAGCATCAAGGAGATGCGCGAGCCCTCGGTGCACCTCTTCCGACGCGTTCCCAACGTGCTCAAGAACCTGGGCAAGCTGGTCGTCGCCATCCGTATCAAGGGCTGAGGCGGCGATGGCGCGGCGCAGTGTGGACGATCGCATCGCCGAGATCGCCGCCCTGCGCGACGACCCCAGTAGCGACGAGGCGCGCGACCTTCTCCGAAAGGCGCTCAACGCCAAGCCCAACGTGCTGGTGGCCGCGGCGGCCAACGTGATCGGCAACGGCCTCGCCGGCAGCCACGAGCAGGCACTGTGCGATGCCTTCGAGCGCTTTCTGGCGCAGCCCGCCAAGCAGGACAAGGCCTGCGTGGCGAAGCACGCGATCGCGCAGGCGCTGTACAGGCTCGAGGCCGATGCGCGCGATGTATTTCTCGCGGGAGTGCGCTACATCCAGCTCGAGCCGGTCTATGGCGGCAAGGCGGACACCGCGGTGGACCTGCGCGTGACCTGCGCGCTCGGGCTGGTGCGCGGGCTCTACCCCGATGTCATGAACGAGCTGGCGCGACTGCTCGCCGACAGCGAGGTGATGGCACGCGTCGGCGCGGCGCGCGCGCTCGCTCACACGGGACACGTGGACGCCGCATCGCCCCTCCTGCGCTACGTCGCGCTCACCCGCGGCGAAGACAGCCGTGTCGTCGCAGCCGCGCTCGAGGGCCTACTGGAGCTGCACAAGGCCGATGCCCTGCCGCTCTTCGAGGAGCTCCTGCAGCGCGGCGACGCGGAGCTGCACGCCAGCGCCTGCGTCGCGCTAGGCGAGTCGCGGCTCCCGGAGGCGCTACCGGTGCTCATTCGCGCGGCCGACCGCGCGGTGACCGAGGAGGACCGCCAGCCCGTGCTGGTCGCGGTCGCCATGCTCCGCAGCGAGGACGGCTCTGCGCACCTGCTGGGGCTCGTGCGCGATGCCCCCGAGGGCGCGGCGCGCGACGCGCTGTCGGCCCTCGCGACCTTCCGGGCCGATAGCGCGCTCGCACAGCGCGCGCTCGAGGCCGCGCTCGAGCGCGGCGACCCGGTCTTCGAGGACTTCGCGCGCGCGGCGCTGTGCGCCTGACTTCAGCGACCTGCACGCACACGAACGCCACCCTGATCACACGGTCGCAATTGCCGCCAACACCGCGCGACTGGTAGAGTTTTTGCCGCGCGTGGACGGTGCTTTCACAGGAACCGATCGCTTCGTGATCGAGCGCCAGCTGGGCGCGGGGAGCATGGGGGCGGTGTACCTGGCCTACGACCAGAAGCTGGAGAGCCGCGTCGCCCTCAAGACCCTGCTCTCCGTCGAGCCGGCCGCCATCTACCGCTTCAAGAAGGAGTTCCGGTCGCTGGCTGACGTCAGCCACCGCAACCTGATCACCCTCCACGAGCTCTTCTCCGAGGACGACCAGTGGTTCTTCACGATGGAGTACGTGGAGGGGGTCGACCTCCTGACGTACGTGCACGGTGGGCGGCGCCGCACCTTCGACTCCACGCCACGCCCGATCTCGGAGCGGCCGGGCGTGCTCGACACCCTCGACTCCTTCGAGACCCCGGTCGCGGGCATGGAGATGCTCTTCCCCTCCCCGCTCGAGGATGCCAGCCGGCTTCGCGCCGTGCTCGAACAGGTCGTCGAAGGGCTGATGGCCGTGCACGCCGCGGGCAAGCTGCACCGCGATCTCAAGCCCGAGAACGTGCTGGTCACGGCCGATGGGCGCGCGGTCCTGTGCGACTTCGGCATCGTGATCGACCAGACCACCGACATCCACGAGACCCTCGCTACCGTGATCGGCACGCCGGCATACATGTCCCCGGAGCAGTGCCGGGGTGAGGGCGTAAAGGCCGCGACCGATTGGTACGCGCTCGGTGTGATCCTCTACGAGGCGCTCACCGGCGACGTCCCCTTCGATGGCACGCCGATGCAGGTCATCACGCGCAAGCAGCAGGTCGATCCCCCGCAGCCCAGCGCCGTCGTCTCCGACGTGCCCGAGGACCTGGACGAGCTGTGCATGCAGCTGCTCCAGCGCGAGCCGCGGGCGCGCCCGGGTGGCCAGGCGATCCTGCGTGCCCTGCGCACAAAGCAGCCCGCGTCGGTCCCGGCGCCCACCAAGCCGAGCATTGGCCCGGTGCGTCAAAACCGCTTCGTCGGACGCGAGGCTCAACTGCGCGACCTCGAAGGCGGGCTGACCACGACCGAGGCCGGCCAGCCGGTGGTGGCGCTCGTGAGCGGCGCATCCGGCATCGGCAAGACCACGCTGGTCAACCGCTTTCTCGAGGACGTCAGCCAGCGGCAGCAAGCGATCGTGCTCAAGGGCCGCTGCTACGAGCGCGAGTCGGTGCCGTTCAAGGCCTTCGACAACGTGATCGACACGCTCAGCCGCTACCTGCGCAAGCTGCCCGCGGTGGACGTCGCTCGCATGATGCCGCGTGACATCGATGCGCTCGCGGGCCTCTTCCCGGTGCTCAAGCGCGTCGAGGTGCTCAAGCGCAGCCGCCGCACCCGCGCGCTGCCCCCGGATCCCCAGGAGCTGCGCCAGCGCGCCTTCCGTGCGCTCAAGGAGATGTTCTGCCGCATCGCGGACCTGGAGCCGCTCGTGGTCTATGTCGACGACCTCCAGTGGAGCGACGTCGAGAGTGCCAAGCTGCTGGCAGAGCTGGTCACCGGCGCCGACCGACCCGCCATGCTGCTGATCTGCGCCTACCGCAGCGACGACAGTGAGCACAGCGACGGGCTCAAGGCGCTGCGCGAGCAGATCGGGCAGAGTGACGAGCTGCAGACCCGCGAGATCCAGGTGGGCGTGCTCAACCCCGAGGAGAGCTTCCAGCTCGCCAGGGAGCTGCTCGGGGGCCAGACGGGCGAGGAGGGCGCGCGCAAGCTCGGCTTCGAGAGCAAGGGCAATCCGCACCTGCTCACCCAGTTGGTCGGCCACGTGACCGATCGCCGCGCCGAAGGCTCGGCCTCGCCCGACACCGCCCAGGGTCTGATCAACTTCGAGCGGGTCCTCGAGGAGCGCCTTGCCTCCCTGTCGACGGACGGGCGCACCATGCTCGAGCTGCTGAGCGTCGCCGGCCGCCCGGTGCCCGAGTCGATGTTGACTCTGGTCTCCTCGTTCAACATCGATCTGCCCAGCGCACTGGCCGAGCTGCGCAGCGCCAAGCTGATCCGCGGCGTCTCCTCCCACGACATCCGCGCGGTCGAGGTCTACCATGACACGATCCGGGAGGGCGTAACCTCGCGCATGGCGCCCGAGACGCTCACCCACTGGCACCGGCGTCTGGCCGCGGCGCTCGAGGCGAGCGGGGCGATCGACCTCGAGGCTCTCACCAGCCACCTGCTGGGCGCGGGCGAGCAGGAGCGCGCGTCGCTCTACGCCGCGCGCGCAGGCGAGCAGGCCGAGAAGGGGTTGGCGTTCGAGAAGGCGGCGCGCCTCTACGGCCTCGCGGCGGAGCACTCGAGCAACGACCATCGCCGGCTCGCCTTCCAGCGCCGCCATGCGGACGCGCTCGTCAACGCGGGACGCGGCTCGGAAGCGGCGGAGATGTACTTCGAGGCGGCGCGCACCGCGGCCAGCGGGGAGACCGCCGAGCTACGCGCACTGGGCGGCATCCAGCTGCTGCTGTCAGGCCAGCTGGAGGAGGGCCTGGCCGCGGTCAAGGAGCCGCTGGCAGCGCACGGCGTGCAGATCCCGAGGGACTTCGCCCAGGCGGCCTACGAGGCAGGCGAGGTCTGGCGCGCGCTGCGCACCCGCGGGCTGTCCTTCCAGGAGCGGGCCGAGGCCGATGTGGAAGGCGCCTCCCTGGTCCGACTGGACATGTTATGGGGCGCCACGCGCGGGCTGCTGCTGCACGAGCTGGCGCGGCCACTGCCGCTGCTCACGCGCTACGTGGCCGACGCGCTCGAGACCGGCGAGCCGCTGCGCGTGGTGCGCGCATTGACGCTCTTTCACACCCATGTGGACCTTCCCTTCAGCCGGCTGGCCAAGGTTGCCCCCTGCGGCGCGCTCGACGTGGCCGAAGCGGTCGCGCGCGGTACCGACAGCGCCGAGGCCCGGGCCTGCATCGCCTTCGCACGCGGCCTGGTGGTCTACTACTCCGGCCAGGTGGAGCAAGCCCTGGGAGAGCTCTTCCGCGCCGAGGAGCTCTACCGCAACCACACGCGCGGCGGCGCCTTCGAGATGCGCCAGGCGCGGATGGTCATCGGGCAGCTCCAGTCGGCGGTGCTGCTCGATGCCGATCTGCAGCTGCTGCGCGACTGGGCGCGGGAAGCCGACGGCCGCAATGACGTGGTCAGCAGCATCCGCCTGCGCATGACGATGACGATCCCGATGCTGCGCAACGACGACGCGGAGGGCGCGCTGGCCACCCTCGATCAGGCCTCGAAAATGGCCGGCACCCTGGAGGGCATCAGCTTCTCGGCCGACCTGCTCTCGCGCTCGGTCCTGCAGCTCTACCGCGGCGACGCCGAGCGGGCGCGCACGACGAGCTATCTCTTCGATCAGTTCACCGAGTCCGCCGAAAACTCGATCCCGCTGTGGCGCGGCCTGATGCTGCTCTGCCGTGCACGGCTGCTGGTGCTCTCGCGGGCCTCGCGCCACACCCCGCGCAGCGTGCTCGACGAAGCCGGCAAGGTGCTCGACCTGGTCGCGGCCCTGGAGCTGCCGTGCCTCCAGGATCAGCTGACGCTCACGCGCGCCGCCGTCGCCTCCGCCGCGGGCGACGCCCAGACCGCCATCAAGGGGCTCGAGCAGGTGCTCGCCACCCACAGCAACGGCCGGACGCCACCACTAGCGGCGGTCCTCCCGCTACGCGCCAAGGGCCAGATCGTCGGCGGCGCAGAAGGCGAGTCCATGGAGGCACGGGCCGACCAGCTACTTCGCAAGCGCCAGATTGCGAACCCCCGCCGCTTCGCCCGCCTGACGGTGCCGCTGGTCGAGGAGGCTGCCGCACGCCAGCGCTCCCGGCAGACGAGTGCCTCCAGCGCCTAGGGCCCCTCGCCCTCCTCTCCGCGACCGCCGTGGGCGGTCTGCTAAGCTGCGCCCGTGTTCGCATCCATCTCGGTCGATCTCGACGAGATCCCCTGCTACTCGGCCATTCACGGCCTGGAGCCGCCCACGGACGGCAGCGCGCACGCCGTCTATGAGCGCGGCGTCGCCCGCTTCGAGAGCTGGCTGCGGCAGCTCGACGCGCGCGCGACCTTCTTCGCCATCGGCCGCGACCTCGATCACGCCCCCGCGCGCGATGCGATCGCGCGGCTGCACGGGGCCGGCCACGAGATCGGCAATCACACCTTCCATCACCGCTATGACTTCACCCGCCGCAGCGCCGAGAGCCAGGGTGACGACATCCGGCGCGGAGCCGACGCGATCGAGCATGCCTGCGGCGAGCGCCCGGTCGGATTCCGCGCACCGGGCTACACCATCGTGGATGCCACCTTCGAGCAGCTGACCGCTCAGGGCTACGAGTACGACTCGAGCGTCTTCCCCTGCCCCCCCTACTACGCGGCCAAGGCCGCGGCGATCGCGAGCATTGCGGCCCGGGGCCGCCGCAGCCACAGCATCGTCGACGATCCGCGCGTGCTGACCGCGCCAGCGGACCCCTATCGGGTGGGCACCCCTTACCACCGGCGCGGCGACGGCATGCTCGAGCTGCCGATCGGCGTCACCGGCCTGGCCAGCGCCCGCCTGCCCTTCATCGGCACCACCGTCGCGATGGCCGGCGAGCGCGGCGCACGCTGGCTGGCCCGCGCGATGGGCCGGCGCCCCCTGGTCAATCTCGAGCTGCACGGCATCGACCTGCTCGACGCGGAGGCGGACGGACTCGCCTGGCTCAAGCCGTATCAACCCGACCTCAAGCGAGCGGGGCAGGCCAAGTTGGCCGCGCTCAACTCCGCGGTGACCGTGCTGCTGGAGACCGGCTATACGCTGGTGACGCTGCACGAAGCCGCCCACCGCCTCGAATGAGGGCCCCAAATCGTGTTAAGTAGCGCGGCGTGGCCTGGCGGAGAGTGAGATTCAAGGGCGGCGTCGTGCTCGCCCGCTGCAACGAGGACGGCTCCCTGCGGGCCGAGGACGGGCGCGTGGAGATCCGCTATCGGCCCAGCGACACCCGGGCCTACCGCGCCGGGGCGCGCAACCTCACGGTCATCGAGCGCGAGCCGGTGCTGCCAGACGACACCTGCCCGGCGGGCCAGCCTGTGCCGAACCGGCAGGAGGGCAGCGGCAACAGCCGTAGCGGAGGCAGGCGCAGGACCGGCAAGGCGAAGCAGAGCGGCAGCGGAAGCGCCCTGCCCCCGCCGCCGAAGGGCGCCATCGTCGCGTACACGGACGGAGCGTGCTCCGGCAACCCCGGCCCCTCGGGGCTGGGCGTCGTGCTTCTCGATGGGGACCACCGCCGCGAGCTGAGCGTGTATCTGGGCGAGGGCACCAACAACATCGCCGAGCTCACCGCGATCGAGCGCGCCCTCGACGTCCTCGACGAGAGCGCAAACGGCCGGCCCGTGCGCGTATACACCGACAGCCAGTACTCGATCGGCGTGCTCACCAAGGGCTGGAAGGCCAAGGCCAACAAGCCCCTGATCGCGCGAATCAAGGAGCTGGTCGCCCGCTTCAGCGACCTGGAGTTCATCTACGTGCGCGGCCACGTCGGCGTCGAGCTCAACGAGCGCGCCGATGCGCTGGCGGTGGAAGCGGTCCAATCGCGCAGCTCCGTCGACTGGGTCGACGTCTGAGGCCCGCGGTCGGAACCGGTCAGCGCGGATGACTATGCCCTGGTCAGAGCACTACCCCGACAGTCGCGACGCCAGCGCCTGAAGCAGGCGGTCTGCCGCGCCCTGGTCCACTCCGACCACCCGCGTGCGCGCGCGGCCCACGTCCAAGTCGAGCGCGACCTGCCCATGGCGCGCCGGCACCAACACGTCGAGCGCCAGATCCAACCCCGCGCCGCCCAACGACAGCGCGGCCGCCAACAGCAGCAGCGTCAGGTCCCCTGCGCGCGCCCCATCGAAAAGGAACAGCCCGCCGAGCACCAGACCGCTGGAGAAGCAGGTCACCCCGATCAGCAGGTGCACGAAGGGGTAGCGCGCCGCCCGCCGCGCCGAATGCAGTTCGGACAGGCGATGGGTGTGCTCCGAAGACCGCACGGGGCGCCCCAACAGCGAGACCCGTCGCTTGATCGTGAGCGACTGCCCCCGCAGCTCGACCTCCGCGCTGCGTCGCAGGCCGAGGATCGACCCGAGCAGCCGCAACGCCCAGCTGACCAGCGCCCAACCGCTGACCCAACGCAGCGTCGAGCGCACGGCCCCGGCGGGAAAGCGCCCCAACCGGCCCTCGATGCGCTGCTCCGCGGAGCCGCCCTCCGGCGACAGCCGGCCGAGCGCGAGCATCGCCAACGTGCGGCTGAAGGGGTCACGGGCCGCTGCGGCGATGCGGTCGAGGGCCTCGCGCGGCGCAGCGCCGTCGGCCTCGCCCAGTGCGCTGACGCGCACCGCGTTGCGCCCGCGGGCCGCCGGCTCCGGAAGCTCCCGGTCCTCGTCCAACACCGCGGCGCCGAGCGCCCCGTAGAGCTGCTCGCAGAGGTCATCGTCGAGCAGTCGCGACCAGAGCGGAACGACGCGATGGGGTGTGCCCAGCTCGAGCCAGATGCAGAAGCCGGCCACCTTACGGACGAAGTTGTGCCGCTCGCCCTCGTCCTCCAGCTCCGCGGCACGCCGCCCCACCCCTGCCACGAAGAGCGCCGCGACCAGGCTCCACTCGTGGTTGTTCTCCGGGCCCCGCTCCAGGATCGCCAGCACGTTGCCCAGTGGGGTCTGCGCCTGGTCGCGCTCGACGCCGTGCTCCTCCGCCCGCGCCTGCACGTACGGCTCACCGCTGATCAGGGTCTCGCTCTCGCACTGGCGCGCGACCACGTCATGGGCCAGCGCGACCAGCCGCGCTCCGGTGCCCAGCTCTTGCTTCTCGTCTTCCCCATCGGACCCGTCGTCCGCGAGCAGCCCGCGCACCGCATCCGCGGCGCGCGTGAGCTGGTCGTCCGTGATGGGCGGCCGTGAGGCGCTCATGCACGCCTCGCTCGCCGGCGCGCGCCGCGCCG
>JAPPOT010000430.1 GCA_028817855.1 Myxococcales bacterium
AAAAAGAAAAGTTAGGGTTGGTTGGTAGCGAATCGCCGAGGTTCGCCCAGGAGCGGCTTACGTCCTCGGTCCAATCCTCGACGTAGCTCTGCTACGCCTCCGGTGTGGCCCTCCGGGCGCGCTCGCCCCTGAACGAGCCTCGCCCGGTTTCTGTTCCGACGCTCGTGTGGCGACCGCGTCCGGGTCTCGGTCTCGGTTCCGGACTCGGCCACGGACTCGGACTCGGCCACGGACTCGGCCTCGGTCCCGGCCACGGCCTCGGACTCGGTCACGGCCTCGGACTCGGTCACGGCCCCGGTCACGGTCACGGCCACGGACTCGGCCCCGGTCACGGCCCCGGACTCGGCCCCGGTCACGGCCTAGGTCACGGCCGCGGCCCCGGTCACTGGCACGCGTCCGCGCACAGCGGCGTGTCCACCGTCGGGAACTCGGGCAGGGTGCAGAAGCACTCGGTTTCGCCGCAGCCGCCCTGCTCCCAGAAGAGGTTGTCGATCAGGCACTGGGCGCACTCCATCGAAAGGCCCGCGACGGTCTCCTGGCACATCGGCAGGCACTCCTCCGCCAGCATCGCGCACTCGGGCGCGCCGGTGTGGTCTGGCTCGGCGGCGGCGCAGCCGGTGCGACACGTCTCGATCAGCGCCTCGCTCAGCCCGGGCAGGGCTGCGCAGTAGATGCCCTCGCGTTGATCGCAGCGCGACACGCGCTCCGCCTCGGTGCCGTCGTAGTAGTAGACCCAGTACTCCCCGCCCACGTCGAAGCAGCGACCGGTGGCGCCGTAGAGGGGGCACGGGTCGTCGCTCGGTCGATCGCCGAAGTCGGGGATGCAGATCGCGATTCCGGCGGTGCCGAAGCCGGTGACCGCTTCCTGGCAGGTGCCGCTGGCGCCGCTCAGGCACGAGCCCATCGTGCCCGCGGGCTCGTCGCAGATGTTGTCCAGGTCGTAGGGCGGTGGTGGCGCGGGTTCTTCCGGCGGCGCCTGCTCGCCGGCGGCGCCTTCCACGGGCCTGGTCACCGCCTCGCCTTCGGTGCCGGCATCGGGCGCGGGCGTCGGGGCTTCAGCCCGGTCGGCCCCGTCTCCGTTCGCGTCGCCACCGGCAACTTGGTTCCCACCCTCGGCCTCGGACGTTCCGTCCATGGCCGGCTCGTCGCTCTCGCAGGCCGCACAGGCGCACAGCGCGAGCGACAGCATTCGCAGCTTCATTTCATTCCCCCGCGCCCCTCGGCAGATTCCCATAGTCGCCAGGGGGCGGCAAGACCGCTCACGGCTCAGCTGCCCAGCGCGACGACGGTCGCCATGTCGCTCAGCGTTCGTCGCGGAAGGAAAACCAGATCATCGCCAGGAAGAAGGCGCGGACGCCCCAAATGAGGGCGTTCGACACGAAGCCGCCCAAAGCCTCGCCTGCCAGGGGGAGCACGGGTGAGAGCACCGAGAGGCCGGCGAGGCCCACGCCGCTCCAGAGCAGCCAGGCACGGCGCCCGAACCAGTGGCGGTGCCTGACGACGGGAAGGCCGATAGCGAAGCCATAGGCCAGCATGCCGGCCACCGGGCCGACATCGAGCCAGCGCAGGAAGAACACCGGTGCGAAGGCCAGGATGAAGGTCAGGGTCGTGGGGGGCCGGATCGCGGTGGGCGTGATGATGCGCAGCGGTGCGCCGAGGCGCTGCATGAGGGATGCGCTGAGCTCATCGCTTGCATCGACGCCGAAGGAGACGGAGGCGACGGGGAGGAGCCCGGCGGCCTGCTCGCAGAGCCACAGGACGAGACCCATGTGCACGCGGTTTTCGTCGGCGATGGTGATGCGATCCATCCAGAACACGATCGAGCGCCGGTCGTCCGCGACGTCCTCGCCGTAGTTGCGGTGGCCACCCAGCGGAAGCTCCGGGTTGTCGTCCGAGTAGAACTCGACCCAGCGCTGGCCGAGGTCACTGGCGTACGCGAGCTCCCCGTCGTCGAGCGGGCGCGCGAAGGACAGCCGAAAGCCGAGGCCCTCGTCATATAGGGAGTCGCGCAGGGCGGTGCGCCGCGCCGCGACCGGAAAGGATGGGCTCTCCAGCTGAGGCGGAGGCGTCTGCCAGACGACCTCGCCACGCTCGGCGAGCACCAGGCGAGGCGTGGCGGGGAGTAAAAAGTGGCGGCTCTCTGGCCACGCGGCGCCCGCGGCGCGGATGCACGTTTCTGCCTGCCAGCCCTCGCGCACCGGCAACGAGAGAAAGCGCTCGCCGGTCAGGTGCTCGATCAACCAGTCGTCACCGGCGGGCGGTCCCCCGCCCGCCCGCTCCAGCCAGTCCATGAGCTCCTCGGCCCGCGCCGGCTGTTGCAGGCGGACTTGAATGGATGGCAGCGGCTCGCTGGGGCCGTCGCCGGGGCGCGGCTTGGTGGCGTCCTCCGCGAGTCCCGCCTCGCGCTCGGGCTGGAGTCGGAACGACTGCTTGAGCAGGTGCTCGCAGTCCGGGGTTGAGAAGGGCGCGAGCGACTCCAGAACCGGAGCCATGCCCAGCAGGGCGTGCAGCACCTCGAACGGACAGTCGGCCATGCCCGACTCCACCGGGAAGGCAAAGCCTTCCCGCGGGGAGTCGCATGGATTGTAGAGCAGCTGCCATGGGTCATCGTGCTCCACGAGTCGCTCGCAAGCGCGCCGCCAGGCATGTGGCTCGACGGACACCACGGAGAGGAAGTCCGCTTTCCACTTCTCCCAGCGCGCGTGGGCCACCGTCATCAGCTCGGCCGCGAACGCCTCCCGATCGACCGCCCATTCGTAGCCACCGTCGGGCCGCACGCGCAGCGGTGGCTCCTGCAGCGCTTCAGCGGTCTCCCAGGACGGCGGCTCTGCTGCCTCATAGAAGGGAACCCGCTCGCTCGACACCCCGGCCACGCGCAGCTCGACGCCCACGTCGCGCTGATAGCCACCGTGAAGCTTGAAGCTGAAGACCGGCAGCCCGTCGACCTCCACGCCCAGGTGTCGCGTCGCCGGGTGGTCGCTGCGCCTCGCGACGACCTCGAAGTGCGTTTCGATCAGCTCCGCGAGCGCGTCGAGTGCCTGGCGGGTATCCATCGGGCGTACAAGGTAGCAGCGAGGGGTGCGGCGGTGCAGCGTCTCGGAGCAGGCGCGGCCGTTCGCCTATGACCGCCTCATCGAATAGCGGCTGGCAGGGAGTGCCTCCACGTCGGGCACCTCGACGATGCCGACCGCGCCGTCTTCGAGCTTGAAGATGCGATCATGGGTGTGGCTCTCCAGCTTCATCACGTCTTCCGGCGGCAGGCCCAGGTAGGCGCCGCGGAACTGCCGGCTCATGATGCCGTGGGTGACCACGATCGTGCGCGCGGCCGGTCGCGGCTCGGCCAGCCAGGCGCGTGCCCGCGCCTGCACGTCGTCGAGGCTCTCGCCGTCGCCGCCGACGCGGTTGTCCCAGCGCCGCCACTCGAAGCGCACGCTCTCGCCGTAGCGCTCGAGCAGCTGCTCGAAGAGCAGGCCCTCCCAGTCGCCGCAGTAGCGCTCCGCGAGGCGCTCGGTCTCGCTGCAGAGCGCATCGGGCTGCGGCAGGGTCTCGTCGATGGTCGAAGCGGTCTGCTGTGTGCGCGCCAGCGGGCTCGCGCACAGGGCCACGTCGTCCAGCGTGCCCAGCTCCGCCTTGAGCAGTTTCGCGTAGGCGGCGATCTGCTCGAGCCCGCGCAGGGTCAGCGGGGAGTTGGTCCGCCCCTGCACGCGCCGCACCACGTTCCAGCGGGTCTCTCCGTGTCGCACCAGATAGATCGTCACAGCGTCACCCCGAGCAGCACCGGCTCCGGCACCAGCGTCACGCCGAAGCGCCGCTGCACGCCGTCGCGCACCTCGCGGGCCAGGTCTAGCAGCTCCGCGGTGGTGGCGCCGCCGTGGTGCACGAGGCCCAGGGCGTGGCGACTGGAGATGCCGACGTGGCCGCGGCGCGTGCCCTTCGCGAAGCCCGCGCGCTCGATCAGCCACCCCGCCGCGAGCTTCACCCGCTCGCCGTCCGCCGGGTACTGGGGCACCTGTGCGGCGCGCTCGACCAGGCCCTCGTCGAGCGCCTGCTGGACGACGCGCGCGGCCTGCTCGGCGCTCACGATCGGGTTGGTGAAGAAGGAGCCGGCGCTGCGGCGGTTCTCGTCGTCGGGATCGATCACCATCGACTTGTCGCGGCGCAGCGCGATCACCGTCTCGCGCACGCTGGCGAGATCCGGCGTGGCGCCCGCGGGTGCGAGCGCTTCGACCAGCTCGGCGTAGCGCAGGGCGGGCTCGCCCCCGAGCGTGAGCGCGAAGGTCACCGACAGCACCACGTGGCGCTCCGGGTCGCGCTTGAAGGCGCTGTCGCGATAGCGGAAGCCGCACTGCCCGTTGTCGAGCACGTGCACCTGCCCGGCGGCGCGGTCGAGCACGCGCACGCTGGCGATCGTCTCGGCCACCTCCTGCCCGTAGGCGCCCACGTTCTGGATCGGCGTCGCGCCCACCAGCCCCGGGATGCCGGAGAGGCACTCGAGCCCCGAAAGGTCGCGTTCGACCGTCATCGCCACCAGCGCGTCCCAGGGCTCGCCCGCGCGCGCGATCACCTGCGCGGTCGCGCCGCGCATGGTGATCTCGACGCCGCGCTGGGCCATCGCGATCACGAGCCCGTCGAACCCGGCGTCGGCCACCACCAGGTTGCTGCCGCCACCGAGGATCGCGACCGGCAGCTGTTGCTCCCCCGCCCAGCGCAGCGCCTCGGCCACGGTGGCGTCGTCCTCGGCGGTGATGAAGTGGCGCGCGGCGCCGCCCAGCTCGAGCGTGGTGCGCGGCGCGAGCGCCACGTCGTGCTCGATGTCCGGGCCGTCGCTCAGGAGATCACCTCGAGCCCGCCCATGTACGGCACCAGCGCCTCCGGGACCTTCACGCTGCCGTCCGCCTGCTGGTTCTGCTCCAGGATCGCAACCAGCGTGCGTCCGATCGCCAGCCCGGAGCCGTTGAGGGTGTGCAGCAGCTTCGGCTTGTCGCCCTTGGCGGGGCGGTAGCGGATCTTGGCGCGGCGCGCCTGGAAGTCGCCGAACCAGGAGCAGCTGCTGATTTCGCGGTAGGCCTGCTGCCCGGGCAGCCAGACCTCGATGTCGTAGCAGCGCCTGGCGGCGAAGCCCATGTCGCCGGCGCACAGCTCCATCACTCGGTAGTGCAGGCCGAGCTTCTGGAGCACGGCCTCGGCGGCGGCGGTCAGCTTCTCGAGCGCGGCCTCGCCCTGCTCGGGCCGCTCGAAGTGCACGAGCTCGACCTTGTCGAACTGGTGCTGGCGGATCATGCCGCGGGTGTCCTTGCCGTAGCTGCCCGCCTCGCTGCGGAAGCACGCCGTGTAGGCGCAGTAGCGCACCGGCAGCTGCTCGGCTTCCAGGATCTCGTTCTGGTGCAGGTTGGTGACCGGCACCTCCGCGGTGGGTGCCAGGTAGAGGTCGCGCCGTGGCGCGCCTTCCTTGGCGGAGCCATCGTCCCAGTCGCCCGCCAGGCGGAAGAGGTCGGCGCCGAACTTGGGCAGCTGGCTGGTGCCGCGCAGGGCCTTGTCGAGCACGAGCGCGGGCGGCCACACCTCGGTGTAGCCGTGGGTGTCGGCGTGCAGGTCGAGCATGAAGCTCATCAGCGCCCGCTCCATGCGCGCGCCGGCGCCCTTGAGCACGTTGAAGCGCGCGCCGCTGATCTTGGCGGCCCGTTCGAAGTCGAGGATGCCGAGGCCGGTGCCCAGGTCCACGTGGTCCTTGACCTCGAAGTCCTGCACCGGCTTCTCGCCGTGCTCGCGCACGTAGCGGTTGTCGGCCTCGCTGTGGCCGTCGGGCGCGTTGTCCGCGGGCGGGTTGGGCACGCCCATGAGCGCCTCGCCCAGCTCGGCCTCCACCTCGCGGCTGACCGCCTCGAGCCGCTTGGTCTCCTGGGCGATTTCCTTCATCGCCGCGCGCCTCTGCTGGAAGGCCTCGCCCTTCTTGTCGAGCTTGGCCATGGCCTGGTTGGCCTCGTTCTTCTGGGCGCGCAGGGCCTCCAGGCGCTGGATCGTCTCGCTGCGGCGCTTGGCGAGCTCGGCGATGGCGTCGAGCGAGCGGGCGTGCTCCGGCCCCCGCCGCGCGACCGCCGCGCGCACCCCTTCCAAGTCGTCGACCACCGCTTTCAGGTCCAGCATGCCCGCGGGTTTACAACGAGAAGTGGGGGGCGGCCAGTTGCAGATGCGAGCCGCATTCTGCCGCTGTGGCGGCAACTTGATTCGCCCGGGACCCACCACTACTGTTGGTAGCCTCGCGCCCGCCCCAAGTGTTGGTCCCCCGGATGGAGGCTCGCGTCCAGCACACCGCTCCGGCCCGGCGACGCGCGTGTTTCATAAGCGATACGGTTTCATCCGAGAGAAGTAGCGATGAGCACGGTCCTCTACGACACCAGTCTGCGCGACGGCACCCAGGGTGAGGGCGTCCAGCTGTCGGTGGCCGACAAGCTCCAGATCGCTCAACTCGCTGATTCCCTTGGTGTTTCCTACATCGAGGGGGGCTGGCCCGGGAGCAATCCGCGCGACGAGGCCTTCTTCGAGGAGGCCCGCAAGCTCAGCCTCGACAACGCCCGGCTGGCGGCCTTCGGCTCCACCCGTCGGGCAGGTATCGCGTGCGAACAGGACGCCAACCTGCAGGCCCTGCTGCGGGCCGAGGTGCCGTGCCTGACCATCTTCGGCAAGAGCTGGAAGTTCCAGGCCACCGAGGCCCTGCGCATCACCCCCGAGGAGAACCTGGAGCTGATCGAGGACTCGGTGCGCTACCTGAAGCAGCACGCCGACGAGGTGATCTTCGACGCCGAGCACTTCTTCGACGGCTACGCGGACGACCCGGACTACGCGCTGGCGGCGCTGGCCGCGGCGGCGCGGGGAGGCGCCGGCTACCTCGTGCTGTGCGACACCAACGGGGGCACCTTACCGGCCGACGTCACGGTCGCAGTCCAGGCTGCGCGCGCCGCGAACGACGCGCCGATCGGCATCCACACCCACAACGACGCCGAGCTGGCGGTGGCCAACACCCTGGCCGCCGTGCGCAGTGGCGCCGCCATGGTGCAGGGCACGATCAACGGCACCGGCGAGCGCTGTGGCAACGCGAACCTGATCTCGATCATCCCGGCGCTGGTGCTGAAGATGGGCATCGATTGCGTCAGTCGCGAGCAGCTCGCCCAGCTGCGGCACGTGGCGCGCGCGGCCGACGAGATCAGCAACCGCCAACCCTGGGCGGCCCAGCCCTACGTGGGCCGCAGCGCCTTCGCCCACAAGGGCGGCGTGCACGTGGACGCGGTTCGCAAGAACAGCCGCACCTACGAGCACGTCGATCCGGAGGCGGTGGGCAACAGCCGGCGCATCCTGCTGTCGGACCTGTCCGGGCGCGCCAACGTGCACCTCAAGGCGCGCGAGCTGGGCCTCGAGCTCGACCCCAAGTCGCCGGAGACGGCGCGCATCCTCGAGCGCCTCAAGGAGCTGGAGAACCAGGGTTACGCCTTCGAAAGCTCGGGCGCCTCCTTCAAGCTCTTCATGATGGAGTGCCTGGGTCAGCGGCCGGCCTACTTCGAGCTGCGCGACCTGGAGATGGGCATCAACTTCGGTGAGGGCGCGCACGGCCACGCCACGAAGGGCCAGACGCGGGTACGCATCGAGATCGGCGTCGGCGATGACGACGCGTACACGTCGGCCGTCGGCGACGGTCCGGTGCACGCGATGGACGCCGGCCTGCGCAAGCTGATCTGCCGCTTCTATCCGCAGCTCGAGTCCGTGCGTTTGGTGGACTACAAGGTTCGCGTGCTGCAGAGCGGCGACGGCACCGGCTCGGTCGTTCGCGTGCTGATCCAGTCGAGCGATGGCAGCGAGGTCTGGGGCACGGTGGGCTGCAGCGCCAACATCATTCACGCCAGCTGGGAGGCGCTCGTCGACGCGCTCGAATACAAGCTGGTGAAGGACGGCGTCGAGCCCTTTACGGGGCGCAAGAGCCAGGAGACGCTCCCCCTGAGGGGCGGCCGCAGCGCGGTCGCGGGCAACCGCAGTGAGGACCCGATCGGATGACGGACAACCACGTACGGATCTTCGACACCACCCTGCGCGACGGCGAGCAATCGCCGGGCGCCACCATGACCCTCGACGAGAAGCTGCTGATCGCCAAGAAGCTCGAGGACATGGGCGTGGACATCATCGAGGCCGGCTTCCCCGCGGCCTCGCCCGGCGAGCTGGAGTCGGTGCGCGAGATCGCCTCCATCATCGATGACAGTGAGGTCGCCGGCCTGTGCCGCACGCGCGAGCCCGACATCGAGGCGGGCTGGAAGGCGGTGGGCGCCGCCAAGCAGCCGCGCCTGCACGTCTTCATCGCCACCAGCAAGCTGCACATGGAGAGCAAGCTGAAGATGGCGCCCGATCAGGTGCTCGAGGAGGTGCGCCGCGGCGTCGCCCAGTGCGCGTCGCTGTGCAGCAGCGTGGAGTTCTCGGCCGAGGACGCGACGCGCACGGAGCTGAGCTTCCTCAAGGAGGTCTTCGCCTGCGCGATCGACAACGGCGCGCGCGTGCTGAACATCCCGGACACGGTCGGCTACACCATGCCGCAGGAGTACACGCGCATGGTCACCGAGATCATGCGCGACGTGGTGGAGCCGGCGAACGCGAAGCGCACGCCGGAGCAGGGCGACGTGATCGTCTCGACCCACTGCCACAACGACCTGGGCCTGGCGGTGGCGAACTCGCTGGCGGCGGTGGCGGCGGGCGCGCGCCAGGTCGAGTGCTGCATGAACGGCATCGGCGAGCGTGCGGGCAACGCGGCGCTCGAGGAGATCGTGATGGCGCTGCGCACGCGCCGGGACCTGCTCGGCTGCGAGACGCGCATCGACACGCGCCAGATCATGGCGGCCAGCCGGCTGATCAGCCAGACCACCGGGCTGCACGTCCAGGCCAGCAAGCCGATCGTCGGGCGCAACGCCTTCGCCCACGAGTCCGGCATCCACCAGCACGGCATGCTCAAGGACCGGCGCACATACGAGATCATGCTGCCCGAGGACGTGGGCCTGACCGAGAGCAAGATCGTGCTCGGCAAGCACTCGGGTCGCGCGGCGCTGCAGAAGCGCCTCGAGGAGCTGGGCTACTCGATGGGGCGCGCGCAGCTCGATGCGGTCTTCGAGAAGTTCAAGCGACTGGCTGACAAGAAGAAGAACATCTACGACGAGGACCTGACCACGCTCGTGGCCGACGACGTCTTCGACGTGCCCGCGCGCTTCGAGCTGCTCGACGTGGCCTTCTCGGGCGGCAGCAGCGACGAGCCCCGCGGCACAGTCAAGGTTCGCTTCGACGACACCGAGCACACCTGCGAGGCGGGTGGCAACGGCCCGGTCAACGCCGTGATCAACGCGCTCAAGCAGTGCACCGGCAGCGAGGGCGTGACGATGGAGGACTACCGCATCGACGCGCTCAGTGGCGGCTCCGACGCCCAGGGCAGCGTGCGGCTGAGCATCTCCGAGGGCGGCATCATCGCCCACGGCCGCGCCACCCACATCGACGTGGTGATGGCGAGCGCGCAAGCCTTCGTGGCGGCGCTGAACCATCTCGCCTATCAGGACGAGCTAAGCAAACGCCGCGCCTCCGGCATCTGAATCGGTCGAGGTTCGCCCAGGAGCGGCTTACGTCCTCGCCCAAATCCTCGACGTAGCTCCGCTACGCCTCCGGTGTTGGGCTCCGGGCGCGCTCGCTCGTGAACGAACCTCGACCGATTCAGGGGCCCCAGTGGTGGGCGATGAAGTCCATCACGGCCTTGCCCTCCAGCTCCCTCTCGTCTTGCGTGAGCACGGTCAGCTCGTGGTCGGCGCTGACCGATTCGAGCTTGCGGGCGGCTTGCTCGCCGTACCTGGCGGCGTGGGATCGTGGATGTGCTCGGGCAGGGGGCCGTCCGGTCTGCCTGACGGTCGTGGTAGATGAGCTTTCAGGGGCGGACCCTGTCCGTGGAGGAGGTGGATCGGGGATGCGAGCTTCACGAGACCCTCGAGACGACGCGTAACAAAATAGGCCGACCGTACAAAATTGAGAGCAGGAGGTGCCCTTGTCGCATGGAACCGATCCCGCGCTCCCGCGCCGGCGATGACGAGGGGGGACGCGCCGAAGCGGGTGAAGCCAGTGGACGAGGGCACCTCCAACCTGAATTTCACCTTTCCTCCCAATAGCTTGAACGATCTATAGAAAGTAGTTCTTGCCTAGGAAGTATCTATTTCCTATGACACTCTCCATGCAGGCCCGTGTGGAGCTGTTGGGAGAGCCCGAGCGCGTCGGCGCGCTCGCGCATCCGGCGCGGGTGCAGATCCTGGAGGCGCTGCGCGAGCCGAACACCGCAGCCGGCGTGGCACGGAGCTTCGGGCGCTCCCGCCAGTCGGTGAGCTACCACCTCAAGGAGCTGGAGCGGGTCGGCCTGGTGGAGCGCGTCGGCGAGCGACGCAAGGGCAACTTCGTCGAGCAGCTCTACCGCGCCACCGCCCGCCGCTTCGTGGTGTCGTCGGCCTTCGCGACCGACCCGCAGAAGCTGGCGTCGGTGTTCCGCGATCAGGTGTCGCTCGGGCAGCTGGCGGAGCTCGGCGAGCGCCTTCAGCGCGACTCGGCCGGCCTGATCGATCTGGCTGCCACCGAGGGCCAGCAAGTGCCGAGCGCCAGTCTCGCGGCCGAGGCTCGCTTCGCCGACGAGGCCGCGCGCGCCGCGTTCATGGTGGAGCTGGTCGAGTCCCTGAAGTCCCTGCTCAACAAGCACAGCAGCGCGCAGGGCGAAGCGTACCGGGTCGCACTCGCGGCCTACCCACAGCTCGAGGAGGAGTGATGTCGATCGATTTCAAGACCACGTTCGTCGTAGAAGCCGCGCCCGAGGAGGTCTGGGAGGCGCTCACGGAACGCACGGTGGAGGCTGCCGAGGGCGACGACGACACCCACTACGTGCTCGCCGGCTTCCCCTCGTTCGAGCCGCTCCCCGTGTCGGGGGCGAGCTGCACCGCGCTCGAAGTGGAGCCCGAGCGGCTGCTGCGGGTGCGCAAGGACCACCAGCCGTGCCAGGGAACCGAGATCGCCATTCAGCTCGAGCAGGCGGAGACCGGCACCCGCATCACCCTCGTCCAGTCGGGCTTCGGGGACTTCCTGAAGATCGTCGGACGCGACGTGGTGTTCGGCCACGGCTACCAGATCGCGCGCGACCTGCAGCTGTACCTGGAGCGCCGCGTGATCGCGCCACCGAGCAGCTTCGGCCGCAGCCTCGGGCTCACCCCAGGTCAGCTCCCCTACGGCGTCGAGGTCCACCAGGTCAGCCCCGAGGGCTTCGCGGCCACGCACGGCATCCAGCGCGGTGACCTCCTGCTCAGCGTCGCTGGCATCCGCCTGCACGACATCCAGCAGCTCAACACCGTGACGAGCTTGATCCAGCCCGGCGCCGACACCGAGGTGACCTGGGTGAGGGGGCGCGAGCTGATGTCGGTGACCGCGAGCTTCTGATCGAGCCGGGGGGTGTGCTTGGCTTGAGGTGAGTCGCGTCGCGCCGTGTTAACCTCGCCCCGCCGATGACGACCTGGCTGCGCGCGCAGGCTGCCGACATCGCGGGCGATCGCATCCTGCGCGCCTATGGCGTGGCGCTTGCGTTGCTGCACGTGGTCACCTTCGTGCACTGGTACTACCAGAGCGACCTGCCCTCGATGATGGGGACCGGGCGGCCGCCCATGTGCTGGCCGTTCTGGGAGTCGTGCATCGAGGCGCGCGTGCTCGACGACGCGCAGTGGAAGGCGCTCCTCTGGGGCTTCCTGGCGCTGTCGCTGGTGACCGCGGGCGCCTTCCTGCGCGAGCGCACGGCGCGGCTCGGCTACTTCCTGCTGATCGCTGTGAGCGCGCTGCGCCTGGCGATCGTCTTCCAGGACTACAACCTGCGGCTCAACCAGCACTACATGGCGAGCTGGGCGACGCTGGTCTTCCTCTTTCTGCCGAACAAGCGGGCGCTGATTCAGCACATCGTCGTGGCCTTTTACTTCTTCGCCGGCGTGCTCAAGCTCGACGGCGAGTGGCTGAGCGGCGCCGCGCTCTACAACGCCCACAGGCTGTGGATCCCCGAACCGTGGCTGCCCGAGGCCTGCGCCTACGTGCTGGTGCTCGAGTGCATCCTGGTGATCGGGCTGTACGCCAAGAACCCGTGGATCCACTACGGCACCATGGCCCAGTTGGTCGCTTTCCACGTCGTGTCCTACGCGCTGGTCGGCTTCTACTACCCGCTGCTGATGGCGTGCCTGCTGACGATCTTTCCGCTGGTGCGCGCGTGGTCGCCACCGGAGCAGTGGCCCACCCCCTTCGACCTGGTGGACAAGCCGGAACCGTGGCCCGGCCGAGTGCTGATCCTCGTCTTCGGCGCGGCCAACTTGATGCACTACGCCTGGCCGGGCGACTCCGCGATCACGGGCGAGGGCAGGCTCTTCGCGCTGCACATGTTCGACGCGCGCGTGATCTGCGAGGGCGGCGCCGAGGTCCATCGCGACGACGGCGGCAGCAGCTACATCCCGCTCACGCCGCGCGAGTTCAATCGCTCCGCCTGTGACCCGATCCGCTACTTCAACATCGGCCAGGACCTCTGCCGCAAGCGCGCCGAGCGACCCGGTTGGCAGGAGGTCGACATCTTCCTGAGCTCGCGCCGCAGCAGCGACCCCAAGCTGAAGGCCGTGCTCGACATCCACCACTTCTGCGGCGCCGATCTCAGCTACGACCTGTGGCGCCCCAACCCCTGGATCAAGAAGTGAATGGGTCGAGGTTCGCCCAGGAGCGGCTTACGTCCTCGAAGAAATCCTCGACGTACTTCCAGTACGCCTCCGGTTTCTTCTCCGG
>JAPPOT010000401.1:0-1330 GCA_028817855.1 Myxococcales bacterium
ATGTCCAACCGCCCCCCCCCCCACACCACCGCCCTGCTGCTGATACTCGCGTACAGCGTGGCGGCTGAGACTCGCGTGCAGCCTGGCGGCCTGCGCCGACGCCGCGGAGTGCGACGAGGGCCAGCTCCTCGAAGGCTGCAGCTGCGTCGCCGATGTGGATCACGGCGGTTGCACCGACACCGCGGACTATCGTGCCGTCATGCGCGCTGCCGCCGACGGCAACTGCACCGCCCCGGGATGCGTGAAAGACGAGACGGTCTATCCCGAGGGTGGAGCTGCCTCGAGCTCTCGGCCTCCATGGAGGGCCTTCCTTCGATCTGTACTGAGCCCTAGAATGAGAACGTTGCGAACACTCCTGCCACCCCTGATCGCCGGCCTGCTGCTGCTGGCTGGCTCGCCGAGCTCTCCCGTGGGTGCGCAGGGGACCCCCCCCCTCGCGGTGGTGGTCGCGCAGAGCGCTCCGATCGATGCCATGAGCCTGTCGGAGCTTCGCCGGGTGTTTCTCGGGCAGACGGTGGAAAAGGGTGGCGTGAAGCTGATCCCGCTCAATCACCCGATCAAGACCGGCCACCGCACGCGCTTCGACCGTGCGGTGCTCAAGATGTCGCCCGACGAGGTCGGTCGCTACTGGGTTGCAGAGCGCATCCGCGGCGCTCGCTCCGCTCCGAAGTCGGTGAATTCGAGCGTTCTGCTCATGAAGGTGGTTGCCAAGATCCCGGGTGCGATCAGCTACGTCCCGATGAATGAAGTGCGGCCCGGGCTGAAGGTCGTCCGAATCGGCGGCAAGACCCCGGGCGACCCCGGCTACCCGATTCCCTAGACCCTCGTAGTCCATCCCCGAGCCCCGCCCTCACCCCCCACGCGACCACCCGTGAACGACATGGGCTCGGTTCGCCGAGATGGTCTGTGTGGGTGCTACTCGGAAAGGCGCGCGCCTGATGCAACCGTTCGCCTTCCCCGGCCACCCGCGCTCTGTCGCTGGACGCCTTGGCCGCGGCGGGTATGCTTCGCGCCCATGGCCAAGAAGCCGAAGAACGCCATCTCGCCCACGCGGGCCGAGGACTACCCGGAGTGGTACCAGCAGGTCGCGCGGGCCGCGGACCTGGCGGAGTCGTCGCCGGTGCGCGGCTGCATGGTGATCAAGCCGTGGGGCTACGCCATCTGGGAGAACATGCAGCGCGAGCTGGACCGGCGCTTCAAGGACACCGGGCACCAGAACGCCTACTTCCCGATCTTCATCCCGAAGAGCTACCTGGAGAAGGAAGCGGAGCACGTGGACGGCTTCGCCAAGGAGTGCGCGGTCGTCACCCACCACCGCCTCGAGGCAGGC
>JAPPOT010000401.1:1340-12843 GCA_028817855.1 Myxococcales bacterium
CTCGAGGAAGGCCCGGAGGGCGGCCTGGTGCCGGCCGGCGAGCTCGAGGAGCCGCTGATCGTGCGCCCCACCTCCGAGACCATCATCGGCGCGATGTTCGCCAAGTGGGTCGAGTCCTACCGGGACCTGCCGCTGCTCATCAACCAGTGGGCGAACGTGGTGCGCTGGGAGATGCGGACGCGGCTGTTCCTGCGCACCGCCGAGTTCCTCTGGCAGGAGGGGCACACCGTGCACGCCAGCGAGCAGGAGGCGCTCGCTGAAACGCGCAGGATGCTCTACGTCTACGACGACTTCTCCGAGCCAGTGATGGCGATGCCAGTGCTCCGCGGCGAGAAGTCCGAGTCCGAGCGCTTCCCGGGGGCGGTCGCGACCTACGCGATCGAGGCGATGATGCAAGATCGCAAGGCACTGCAGGCGGGCACCTCCCACTTCCTGGGGCAGAACTTCGCCCGCGCCCAGGAGATCCGCTTCCAGAGCGAGGCCGGACAGCTCGAGACCGCGTGGACCACCTCGTGGGGCGTCTCGACGCGCCTGATCGGCGGCCTGATCATGACCCACAGCGACGACGACGGCATGGTCGTGCCGCCCAAGCTCGCGCCGGCCCATGTGGTCATCCTGCCGATCACCGCCCGCGCGGAGGACCCCGAGGCGGTCCTGAGCTACTGCCGCAAGCTCAAGGACGACCTGCAGGCGCGCGCCTACGGGCTCGGGCGCGTGGAGGTGGTGCTCGACGAGCGCGACATCCGCGGCGGCGAGAAGAACTGGGGCTGGGTCAAGAAGGGCGCACCCATCCGCGTCGAGGTCGGGCCCCGGGACATGGCCGACAGCGCGGTCTTCGTCGCGCGCCGCGACCGCGGTCCCAACGAGAAGCAGAGCATGCCGCGCGACGCCTTCGTCGATGGCATCGTGGCGCTGCTCGACGAGATCCAGCAGGGCCTGCTCGAGCGCGCGCGCGGCTACCGCGATGCGCACATGCAGGAGATCGACTCGGCCGACGACTTCCGCGCCTACTTCACGCCGAAGAACAGCGACAAGCCCGAGGCCCACGGCGGCTTCGCGCTGGCCCACTGGTCGGGTGAACGGGAAGTGGAGGAGCGCATCAAGTCCGAGCTCGGCGTGACGATTCGCTGCGTTCCCCTCGAGGGCGAGGTCGGCGACAGCGCCCCCGGCACGTGCCCCTTCTCCGGAAAGCCCTCCAAGCAACGCGTGGTCTGGGCCAAGAGCTACTGATGCAATACGTCACGATCGAGAGGCGGGGGCGGATCTCGATCGTGCGCTTCGATCGGGGCGACGGCGTCAACGGCCTCTCCCAGCAGCTGATGCGCGAGCTGACCGAGGCGGCCCGCAGCTTCGAGAGCGACACCGAGACCTCCGCGATCGTGCTGACCGGCGGCGAGCAGGTCTTCACGCTCGGCTACGACCTCAAGGATCCGGAGGCCGGCGCCGCGCGCCACGCCGGCATGGCCGAGCGCCGCAAGGCCCTGCAGTACGGGCCGCGCATGTGCGACGCCTGGGAGGCGCTCGAGCCGATGACCTTCGCCGCGATCGAGGGCTGGTGCGTGGGTGGCGGCGCCGCGCTCGCGGTCTCCCTCGACATGCGCGTGATGGCCGAAGACGCGACGCTCTACGTGCCCGAGATCGAGCGGGGCATGAACATGAGCTGGGGTTCGGTGCCGCGCTTCGTGAACCTGCTCGGCCCCGCCCGCACCAAGCGCGTGGTCGTGATGGCCGAGAAGATCGAGGCGCAGCGCGCGGAGGGCTGGGGCCTGTGCGACGAGGTCGCGCCCCGGGGCGGCGCGCTGGAGCGGGCCCTGTCGCTCGCCGAGCGCGTCGCACAGCTGCCGCCCGTGCAGGTGCGCATGTGCAAGCAGGGCGTGGACATGGCGGCCAAGGCCCTCAACCGCGCCGTCTCCTACATGGACGGCGACCAGTTCGCCCTCAGCCAGAGCGGCGCGGACTACGAGGAAGGCATCAAGTCCTTCCTGCAGAAGCGCCCGCCCAAGTACACGGGGCGCTAGCCCGGATATGCGCGCGATGATCGTGCGAGTGATCGGCTTCGCAGTGGTATCGGTGAGTGGAGCGCATACGGTGTGTATTCGCGACCGAGGCGGAAGCGCTGTGGAGTCGAACGGTTGTTCGAGGGCGTGCGGATCGGTGAAACATCCGGGCTAGCGGCTACATCCGCGAGTAGCCCGAGCCCTTGCGCTGGAAGCCGATGCCCTTGCCGTCCTCGATCCAGCCGCGCTCCTTCAAGATCTCCTGGCTGTAGGTCACACGCCCGCTGATCTCCGCAAGCGGCTCCGTCGCCAGCAGCAACGCGGCATCCGCCATCATGCTCTCGGGCTCGGCGTTGGGATCGTCGGCGCTGCGCACCAGCTTGTGGTGCAGCACGCCCGGCGTCGCCACCACCTGCGACGGGCTCACGCAGGTGACCGACACGCCGGAGTCGTAGACCTCCGCGGCCAGGCCCTGGGTAAAGCGCTCGAGCGCCGCCTTCTCCGCTCCGTAGAGCGTACCGCCGCGCCCGCGCTGGCGCGGGTTGTCGTAGGGGCCGCGCCCCGGGCCGATGGCCGCACCGCTCGAGATGTTCACGATCGCGCCCGACTTCCGCGGCAGCATGTCCGCCAGCGCGAGCTTGCTCATGTAGAAGGGCCCGTGCACGTTGACCCCGAAGGACTTGTGCCACTTGCTGACCGGGAAGTCGGCCACCGGGATGAAGTAGGTGAGCGCGGCGTTGTTCACGAGCACGTCGATCGGCCCGAGCTTGTCGCGCACTTCCTTGACGGTCTGCTCGCAGACGTCGAAGTCGGAGACGTCGCAAGCCACCGCCAGGGCGGTGCCACCGGCCTCCTCGATCGCGGCCACGGTGGACTTGAGGGAGCCCTCGAGCGAGGGGTGATCGCCCTCCTCCAGCGTGCGGGCGGTGCACGCGACCTTGGCCCCCTCCTCGGCGAAGCGCAGCGCGATCGCACGCCCGATTCCCCGGCTCGCGCCCGTCACCAGGGCGACTTTGCCATCCAGCTTGCCCATAATTTCCTCCCCAATTTCCTACCCTTGCGGCGGTTCTAATGCACCCGGTTGACTCGTGCAAGGGCGGGGACTATCTCAACGCACATGAATCAAATTCAAACCGGGTTGGATGAGGAGGGCCGCAAGCTGGCCCGCGCCAAGATGCCCCCCGCGATGATGACCGGAATGATCCCGGCGGTTTGGGCCGAGCTGCTGCCCGACGCGCCCGCCATCATCTCGGTCCACGGCGACCGCACCTTCCGCGAGCTCAACGCCCGCGCCAACCAGCTCGTGCGCGCGCTCCGCGCCCGCGGCGTGGGAGAAGGCGACGGCGTTGCGATGATGTGCAGCAACCGCGCCGAGCTGGCCGAGATCAATGCGGCGACCCGTCGCTCCGGCATGCGGCTCACGCCGATCAACTGGCACCTGACCGGCGAAGAGGCGGCCTACATCGCCAACGACTGCGACGCCAAGGCACTGCTCATGGAAGCGCGCTTCGCGGACGTCGCGCGCGAGGCGGCCGCAAACGCGCCCAAGGCGAGTGTGAAGCTGGCCATCGGCGGAGAGATCGCGGACTACCAGAGCTACGACGCCGCGCTCGCCGAGCAGGACGATGGCAACATCGAGGATCCGAAGCCCGGCGGCTCCATGCTCTACACCTCCGGCACCACCGGCCGCCCCAAGGGTGTGCACCGACCCTCAGGCGCGGCAATGGGCGGCGGCATGCTCGCCGGTGGGCCGGGTGCAGGTGCGGGCGGTCCCGGCGCACGCCCGGGCGCGGGCTCGCTGATGGCGGGCTACCGCGCGGGCGAGCACGTGCACCTGTGCACGGGCCCGCTCTACCACGCGGCCCCGCTGGCCTTCTCCCTGAGCATCCCACAGATGTTCGGCTGCCCCGTCGTGATGATGGACGGCTGGGACGCCGAGGAGACCCTCGCGCTGATCGACAAGTACAAGGTCACGCACACGCACATGGTGCCGACCATGTTCCACCGGCTGCTGTCGCTGCCCGAAGAGGTGCGCGCGAAGTACGACATCTCGTCCTTGCAGCACGTGCTGCACGGCGCCGCGCCCTGCCCGGTGCCGGTCAAGCAGAAGCTAATCGAGTGGGTCGGCCCGATCGTGCACGAGTACTACGCCGCCACCGAGGGCGTGGGCTCGACGGTGGACTCCGAGACCTGGCTCGAGAAGCCGGGCACGGTCGGCAAGCCCTCCGAGGGCCACGTCAAGATCATGGACGACGACGGCAACGAGCTGCCGCCGGATCAGGCCGGCACCGTCTACATGAAGGCGCCCGCCCAGGGTCGCTTCAACTACTACAAGGACGAGGACAAGACCAAGGGCGCTTACCGGGGCGACTACTTCACCCTCGGCGATGTGGGCTACCTGGACGCCGACGGCTACCTCTTCCTCACCGATCGCAGCGCCAACCTGATCATCAGCGGCGGCGTGAACATCTACCCCGCCGAGGTGGAAGCGGTGTTGCTCACCCACGGCGCGGTGGGCGATGCGGCGGTGATCGGCGTGCCCAACGACGAGTGGGGCGAGGAGGTCAAGGCGGTCGTGGAGCTCCACGCCGGCCACAGCGAGGACGAGACGCTCGAAAGCGAGCTATTGGCACATTGCAAGGAGCACCTGGCGAAGTACAAGTGCCCCCGTAGCGTCGACTTCGTCGAGCGCCTGCCGCGCCACGACAACGGAAAGCTCTACAAACAAGCGCTGCGCGATCAGTACCGAGAGGCCGCTGCGGCCCAACCGGCCTGCAACGACCAGCCAAGGAAAAGGAAGAGAGGACACCGTGCCACCACCCATGAAGCGATTCGTGCCCCGGCCGACCCCCGAGACCCAGCACTTCTGGGATGGCACCAAGGACGGCGAGCTGCGCCTGCAGCGCTGTGACGAGTGCGACAACGTGTACTTCCCGCCGCGTCCCTTCTGCCCCAAGTGCGCCTGCCGCGACGTCAGCGTCTTCGCCGCCAGCGGCAAGGCCACGCTCTGGAGCTACGTGATTCACCACCGCCCGATGCCCGGCTTCAAGCCGCCCTACTCGATCGCGGTCGTGCAGCTCGAGGAAGGCCCGCGCATGATGACGAACATCGTCGAGTGCGAGCAGACCCCGGAGGCGCTGCAGCTCGACATGCCGCTCCAGGTCACCTTCACGCCGGTCAGCGACGACATCTCGCTGCCGCACTTCAAGCCCGCGGAGGGATGAGCCGATGAAGCCGAAATCCATCGCCATCGTCGGCGCGGCCGAGACCACCCAGATGGGTCGGATCCCCGACGTCGGTCAGAGCCAGCTGCACTGCGACGCCGCCCTCAACGCCATGAAGGACGCCGGCCTCAAGCCCGGCGACATCGACGGCATCGCCACGGCGGGCGATTCGCCCACCAACCTCGCCCTCATGCTCGGCATCACCCCGAGGTGGGTCGACGGCACCAGCGTCGGCGGCTGCTCCTTCATGCTGCACGTGCGCCACGCGGCGGCCGCCATCAACGAGGGCCTGTGCGACACCGTGCTGATCACGCACGGGGAGAGCGGTCGCTCCAACGTCGGGCGCGGCGGCATGGGCGGGCGCGGCGGCGCCTCGCTCGCCGCCCAGTTCGAGATGCCGTACGGGCCGATGGGCCCGCCCACCCTCTTCACCATCCCGGTGATGCGCTACCTCAAGCAGTACGGCGTGACCGAGGAGCAGCTCGCCATGGTCGCCGTGGTGCAGCGCGAGTGGGCCGCCAAGAACCCGCGCGCCTCCCACAAGGATCCGATCACGGTCGACGACGTGCTGTCGTCCAAGATGATCGCCTACCCCTTCCGCAAGCTGATGTGCTGCCTCGTCACCGACGGTGGCGGCGCACTGATCCTCACCAAGGCCGAGCGCGCCAAGGACTTCCCCCAAAAGCCGGTCTACATCCTCGGCACCGGGGAGAGCGTCGAGACGCCGATGGTCAGCCAGATGGAGGACTTCACCAGCAGCAAGGCCTTCCGCGTCTCGGGCAAGAAGGCCTTCGACGAGGCCGGCATCGGCGTCGGTGACGTCGACCACCTGATGATCTACGATGCCTTCGCCCACCTGCCGCTCTACGGCCTCGAGGACCTGGGCTTCTGCGACCGCGGGCAGGCGGCGAGCTTCATCTGGGAACGCAACACCGCGCCCGGCGGCAAGCTCCCGCTCAACACCAACGGCGGTGGCCTGTCGTACATGCACTCGGGCATGTACGGCATGTACGCGCTGCAGGAGAGCGTGCGGCAGATGCGCGGCATCGCTCCGGCCCAGGTGGACGGCGCGAAGATCTCGGTCGCCCACGGCGTCGGCGGCATGTTCGCCGCCAGCGGCACCGTGATCATGACCAACGAGGCTTGAGGGCCTTGGGTCCGAAAGCCGGCTGACCTCGGTCAAAGCGTCGGTTTTCACTCGTGTTTCTTCGACCGCCCGCGGGGTCTTTGATCCTGCGGGCGGCGTCGATCCGTGCTACCGTTGCGGCGCTCAGCGGGCCGTCGTACCCGCCGGCTGCCGGAGATCCCGTGGTCCAGATCCTCACGTTCCTCGTAGCGCATTGGATTCTTTGCGTTTTCTGCCAGACCTTCTTCCTGCACCGCTACGGCGCGCACGCCATGTTCAGCATGGGCAAGGGCTGGGAGCGCTTCTTCCACCTGCTCACCTTCCTGTGCCAGGGCAGCAGCTACCTGAACCCGCGGGCCTACGCGATCCTCCATCGCGAGCATCACGCCTACAGCGACACGCAGAAGGATCCGCACTCGCCGCACGTCTACCCGAACCTCTTCAAGATGATGGCGCACACGCTGGAGCGCTATCAGGCGCACAGCCACCGGCGCATCGAGGCCGAGAGCCGCTTTGACACGGGCGCCCCCGAGTGGCCCCTGATCGACAAGATCGGCCGCAGCTGGCCCGCGCACCTGGCCTTCGCCGGCGCGTACATCGCGTTCTACGTCGTGTTCGCGCCGAGCTGGCACTGGTACGCGCTGCTTCCGATCCACTTCATGATGGGCCCGATCCACGGCGCGATCGTCAACTGGTGCGGTCACAAGTACGGCTACCGCAACTTCGAGACCACCGAGGCCGACAAGTCCAAGAACACCCTGGTGTTCGACTTCGTGACCTTCGGCGAGCTCTTCCAGAACAACCACCACAAGTACGGGATGAGCCCCAACTTCGCCGCGCGCTGGTTCGAGATCGATCCGACCTATCCGATCATCAAGGTGCTGCACTGGCTGCGCATCATCGACCTGGGCGAGCGCCCGCAGGTCGCGCGCTACCCCGCCGTCGACGCAGCCTGAAGGCCGAAGGGACAGGCCCCCGCCCTCGAGCTCTCACATGGACTTCGGCATCAACCAGGCCCTGGTAGAGGAGCTCTACCTCCGTTACCGCGACAACCCCCGAGCGGTGGACGACCACTGGCGGGAGTACTTCGACGCCCTCAGTGAAGAGGACCGGATCGCCCTGATCACCGGTCGCCCCGCCGGCGGCAACGGCGCCTACGACGCCACGCTCGTCGGCCATCCCGCGCCCGCGGCACCGCCACCCCAGCCAAGCCGTCCCGCCGTCGTGCCCACCGCGCCGACAGCCGCCGCGCATGCGCCGGAGCGCGAAGCCGCGCCGAGCACGCCCGGCGAAGGCGATGGCAAGAGGTCGGCCAGCGACGCCTCCCGCCCGCCGGAGCTCAACGAGTACCTGGCGACCAGCTCGGGGCGCTACTCGACCCCGCCGGGCGACACCGCCACCTGGAACGAGTACCAGGAGCGCGTCACCGCGCTCGTCCAGGGCTACCGCATGCGCGGCCACCGCTTCGCGCGGGTCGATCCCCTCGGGCTCAACAATCCCGACCTCAGCCAGCTCTCCCTCGAGCGCTTTGGCCTGGCCGACGTGGACCCGGAAGCCCCCTTCGCGACCGGCAACCTGGCCGGTCCGCCCCAGCTCCCGCTGACAGAGATCGTCCGGCGCCTCAAGGAGACCTACACGCGCACGATCGGCGTGGAGTTCCGCAACATCGAGGAGCCCCAGATCCGCGCCTGGTTGCAGGACCAGATGGAGCCCACCTGCAATCACATCCCGCTCAACCACGATCAGCAGGTGCGCATCCTCTCGAAGCTGATCGACGCCGAGATCTTCGAGCAGTTCCTCCACACCAAGTACGTCGGCGCCAAGCGTTTCTCACTGGAGGGCGGCGAGAGCATCATCCCGGCCCTCGAGCTGATGATCGAGGCGGCCGGCCGCCACCAGGTCGAGGAGGTGGTGATCGGCATGGCCCACCGCGGCCGGCTCAACGTGCTCGCCAACGTGATGGAGAAGAGCCTGCACGAGATCTTCGCGGCCTTCGAGGACGACAAGCCCCAGGACCTGCTCGGCAAGGGTGACGTGAAGTACCACCTCGGCTACTCGTCGGACCGACTGACGCCCTCCGGCAACCCGATTCACCTCACGCTGGCCTTCAACCCCAGCCACCTGGAGTTCGTCAATCCGGTGGTCGAGGGGCGCGTGCGCGCCAAGCAGGACCGCCGCGGCGACCGCGAGCGGCGCAAGGTGCTGCCCCTGCTGATTCACGGGGACGCGGCCGTCATCGGCCAGGGCGTGGTCCAGGAGACCAGCAACCTCAGCGGGCTGCGCGGCTACTCCACCGGCGGCACGGTGCACGTGGTGCTCAACAACCAGATCGGCTTCACCACCGTCTGGGAGGACGCCCGCTCCAGCCGCTACTGCACCGACATCTTCCGCATGCTCCGCTGCCCGATCTTCCACGTCAACGGCGAGGATCCGGAGGCGGTGGCGCAGGTCGTGCGCCTGGCCATGGAGTATCGCCAGACCTACGGCCGTGACGTGGTGATCGATCTCTACTGCTATCGGCGCTACGGCCACAACGAGGCCGACGAGCCGCGCTTCACTCAGCCCGTCATGTACGCGGCGATCGACAAGAAGCCATCCGTGCGCGACGTTTACGTCAAGCGCCTGGTCGAGAGCGGAAACTTCACCGAAGAACAGGCCAAGGACCTGGAGCGCGCGCGCCGCGCGGTGCTCGAGGATGCCCTGCAACAGACCCGGGAGGGCACCTACGAGCCGCAACCCGTCGCCATGCAGGGCCTGTGGGCGAGCTACAAGGGCGGCCCCGACAACGAGTGCCCCGAGGCGCAGACCCGCGTGCCCGAGGAGCGCCTCCAGGATCTGCTCACGCGCGCGACCGCGATCCCGAGCGACTTCACCATCCACCCCAAGCTCGAGCGCCTGCTGGACATGCGTCGTGACATGCGCGACGGCCGACGCGCGCTCGACTGGGGCGCGGCCGAGACGCTAGCCTACGCCAGCCTAGTGACCGAGGGCTTCGGCGTGCGCCTCAGCGGCCAGGACTCGCGTCGCGGCACCTTCAGCCACCGCCACGCGGTCTTCCACGACCACCACAGCGGTCGCCTCTACACGCCGCTGGCCTTCATCGCCGAGGATCAGGCGCGCTTCGAGGTCTGGGACAGCTCGCTGTCGGAAGCCGCAGTGCTCGGCTTCGAGTACGGCTACAGCCTGGACACCCCCGACGGGCTCACGATCTGGGAGGCCCAGTTCGGCGACTTCGCCAACGGCGCCCAGGTGATCATCGATCAGTTCCTCTCCAGCTCCGAGGACAAGTGGTACCGCCTGAGCGGCCTGGTGTTGCTCCTACCCCACGGCTTCGAGGGCCAAGGCCCGGAGCACTCGAGCGCGCGCCTCGAGCGCTGGCTGACGCTGTGCGCCGAGGACAACATGCAGATCTGCAACCTCACGACGCCAGCCCAGTTCTTCCACCTGCTGCGGCGCCAGGCTCGACGCGCCTTCCGCAAGCCGCTGGTGGTCATGTCGCCGAAGAGCCTGCTGCGCGCGCCAGCCGCGACCTCGAGCCTTCAAGAGCTCGCCGACGGCGACTTCCGGCGCATCATCCCGGACGAGGCGGATCTAGACCCGAGCAATGTCCAGCGCGTCCTGCTGTGCTCGGGCAAGGTCTACTACGAGCTCGAACAGGAGCGACGCAAGCAGGAGCGCGACGACGTCGCCATCCTCCGCATCGAACAGCTCTACCCGCTCTCGGGCGAGCTGCTGCGCGAAGCCCTCGCGCCCTATGCCGACGGCACCGATCTGGTCTGGGTCCAGGAAGAACCCTGGAACATGGGCGCCTGGTACTACGTGCGCGCCCGCTTCCCCGAGCTGCTCGAGCAACGCCTGCCACTGCGCTGTGTCTCACGCCCCGAGAGCGCCAGCCCGGCCACCGGCTCCCACGCCGCGCACAAGATCGAGCAAGCAGAGCTCATCACCCGGGCTCTCTCTCGGTAGCCGCCCTCGAGCCCCACCGACCGCCCGTGAATGGAAGCGGGGCGCGGTTCGCGGAGGTATCTGGGCGAATCGGCTGGCACCGGACCGAGCGCCAACGGCCTCAAACCACTCGAATCGTCGAGGTTCGCTCGGGAGCGAGCGCCCCCGCACGGCCCACCGGAGGCGTACATCAGCACGTCGAGGATGGGACCGAGGAGGCAAGCCGCTTCCGAGCGAACCTCGACGATTCCCTCTCATTGAGCCAACCGCGCGACCACGCCTGGCACCTTCCGCATCGCACTCCGCACCGCCCCGCGCACCGCATCGCGCAGCGCGCGCGCATCGTGGGCTCCGGGCACCGTCGCCTTGCCACGCACGCTGGCCTTGATGCTGCGTCCGGGATCGGTCTGGATGAGCACCGTGGCGGTCGCGCGCGTGCCCTCGGGGCCCTGGTCGACCGGTCCGACGCTCACATCCAGGTAGAAGCTGCGCCCCTTGGGACCGCCGCCGCCCAGGGCGATGCCGTCTGCCGCCCGCAGCTGGGCCTCCGCAGCCCCCCTGAGCTCAGCCAGGATGGTGCCCGGCACGCCGCCGGTGGGCGCACTGGGGGCGCCCACCCGTACATGAATCGCCCCGCCCCTCGCCCGCTCCGGCGGCGCGGTCGGCGCACGCCGCGGCGCGAGCCGCGCCAGGGCGCGCTTGGCGGCTTTGCGGACCGGAGCCTCGGGATCTTCCCGCTGCAGTCGCTCCAGAGTTCCGCGCGCTCGCCGGTGGCGACCCTTGCCCAGGCTGCGCGCGGCCGCAGCCCTCACCGCCGGGTGAGGATCGTCCAGGGCCCCCATGAGCGCATCCCCGGCCGCCCGGTTGCCACGTAGCCGCCCCAGCGCCAGGGCCGCACGCATGCGCACCCGGAACGACGGGCCCGAGGCCAGCGACTCGGCCGGCGGCGGTACGCTTCGAGCCCCCTTTGCGGCCGCGGAGGCGGCCTCCGGGGCTTCCGGCGTTTCCGGTTCCGCTCCCAGCGGACCGCCATCGGGGACACCGGGATCCGGCTCTGGACGCGGCAGCTCCTGAGGGACCGCGGGGGCCGACGCGGCCGGATCGGGCGGCGGCACTGGCGGCGGCTGTGGCGCGCTGCGCAACCAGACGAAAACGGCCAGGGCCAGACCCCCCAGGAGCGCCCCGAGTAGGGCGCTTCGCCACACCTTGCC
>JAPPOT010000397.1 GCA_028817855.1 Myxococcales bacterium
CCGGGGCGCGCGCGCGCTGGGCGGGGGGCCACATGTGCCTCGAGCCCACGTCGGCCGCGGTGCTGCAGGGCGAGCTCTGGCTGGAGCTGCGGGGCGCCGCCGCGGCGGGGCACGCGTGGCTCGCCGCGGGTGACTCGGGCCCGTCCCTGGGTGCGCTCACGCTGGGGCCCGGGGGCACCGCGGTCCACATGCCGGCGCGCTACGTGGAGCAGCAGATGCGCGAGCGCTACGGCGGCGCCGCCGCCCACCTGGTGCCGAGCATGGCGGACTGGGAGGCGATGCAGGCGGGGCTCTCCTTGTGCGTCGCCCATCATTACGCCGGCCCGAAGGCCGTGGCCGGCGCCGCGGCCCCGCCCGCGCCCTGCGCGGCGCTGACCACCTTGCGCGCACCGCTGTCGGTGCGCGGTGGCAGCCCGGCGGCGTCGGGACGCGTCTGCCTCAAGCGTCGCACCTGGCTGGTCGGCGCGGAGACGTCCATGCCGGGCCCGGAGCACGGCGAGAGCTGTCTGCCCCTGGCCACCGGCAGCGCGCCACGGGCCGAGACCGCGCTGCCGCTCGCCGCCGTCGGCGACCAGCTCACCTTCGCGGGCACCAGCGTGGACGGGCTCTTTCTCTGCCGCGACAACGCCTGCGAGGCGATGCCCGCGCCGGGCACCTGGCTGACGCTGGCGAAGCCGGGGCTCTGGGAGGTGCGCGGCGGCGAGACGGCACCGGACGCGACCGCACGACACGGGCTCACCCTGCTGCGCGTGGGCGTGATCGATCCGCGCAGCCAGTGGCATCCGGTGGGGCTCTACGACGACGACCGCCACGAGGGCGACAAGCCCGAGAAGGCACCGGCGGACCGGTGGTCGGTACTCGAGCACGACGAGAGCGAGGTCTTCAGCTACGTGCGCAGCCGCAACGACCTGGAGTTCCGGCTGTCGACGTCGCCGACGCTCGCCGCGGTGCTCAACGCGACGCCCAGCCGCGGCCCACCCTTGCGCGCCCAGCTGCCGGTGATCACGCGACGGGTGGCGAGCTTTGACACGCCGCCCCAGAGCGCGCTCGTGGTGCTCGCGACGCGCACGTCCGCGTGCCCAATCGCGGCCAGCGGCGCGGTGCCGGAGGGGGAGCTGGTCGACCCGGACCGGCTGGTTGCCGACCAGCGCTTCTACCTGCACCTGGCGCGCTACCGTGGCGCCGCCGAGCCCTATCGCTGCCTCGCAACCGCCGGCATGCGCGTGACCGACGCGCTCTCGATGCCGGTGAGCGAGCGCGTCCGCCTCGGCCTGCTAGGCGACACTCAAGCAGTGCTCTTCGTCAACCGACCGGCGGGCTTTGGCGCCGCCCTGCCCCTCGCCTACGCGCAGCTGCGGCTGCCCTACGGGCTCGGGCTGGATGCCAGCGCCTCGCTGACGGCGGCCGCGGCCTTCGACGACGCCACCATCACGCGTGCCGGCGTCGGTTTCTCGGGCACGCTCTTCTGGGGGCCGCCGGAGCTGGCGCCGCGTCTGTTGTCGGGCGGAGTGATGCTGCACGCCGCGACCGGAACGAACCGGCGCAAGCCGACGGCCAGCCTGATCGCGGCCCTAAACCTGTCGACCCTGATCGACGTCGTGGGGGGGCGCTGATGGCGCGGAGGGTCGCGCGCGGGCTTGCCCTGTTGCTTCTGGTCGCGTGCACGGTACCGGCCTATCCGGCGCCGACCAGCCGCCCCTTGCCGGCGACGACCGCGCCGGGACCGGTCGCGGCGGACGAGGGCGACGTGGGCCGCATCCGCGCACTCGAGCAGACCTGCCGCGCGCGTCTGTCGCGCAGCACGGTCGGGGCCTCCCTGACCGCACTCGATCGCGTGCACGAGGTGCTGGGAGCCGGCTGCGACATCCGCACGGTCGATCACGATCCCCTGCACTGGCATCTGAGCTGTCGCTCCGACGCGCTCTTCGACAGCGGGAAGTACGCGCTGAGCGCGCGGCCGGCGGCCTGCCGGGAGCTGGGTGGTCCGGCCGCACCGTGGAGCTGCGCAGGAGCAGTGCTCTCGAGCCTGCTGCGGCCACAGAGCGCGCAGAGCGGCGCAATCGTGCGCATGGAGGTGGCGGTGCTGGGCCACGTGGACCGCCAGCCGCTGCGCGCGGAGAGCACCTCGCACCTGTGCACCGGGCTGCAGGAGACGCTCGCCTACAAGCCGCCGGTGGCGTGGTCGGCGGTCGCGGAGGACGCCGAGGAGGGGGAGCGCCTCTACGCCAACAGCCAGCTGGCGTGGTGCCGCGCCGCCAGCGTCTCGGACGCGCTGCTGTCGGGCATGCGACGCGCTGCCAAGCGCCACCGCCGCGCCGCCCCCACGAGCGCCCTCGAGCTGGCGATTGCGGGCTTTGGCGACGCCTGGCTCGGCTCCCAGAAGGACGGGCGCTGCCCGAGCACCGGTGCGTCGAGCGCCGACGAGCCGCGCTGCGCCGACGCCCGCCGCGTGGACCTGTTGCTGCGCTTCGTCCCCCACGCGGGCGCGACGGAGTCCGAGTGCGATCGACAGGGCGAGACCGCCGAGGACGCGCTGGCGTGTCTCGAGGCGTGCCTGGAGGAGGCGGCGGTTTGGCAGCAGGTCGGCAGCGGCGTGCAGGCCGGGGCGGCGCCCATCTTCCGCAGCG
>JAPPOT010000878.1 GCA_028817855.1 Myxococcales bacterium
CGCGGATCGTCTCCGCGGCGAGGCTGCCGCAGCGCGTGCGCAGCTGAGCGTCGCGCGCCAGCGTGCAGATGGCGTCCGCGCAATCCTCCACGTCGCGCGCGTCGAAGAGCGCGCCCGTCAGGCCCGGCTGTACCAGCTCCGGCATTCCGCCCGCGTGGGAGGCGAGCAGCGGCAGGCCCGCGGCGCCCGCCTCGAGCAGCGCGCGCGGCATCCCGCTCTCCGAGTGACTGGCCAGCACGGCCGCGTCGGCGCTGTGCAGCCACGGCGCTACCGAGCTCTGCTCCTCGATGAGCGCGACCCGGTCGGCCACGTCGAGCGACGCGCGCAGGCCAGCCAGCGTCTGGCGGTACTCGGGCCACAGCGGGTTTTCGCCGCCCACGCAGGCCAGCGCCACGTTGACGCCGCGCCGCCGGCACGCCGCCACCGCGCGGATCAAGAGCTCCTGGTTCTTGTTGCCGTCGAGGCGCGCGAGGCACAGCAGGCGCATCCCCGCCCGTCCCTCCAGGGGCCAGTGAGGTGTGCCCTCGCTCTGCGTGCGCAGCCGCGCGAGGTCGACCGCGTTCGGGATGGTCGTCAACAGGCGCGCCGGATAGCCGCCGGCGAGGAAAGCCTCGCGGGCCGTGTCGCATGTGCAGGCGATGCGCATGCCGGCGCGCGCCATCAGCTGCAGCGCCGCCCGGTCCTTGGCCCCGCCCCAGCGGCCGCGGTTGTAGGGCGGGTCGAGCAGGCACGACCAGGCCAGCGCCGTGCCGGTGCCGAGGCCGGCGAGCGCCAGCCGAAAGGCGCTGCCCCAGCCGAAGGCCACCGCCTGCCCAGCGTCTGCGATGGCGCGACGCAGCGCGCGCAGCTGCTGCGCGTAGCGACTCGCCTGGCGCGGTCGCATGCTGCGCGGGAAGCGCAGCTGCAGCACGCGGTCGAAGGTCGAGAGCTGATCGCCGTCGTAGCTCCGACGGGGTCCCTCGAACATGAGCGCGAGGGAGACGGGCCCGCGCTCGTTCGCCACCTCCGCCACCTCGAGCAGCGCGGCTTCGGCGCCACCGCGCACGCGCAGCTCGTCGTGGGCGAAGAGGGTGGGGCGGTCCATCGGGAGACGGAGCCTAGCGCGGGCTGCCCGCGCGACACCACCGGGAGTGCACACACCCACGTCGCCTTACCTATTGCGTGGTCGCTCCAGGTCCGTGCCGCTGCCGCGCCACAATTTCCGCGATGCCGGACCCATGCCCCCGCTGCGACGGCAGCGAATACGCCTGCGGCAACGTGATCACCTGCAACGTACCCTGCAGTGAGCTGTGACGGCCGCGCGGTAGGTGAGCGCGCCGCCGCGTGCAACCTTCGGCGAACCCAGCACGCACCCGCAACCCCTGGGCGAACCGAGCCCCGCTTCCATTGGCGGGTGGTCGGGTGGGGGCGCGGGCGAGGCTCGGGGACGGAAAGACTAAGGCGGGCCCGGCCAGCCCGGCGGACCCGCGGTGCCGGTCTGGAAGTTGAAGTTCCGGACCTCGTCGCAGGTGATGTCGTCGCTCACGCGGAACATCGTGAAGCGCGAGTCGTTCACCTGCTGCTCGGTGTCGGCCTGGGCATCGAGGCTCTCCCACTCCGACTGCGTGCACTTGTCGCCGTCCGAGGTCTCGCAGCCGCCGATGCGGCCGTTGAAGACCGCGAACCCCCCGGGTCCTTCGCCGGTGACCTCGCCCACCATCTCGTCGCAGGACACGATCGAGCCATCGGTATTGCCGATCGCGCGGCTGCCCAAGTGCACCTCGCGCACGCGCTTTCCCGAGCCGTCGGGCATTGGGACGTAGGCGTAGTCGGTTCCGCAGTAGTCGGATGTTCCGCTGCCCCGCATCACCGAGGTGATCCCGCGCTTCATGTCGGTCTCGGCCGCGTCGAAGTAGTCCACGTCCGGGTTGGTCCAGGTCAAGTCCGGGTCGTCCCAGGCGCCGGGCCAGCTGGAGAAGGGCCCACCGTCGATCTCCAGGCCCAGCAAGGAGGCCTCCGGATCGCCCATCACACTGCCGCCCGGCACCGACGAGCTGAGAGTCGCAGTCGACGGCGTCGGGTCGATCGTCGGGTTGCCCTCGTCGTCCACCTGCTCCCAGCTCTCGTTCGGGATGAACTGGCCGTAGGCCTCGAAGCCTACCCAGAAGGTCCCGCACAGGTCCGGAGAGGTTCCGCCGCACGGCACGGTCTCGATCTCGAGCTGGTCGCCGACCTGCGTCTGGCGGCGAATGGCCCACGAATAGGTGGTCGTTGCGCCGGCACTGACGATCGTGAGCGCGCCCGCCGTGACCTCGGACCACTGGACATCGAGCTCGTTGAGCACGGCGAAAGTCCCACTCATGTCGCAGCTGCAGCTGATGCCGTCGCCGACGAAGCCATCCTGGCAGGCGCAGCTGAAGCTGCCGTCGGTGTTGGTGCAGGTGCCGTACTGCGGGTCGCAGTTGTCGGTACTGAGGGCGCACTCGTCGACGTCGTCGCAGGTGCTCACGCCGTCGCCGCCGTAGCCGGGACTGCAGGTGCAGGTGAAGCTACCGGACGTGTTCGTGCAGTGGGCGTTCGCCTGGCAGTTGTCGGTTCCGACAGGTCTCTAGTCGACGTCGGGGCACGCGCGGGCGTCGACCGGGTA
>JAPPOT010000506.1 GCA_028817855.1 Myxococcales bacterium
CTCGGGCCCGACCGTGGCCTCGGTCAGGAAGGCGTAGACCGGGGCGCGGCCCTCGCCGTTGACGTCGAGCTTCGCCATCAGCGGGAAGGTGACGTCGTACGTCGTCGAGCAGAAGCCCTTGATCTCCTCGGGGCTGCCCGGCTCCTGGCCCGCGAACTGGTTGCACGGGAAGCCGAGCACGACCAGGCCGCGCTCGGAGAAGCGGCGGTGCAGCGCCTCGAGGCCCTTGTATTGCGGCGTGAGGCCGCACTTGGAGGCCACGTTGACGACCAGCACGGCCTTGCCGGCGTAGTCGGAGAGGGCCCTGGGCTGGCCGTCGATTGTGTCCACCGTGAAGTCGTGCAATGTAGGCATGCCGCAAGGCTTGCCAGAGCCGCCGACGGGGCGCAAGGGATGCACGCGCAGGAGGACCTCACCGACGACGCGCTGGCCGGGCACTTCCGGGTGTTTCAGCGGCGCAAGGGCCACCGCTACTCGCTCGACGACACGTTGACCGCGGCGGTGGCGGCGCAGCGCAGCCCGGAGGCCACGCGCGTGCTCGACCTGGGCTGCGGTCTGGGCTCAGTGCTCCTGATGTTGGCCTACAAGCTGCCGAAGGCGCTGCTGTGGGGGGTCGAGGCCCAGGCCGAGTCCTTCGCCCTGTGCAAGCGCAACGTGGCGCGCAACGGCGTGGATGACCGGGTGGTACTGACGCGCGGGGACCTGCGCGACGAGGACCTGATCGCAGCGGTGCGAGCGGACGCTGCGGTCGGCGTAGAGCGCGCAGCGCCGGGCTTCGAGTTGGTGACCGGCACGCCGCCCTACCAGCCCGTCGGCAAGGGTACGGTCTCGCCCGATCCCCAGCGTGCGCACGCGCGGGTGGAGCTTCGCGGGGGCGTCGAGGCCTACCTGGCCGCCGCGGCGCAGGCGGTGGACGCGCAGGGTTGGGTGGTGGTGTGCGCAGACGCGCGTACGCCCGAGCGCGTGGAGCAGGGCGCGGCTGCGGTGGGCCTCGCGCCCGTGCGGCGGCTCGATGCCGTGCCGATCGCCGAGCACAAGGGGCCGCTCTTCAGCGTCTTCACGTTGCGCCCCGAAGCGGCGCACGACGGCAGCGCCTGTGTGGTGGAGCCGCGCTTCGAGGCGCGCAACGCCTGGGGTGGGCGCACCGATTCGGTGCTCGAATTGCGGCGCTTCTTCGATCTGCCCGTGGACGAGAACGAGCCCGCGAGCCCGCGGCAGAAGGCGCGCAGCCAGGAAGCGGGCGACTGATGGCGGCGCCGCAGGGCTCGCGCAGCGCGCCACCTAGGGCGCGTCGGGCGCTCAGCAACCAGGGTGGCGACGTGCGCGTCCGCGACGGCAGCGACGAGGGCGACGCCCGGGTACTCGTGGCGGCGCTCGCGGCCACGGCGCGCGAAGTGGAGCGCGGCACCCACGGCTTCCACGCCTACCCGGCGCGCATGCACCCGGAGGTGGCGCGACTGGTGATCGGTGCCTGGGCGAAGCCCGGCGCGCGCGTGCTCGACCCCTTCTGCGGGAGTGGCACCGTGCTGATCGAGGCGAGCGTGGCGGGCTGTGAGGCGACCGGCGTCGATCTCAACCCGCTCGCCTTGCGGGTGGCGGAGGTCTGCACCTCCGTGCGCGGGAGGGGCGCGCGGCAACGCTTCGAGCGCGCGCTCGCGGGCGTCACGGAGGCGTCACTCGAGCGCGTGCAGGGACGGGTGAAGGTGCGGGCGCCGCTGTCGGCCCAGGAGCGCGCCTTCTATGCGCCCCATGTGCTGCTTGAGCTGGCCGGCCTGTTCGAGGAGATCCAGGCGGTGGGCGAGCGGGCTGACCGGCGCGCGCTCGAGGTTGTCTTCTCCACCCTGCTCGTGAAGTTCTCGAAGCAGCAGAGCGACACGTCGGAGCGGCTGGTCGAGAAGCGCATCCGCAAGGGATTGGTGAGCGAGTTCTTTCTGAAGAAGGGTCGAGAGCTGTCGGCGCGCTGGGCCGAGCTGGCGGCCGCCGTGCCGCGCCCGCCGCCGCCGTTGCGCCTGCGACAGGGTGATGCGCGCGAGCTGCCGCAGGTGATCGGCGCGCGCGTGCGCTTCGATCTCGTGCTCAGCTCCCCTCCTTATGGCGGCACCTATGACTACGTGGCTCACCACGCCCGGCGCTACCCCTGGCTGGGCATCGATGCCCGTGAGCTCGAGCGCCGTGAGGTCGGCGCCCGCCGCAACCTCTCCCAGGTCGAGGGCGGTGCCCAGCGCTGGGAGCGCGAGCTGCGCGCCTGCCTGCGGGCGATGGCCAAGGTCGTCAAGCGTCGCGGCCGCGTGGTGCTGCTGGTCGGTGATGCAGAGCTCGGTCGCCGTCGGCTGGACGCCGCCGCCCAGCTCGCCGAGCTCGCCCCCAAGGCCGGCCTCCAGCTCACGGCAGCGGTCTCCCAGGCCCGCCGGGATGCGAGGGGCGCCAGGGCGCGGCGCGAGCACTTGGTGTTGTTGGTTCCGCGCTGATCAGCACCGTCAGCGAAGCGAAGCTCGGGCGCGCAGCGCCCGGCGGCTCGCGTAGCGAGCCAAGACAAGGAAGCGTGGGTCGCAGACCCACGCTGACGCGGGGGCGACCTCGAGTGCCGCTATCGGCACTCGAGCGGGGGCGGAGCCCCCCCACA
>JAPPOT010000650.1 GCA_028817855.1 Myxococcales bacterium
CGCCTCCTCCGCCCAGGCGCCCCGCAGCTCTGCCACAGGCTCCGCTGCAGGCGGCGTCACGGCGACCGCCCTCGACCGACCAGTTCTGCCAGCCCGTGCAACACAGCCAGCGACCCAACGCGCCCGGTCTGGTTCCCCAGCCTGCGCCGAAGGTGTCGGGCCCCGTGCAGCCTCCTCGAACGTCACCGCTCCCTGTCGAGCCCAAGGGTCCTCGCATCAGCACCGAGGCGCGCGTCCTGGCAGCCGAGGTGGCCGAGGCGCGCGCCTGGCGCGATGGCCGGCGCCAGCGGGCGCGCGGTCGCGCGTCCCACCCCCTGGAGGATGGAGGCGCGCACTCCGACGATCCGGAGGAAGAACCGCACAGGTCCGATCCGCCCCCGAGTCGGCGCGGTCGGCGCTCGAGGGGCTAGGGGGTGTCCCTAGATTCTGCGCCTACTGCGCCCGCAATTCTCGGCGAATTCGACCCGTACTCGCGCGGCGCTGCGCGACGTACATCGAGTACGCCTGTGCTGCTCGCACTCCGTTCGGCCCGACTTCACTCGAGCCTTCCGGGCTCGCAACGGCGCAGAAACTAGGGCACCCCCTAGCCGCCGAAGCGGCGCTGACGCTCGTCGTAGGAGCGCAGGGCGCGCAACCAGTCGATCTTACGGAAGGCAGGCCAGTTGGTGTCGCAAAAGTAGTACTCGGAGTAGGCAGACTGCCACATCAGGAAGCCGCTCATGCGCACTTCGCCGCTGGTGCGGATGATGAGGTCCGGCTCCGGCTGCCCCGAGGTGTAGAGGTAGCGCTCGAGCGCCTTGGGGTTGAAGCCGTCGAGGGCGTCCCGCAGGTCGCGCCCGGTCTCGAGCTGCTGGCCCAGGTACTCGCGGAAGGCGTCGGTCAACTCCTCGCGCCCACCGTACGCCAGGGCGATGTTGAGCACGAAGCGGTCGTAGCCGGCCGTGCTTCCCTCGACCTTGGCGATCGCGTTCCGAAGGCTCTGGGGCAGCAGATCGCGGCGACCGATGAAGCGGACCCGGACGTGGTTGTCGTGCAGGTCGGGGCTGTCGACCATCTCGAGCGTCTTCTTCTCGAAGAGCTCGAAGAGCTGCTGGACCTCGGCCGAGTCGCGGCTGAAGTTGTCGAGCGAGAAGCCCCAGACAGTTACGACCGGGATCTCGTGCTCGAAGCACCAGTCGAGCATCTCGCGCAGCTTGTCGGCTCCGCGCTCGTGGCCCATCGCAACGCTGTCGGCGCCGAGGGCGCGCGCGAAGCGCCGGTTGCCATCCATGATGATGCCGATGTGCCGCGGACGTCGCCAGGTCGCGGCCTGGGCCTCGAGCCAGCGTTCGTAGGCGTCGTAGAAGGGGCGCGTCAGGACCTCTGACGCGGCCCGGAACATCAACGCCAGCGGGTTTTCGTCGGCCTTCCAGAGCTGGATGGCGGTGCGGGTTCTACTCGTTTGCGACGTCATGCAAGCCAAGTGCCGGCCGGCGCGCGTGCCGGCACGCGCGCATTGATACCCCCTCGGGGGCCGGGAAGCCAGCTTTTCTGCAGGTTCAACGGCCGATGTCAGCGGATTGTTCCATGCCTCTGCATTGACCGGAAGGGGTGAAGTGGGTAAGCCGCACCCGACAGGAGGTCGCGATGAAGGTCTTGGTCGTCGGATCCGGAGCTCGCGAGCACGCCCTGGCCGCCCGTCTCGCCCAGTCCCCCCAGGTCGAGTCGGTGATCTGCGCGCCGGGCAACGGCGGCACGGCGGGTCTTGCGGAGAACGTGGCTATCGATCCCGAGGACGGGGAGGCGGTCGTGGCGCTCGCACGCGAGCGCGGTATCGACTTCGCGGTGGTCGGGCCCGAGGCGCCGCTGGTGGCCGGCGTCGCTGACGCCCTGCGCGAGGCCGGGATCGACGCCTTCGGTCCGGGCCGGGAGGCCGCCCGCGCCGAGGGCTCCAAGGCCCACAGCAAGCGCTTCATGCAGCGCCACGGCATCCCTACCGCCGACGCGACGATCTTCGACGACGCCGACGCGGCCGACGCCCACGTCAGGTCCCTGGGGCGGCCGCTGGTGGTGAAGGCCGACGGGCTGGCCGCGGGCAAGGGCGTGATCGTGACGTCGACCGTGGAGCAGACCCACGACGCCATCGACCGCATCATGCGCAAGCGCGAGTTCGGCGAGGCCGGCGCGACCGCGGTGCTAGAGGAGCGCCTGGTGGGCCAGGAGGTCAGCTACCACGTGGTCAGTGACGGCACGCGCTATGTCGCGCTGGCCGCAGCCCAGGATCACAAGCCCCTGCTCGATGGCGACGCGGGGCCCAACACCGGTGGCATGGGCGCCTACTCGCCGCCGCCGGTGGTGACCGCCGAGGTCGAGCGGCGCATCCTGGAGCGCGTCGCGGAGCCCACCCTCGACGGCTTCCGGGCCGATGGCGTCGACTTCCGCGGCGCCCTCTTCATCGGACTGATGATCGTCGACGGCGACCCCTACGTGATCGAGTACAACGTGCGCTTCGGCGATCCCGAGACGCAGGTGTTGATGTCGCGCTTCAAGGGCGACGTGCTGCCGCTGCTGCTCGGCTCCGCCCGCGGAGACCTCTCTGGCGTCGAGGTGGCGTGGGAGGCGCCGGCCTCCATGTGCGTCGTGCTGGCCTCCGGGGGCTACCCGGGCAGCTACGCCAAGGGCCTGCCGATCGACGGCGTCGCCGCGGCCGAGGACCTGGACGGGGTCGAGGTCTTCCACGCCGGGACCCGACGCGAGGGCGGCCAGCTGGTCACCTCCGGGGGGCGTGTGCTGGGCGTCACCGCCATCGGTGCCGACATCGATACCGCCGCCGAGCGTGCCTACGCCGGCGTCGAGCGCGTCGCCTTCGAGGGCAAGCAGTACCGCAAGGACATCGGCTGGCGCGCCCGCACGGGCTGGAGCTAGTATCGGCCGCTCGTCACGGGGCCGACGGAGGACGGATGGACATCGCGCGATATGTCGACATGCTGCGCACGGGCGCGGTGGTAGCTTGTCCGACCGAGACGCAGATGGGGCTGATGGCCGACGCCCTGAATGACGTCGCGGTCGACCGCGTGTGCGCGATGAAGAAGCGTCCGGCGGGCGAGCCGATCCCGCTGATCGTGCCGTCGCTGGAGGCGGCGGTGGCGATCGCCCGCGACCTCTCCGCGGATGCCGTGCAGCTGGCGAGCGCCCACTGGCCCGGGCCGCTCACGCTGGTGATGCGCGCACAGGGCCGCTTGCCCGACACCGTGCTCAAGGACGGCACCGTCGCGGTGCGCGTTCCGGGACCGAGCCCTGCCCTGGAGCTGGTCACCGCCTTCGGAGGGCCCCTGACCGCGACCAGCGCCAATCTCAGCGGCCAGCCGCCCCTGTCCGACGTTGCGGAGCTCGAGGCGACCTTCGGTGATGCCCTCGCGGGTGTCGTGCCGGGCGAGGTGCCCGGCGGCGCCCCCTCGACCCTGGTGGATGTGACCGGACCGCAGCCGGTGGTGTTGCGGCAAGGACCGGTGAAGATCGATGACTGACGACAACACGACCGCAACGCTCCTCGTCTCCTGTCCCGACCGCAAGGGACTGGTGGCCGGCCTCGCCCAGCTGCTCTACGGGCACGGTGTCAACATCCTCGATGCCGACCAGCACACCGACACCGACGAGGGTCAGTTCTTCCAGCGCATCCGCATGGATCTGGCCGAGTCCCACACCGACAAGGTGGCCCTCGAGCGCGGCATCCAGGAGGTCGCCGAGCGCTTCGACATGAAGTACCAGGTCGCCTACGCGAGCCACCCCAAGCGCGTCGCGATCATGGTCAGCAAGTACGACCACTGCCTGCACGACCTGATGTTGCGGCGGCGCGCGGGCGAGCTCGAGTGCGAGGTGCCGCTGATCGTCAGCAACCACCCCACGCTCGAGTCGATCGCGAAGGGCTACGACGTGCCCTTCCACGTCTACAAGATCAAGAAGGAGACCAAGCGTGAGCAGGAGGATCGGATCCTTGCGCTGCTCGACGAGGCGAAGGTGGACGTGGTCGTGCTGGCCCGGTACATGCAAATCCTCTCGCCCGAGTTCTGTGACCACTACGCGCAGCGCGTGATCAACATCCACCACTCCTTCCTGCCCGCGTTCGTCGGCGCCAAGCCCTATCACCAGGCCCAGCGCCGCGGCGTCAAGGTGGTCGGCGCCACCGCGCACTACGTGACCAGCGACCTGGACGAGGGGCCGATCATCGAGCAGGACGTGATGCGCGTCTCCCACCGCGACACCGTCAGGGACCTCGTGCGCAAGGGACGCGACCTGGAGCGCCTGGTGCTCTCGCGTGCCGTGCGGCTCCACCTCGAGGACCGGGTTCTGATCTGCGGCAACAAGACCGTAGTCTTCGATTGAGCGGCATGGCAGCCGGTGCCGAAGAGCCTGACGCGGAAGCCGCGGGCACACTCTACGCGTCGATCCCCTGGGTCGATGGCGGCGATCCGGACGCCGACGCGCTGCTCGACGCCTTCGTCGGCTGGGTCGAGCAACGCGGCATCCAGCTCTACGCGGCTCAGGAAGAAGCCGTGCTCGAGCTGCTCGAGGACCGTCACGTGGTGCTCAACACACCCACTGGATCGGGCAAGTCGCTGGTCGCCACGGCGATGATCTTCCGCGCGGTCGCCCTGAGCGGGCGCGCCTTCTACACCTGCCCGATCAAGGCGCTGGTCAGCGAAAAATTCTTCGAGCTGTGCGATGTCTTCGGTCCAGAACAGGTCGGCATGATGACGGGCGACGCCAGCATCAACCGCGACGCGCCGATCATCTGCTGCACGGCGGAGATCCTCAGCAACATGGCCCTTCGCGAGGGGGGGTCGGCGGACGTCACCGACGTGGTGATGGACGAGTTTCACTTCTACGCCGATCCCGAGCGCGGCCTGGCCTGGCAGGTGCCGCTGCTGACGCTGCCCGACGCGCGCTTCCTGCTGATGAGCGCCACCCTCGGTGACATGAGCGAGATCGTCGCCGGGATCGAAGAGCGCACCGGCCGCCAGGTGAGCACGGTGAGCTCGAACGAGCGTCCGGTGCCGCTCGACTACGACTATCGCGAGACCGTCCTGCAGCAGACGATCGAGAACCTGGCCGAGGAGGGCAGGGCGCCGGTCTACGTGGTCAGCTTCACCCAGCGCGAGTGCGCCGAGCTGGCCCAGGCCCTGACCAGCGTCAGTCTGATCGACCGCGCGCGTCGCCAGGAGCTGGCGCGGGAGCTGGGGCGCTTTCGCTTCGACAGTCCCTTTGGAAAGGACCTCAAGCGCTGTCTGGGCCATGGCATCGGCCTGCACCACGCGGGGCTGTTGCCCAAGTACCGGCGCCTGGTGGAGCGCCTGGCCCAGGCGGGCAAGCTGGTGGTGATCTGCGGAACCGACACGCTGGGCGTGGGCGTCAACGTGCCCATCCGCACGGTGCTCTTCACCAAGCTTTGCAAGTACGACGGCGAGCAGACCCGCCGCTTGTCGGTGCGGGAGTTCAAGCAGATCGCGGGGCGTGCCGGGCGCCGCGGCTACGACGAGCAGGGCAGCGTGGTGTGTCAGGCCCCGGCCCACGTGATCGAGAACCGCCAGCTGGCGGCCAAGGCGGAAGGGGCCGGCAAGAAGAAGAAGGTGACCTTCAAGAAGCCACCCGAGCGCGGCTATGTGCATTGGGATGGCGACACCTTCCACAAGCTCACCGACGGCACGCCGGAGGCCCTGGTCAGCCGCTTTCGCATCGACCATGGGATGCTGCTCAACCTGCTGGAGCGCCCGGACGACGTGCGCCCCCGCGGGTACCGAGCGCTCAGCCAGCTGATCCTGGACTGCCACGAACGCGACGTCATCAAGCACCGCATGCGACTGCGGAGCAAGGAGCTGTTCGGCGCGCTGCGGCACGCCGAGGTCGTGCGCATCGAGCGGAACGAGGCCGCGCGCGGCGCCCACGTCGTCATCAGCGAGGACCTGCAACAGGACTTCTCGCTCCACCAGACGCTTTCCCTCTACCTGGTCGAGGCCCTGAAGGTGCTCGAGGAGGACAGCGAGGGCTACGCGCTGTCGGTGGTGAGCTTCGTCGAGGCGATTCTCGAGAGTCCGCGCGTGGTGCTCGACGCCCAGCAGCGCAAGCTCCGCGACGAGCTCTTCACCAAGCTCAAGGCCGAGGGCGCCGAGTACGAGGAGCGCATGGCCGCGCTCGACAAGGTGACCCATCCGAAGCCAGACGCGGAGCTGATCTACGGCACCTTCAACGGATACGCCGAGCACCACCCGTGGCTCGAGAGTGAGCACATCCGGCCGAAGTCAATCGCGCGCGACCTCTATGAACGCTACGTGTCGTTCAACGACTACGTGAAGGAGTATGGGCTCAGCCGCGCCGAAGGGGTGCTGCTGCGCTACTTGAGCGACGCGTACAAGACCCTCGTTCAGACGGTGCCGGATGCGCTCTGGGACGATGAGCTGATCGACGTCGTGGGCTTCCTTCGCGCGATGCTCGGTCGGGTCGACTCGAGCCTGCTCGAGGAGTGGGAGCGCCTGTTGGCCGGCGGGGGGAGGGACGAAGGGGACGAGGCCGCGGCCGCGCGAGTGCAGGGGCTTGCCAACGATCCGCGCATGCTGCGCTCGCGCATTCGTTCGGAGGCCCACCTCTTCGTCAAGGCGCTGGCCGCGCGGGACTTCGCGGAGGCCGCCGACTGCGTGTACTCGGATCCGAATGATCCCTGGCTGGCCGACCGGATCGAGGCGGCGCTTGCGCCCTTCTTCGAGCAGCACGGCGAGCTGCTCTTCGACCACCGGGCGCGTCAGGCGCAGTGGACGATCGTCGAGGAGCAGGCGTCGCGCCTCTACCGCGTGCGGCAGGTCCTGCTGGATCCGGCGGAGGACAACGATTGGTACGTGGAGGCACGTGTGGATCTGCGCGAAGGGGAGCCCGACAGGCCTCTTCTGGAATTGCTGGATCTCACGGCATGAGCGCCGCCATTCGCTAGCTTGCGTTGGCCATGGCACCCTGGGCCTGGGCTTGTCATGCTCCGGCGCGACCGCCGGGACATACGTTGGTACGCAAGCGATTGTCGGATTCCGAGGTACATGAAGGGGAGACGGGGGCCGACTCCGGCGAGGTGGTGTTGCGCTCCGAGATCGAGCGCTTTGGCTACAGTTTCGAGCTGACACCGCGCGAGCGCGAGATCGTGGGCTTGCTGCTGGCCGGGCACGAAAACGTGCCCTCGATCGCGAGCTCCCTCGGGTTGAGCACGAACACCGTGCACAACCACTTCAAGAACATCTTCAAGCGCACCGGGACGCGCACCAAGACCGGCCTGATGGCGCTGTTCATCGAGCGGCATCTGGACCACGACCCCGGGGTCGCCCGCCGCGTGCCCAACGTCTTGCTGGTGGAGCCGGCGCTCGAGCTGGCCGAGGCTCTGCAGCACAGCCTGCGGGCATTGGGCATGCGCGTCTACACGGAGCCGCGTGCAGGGCGTGTGCTCGACCGCGTGCACGAGCTCGAGCTCGACGCCCTGGTCGCCGACCCACAGCAGCACGCGCTCGAGGGTGACGGCCCGGTCGCGACCGTCAGCGAGCTCTATTGCGGGCATCCCAAGGTCTTCTTTGCGCTGGGCGCCGTGCGTCGAGCCAACAGCGGGGTGTTGGTGAGGAGCTTCGCCCTGCCGGAGCAAACTGATCTGCTCTCGCTCGAGATCCTCGCGCACTGCAACGCGGTCGAGTACCGGCGCAGCCGCGCGGTGCGCGTCGCGACCCATCTGGAGGGCGAGCTGTGCTGGGCGGTGTCGGACGGCGAACGGACGCGCGCCGTGCGCGTCGGTAACGTGAGCCCGGGTGGTGCCTACCTCGTCCCGGCGGAGGAAGCGGAGCTGTTTCCGCCCGCGACCCGCATGGTCCTGGACCTTCCGCTCGGCGACGATCCGCTGCGAGTCAACGTCGAGGTGGCGTGGGTGCGGCAGCGCGAAGACGGCGTTGCAGGCGCGGGTGTGCGCTTCAGGGACGTCGCCCCCGGCGCGCGTCACCGGTTGATCGCCTACTGTCGAGGGCGGCTGCGGGTCGCGAGCTAGCGAGACGGTACAGCGGCTTCCGCTCATGCCCCGCCGCGCAGCCCCGGAGGCCGTCCATCGGGCACGTGCTTTTGACAGGCCGAGTGGGTTTCGCTAATAATTTCGGTTACGGGCCAAGCCCGCTGGAGGACCGATGGCGCTCATCGAAACCGAGGAAGCCGCTCGCCGTCTCGCACGGGCAATTGCCAGTGACCTCTCCCTCTACAACGAGGAGAAAGTGGTCGAGGGCATCACCAACGACAGCCTGTACGAAGTGATGGCCGAGGAGCTGGAGGAGGGCAGGGCGCTCTTTCAGAGCCGTGTCACGCCCGAACTCTACGCCAAGAACTACTACGACCGGGCGGTCATCGACATCCTCGTTCGCAGCAAGGCGCACATCGATTCCAAGATGTGGTAGCGCCGGACGGGCCCGAGCCCATGGAGATCACGATCACCGCCGATGAGGCCGGTGAGCGACTGGATCGCATCCTCGGCGCGCGCGACCTGGGCCTGTCCCGCTCCGCTCTGCAGCGTCTGATCGGGGACGGCCGGGTGGAGCTCGACGGTGAGACGGTGCGCGCGAGCGCGCGGCCGAAGCAAGGCGCGCGTGTGGTCGTGCGCCCGGCCCCAGCGCCGCCCACGGCGGTGGTGCCGCAGGACATCCCAATCGACTGGCTGCATCGGGACGCGCACCTCGGCGTCCTGCACAAGCCCGCGGGCATGGTCGTGCACCCCGCCCCAGGCCATCCGGACGGCACGCTGGCCAACGCGCTACGCTTCCACTTCGCGGGTGACGCCGACGGCGACGTCGATCGGCCAGGCATCGTCCACCGGCTGGACATGGACACCAGCGGCGTGATGGTGGTGGCGCGCAGCGAGCGCGCGCGCGAGGGTCTGGTCGCGGCCTTTGCTGCGCACGACATCGAGCGCGAGTACGTGGCCATCGCGCTCGGCTACCCGGAAGAGCGGGTCACCCTGGACACGCTCCACGGTCGCCACCCCCACGACCGCAAGCGCTTCAGCACGCGCGTCGATCGGGGCAAGCGCGCCGTGACCAACATCGAGGTAGTGCGCCGGCTCCATGCCAGCGCGCTGGTCCGCTGTCGGCTGGAGACCGGCCGCACGCACCAGATCCGCGTGCACCTCGCGGAGCACGGCCATCCGGTGCTCGCGGACCCGCTCTACGGCCGTGCCAGCCGCGACCCCCGGGTCAAGCAGGCCGCGGCGGAGCTCGGCCGCCAGGCCCTGCACGCTCGCCTGCTCGGCTTCGAGCACCCCGTCACGGGCGAGCGGATGCGCTTCGAGGCCGACCCGCCCGACGACTTCGAACGGGCCCTGCGCGTGCTGTCCGCCCTGCGCGTGCTGTCCGAGGGATGATCGCCGGTGGGTCGCGCCGTCCTCGCCGCCGCTTTCGGCGCCTGCGATGGTAGGCTCCCCCGCCCGTGCCGCGCGCCCCTCGCATCCTCGCTGTCGTCGCCGCTGCGCTCGCCTGCGCGTCCGTGCCCGCCAACGCGCAGCGCGCCTTCGATCTACAGATCTTCCAGCCCGCACCCGGTACAGGCGAGGCGATCTCGCTGCCCGCCGCCGCGCCGCTGGCCCACGGCGTCTACACGCTGTCGCTGCACGGGAGCTATGCGCGCGGGCTGCTGTCCCGGCGGGCGGACTGCGATGCCGCAGCGACCGTGATCGACTCCTCGTGTCTCGATACCGGGGGCGTCACGCCGATCATGCCGCATCTGGGGCAGGTCGAGCTGGGGGCCGCGCTGGGCTTGAACGGAGTGGTCGAGCTGGGGCTGGTCGCGCCGCTGGTGATCGCGCGCGTGGCCGACGACGTCGAGCGGCCCAGCGGGTTGCAGACGCAGGTGGGGGTGGGGGATCTGCGCCTCGCGGTCGCCACGCCGCTGCTGCGCGCCCCCCTTGCGCTCTCCCTGCGATTCGAGGCGAGTGTGCCCAGCGGCGACGGCGACGCCCTGGCGGGCGCCCGCAGCTGGACCGCCATGCCGCAGCTGGTGGGCGGGCTCGCCCTGGGCACGACCCGACTCGGCGTCACCCTCGGTTATCGCCTGCGCGAGCGCGAGCGCGCGCTGGACCTGCAGCAGGACGATGAGCTCGACCTCGGCATGGGCGCCCGCCTCCCGCTGCTCGACGCGCTGGATCTACGGCCGGAGCTGCGGGCGCGCCTCGGGGTGCAGAGGGGCGACAACGGGATGCCGATCGAGGGGGATCTGGCGGCGGGGTTGCGCCTCGGCGCGCAGCTCGAGCTTCAAGCCGGCGTGGGCGCGGGCCTGTGGCCCGGGCGCGAGGGCTACGGCGCACCGGAGCTGCGCGTGTTCGCCGGCGTGCGTTGGCGTTCGAGCACCCAGACCTGCTCCACCGGGCCCGAGGACATCGATGGCTATCGCGACGACGACGGCTGCGGCGATCCGGACAACGATGGCGACGGTCGCCCAGACGTCGAGGATGTCTGTCCCCTGCATGCCGAGGATCGCGATCGCTTCGAGGACGGCGACGGCTGTCCCGATCCCGACAACGACGCCGACGGTCTGGTCGACACCGAGGACAGCTGTCCGACCGGGAGTGAGGATCGGGATGGCTTCGAGGACCACGACGGCTGCCCGGAGCCGGACAACGATGGCGACGGCCGCGCCGACGGGGTCGACCGCTGTCCGATGGAGCCGGAGGACCCCGACGGTTTCGAGGACGCGGACGGCTGCCCGGAAGCGGGGCCGAAGGAAGCCAGTGTCACCGTGGGCGAAGGCCGGCTGCTGGTCTCCGAGCGCATCTACTTCGAGTACGACCGCGACACGGTGCGCGACGTGAGCCTGCCGGTCCTGGACCGTCTGGCCGAGGCGATCATGGCCCTGCCGGCCGGTACCGTGGTCGTGGTCGAGGGCCACACCGACGACGCCGGGCCACCCGAGTACAACCTGGACCTGAGCTACCGCCGCGCCCGCGCTGTCGTGCTCTATCTGCGCTCGCGCGGCGTGCCGGCGGGGCGCCTGCGGCATCGCGGCATGGGTGACCGCAGGCCGCTCGTGCAGGATCGCAGTCTGGCCGGACGCGCGCTCAATCGCCGCGTCGAGTTCCTGCTGGAGCGCTGATGGCCGACCCGGTTGCCTCCGCGCGCCGCGCGCGCGATAAGCTTGGCATGGCCTGGCGTTGTCTCCTGCCGCTGCCCTTGCTCTGCGCTTGCGGCAGCGGTCTATCCACCGAACAGCTCGAGGCGGTGGTAGAGGAGGGGCAGCCGGGCCTGTCCGAGTGCTACAACGCCGCCCTGGCCGAGCACCCGCTCAAGGAGGAGGTGCGCTTCACCGCCGAGATCCGCATCGCTGCGACCGGTACGGTGGAGTCGGTGGAGTTCGACCAGCAGCCGCCCATCCCCGGTCTCGGTACCTGCCTGCGGGACACCATCGGTCGCTGGCGCTTTCCGCAGGCCGAGAAGGCCACCGGCACGACTTTGCCGCTGATCTTCAATCCGGAAGTCGTGCAGAAGCCCCTCGAGTAGCCGCGGCGCGCAACGGCTACTCGGGATCCTCGATGCGCCAGGTCCCACCCTCACGTACGAACTGCACGCGCACGCGATCCCCGTAGGGCATGGTCGCGCGGCTGCCGACCACCTCGATCGGCGCGTCCATGTGCGCGCGCAGGTTCTCGAGCATGCGCTCCACGTCCTCGCGGCCGTCCCCCGCCCAGGCCTCGGCCATGCGCTCGGTGGTGATGCCTTCCTTGTCCGCGTCGGGGATCAGGCGCATCACCACGTCGTAACGCTTGCGCTCCATTGCGCGCACGAAGGTCCGCAGGGCCGCGCGCGGCGTCGACTGGTCGTAGAAGTCGACCAGCGGGGTCGCGATGTACCAGCGCTCGCCATCGCGGGTGAGGCGCAGCTCCTCGTCGTCGCCGTAGCGCAGCACCGCTTCCTGGCGCGGCTCGCCCTTCACGTGGGCGAGGGCGTTGCCCATCTCCAGCGATTCCTGGGGGTTCTCCGTTAGCTGCCGCTTGAACTCCTCGAAGCTCACGCGTCCGCGATACTCGGCTGACATCAGCGCGTAGGCCTCCTCCAGCCGACCCTGCCCGAGAGCTCGCGAGAAGCTCATGAGCGTTCCCTCGGGCGTCGGGGGCGCCGCGGCCTGGCGGGTACAACCCGCCGTCAGCAGGAGCGCGACCAGCAGCGCCGGGCAGATCCGTCGCCGCCCGCCTCCCCAAACTGGCGGTGCCCCAAAAAGCCTCGCGTTTCTGGGCGGATAGCCGAGCATCACCGCGTTTTCTATGCAGCGTTGCCAGCCCGGTCAACCGAGCCCTGATCATAATTTCACAAAGCCCAGGCCTTGCTTACTATGCATCTGTGTAGCCATGGGCCCGACCTCCGAAACCCACTCGCTCAATGCACGACTGCTGCGATTCCGGTCCCATCCGGATCAGGAGGACGCTCGCAGCCTGGCGCATGACCTGCTGGAGGCCAAGCGGTACGGCGACGCCCGCGGGGTGGTGCTCGCCGCCCAGGGAGAGGACGGGGCCGACGGCGAGCTGCTCGTGATCGAGGGCCGCGCCTGGTACGCGGAGCGGGATCTGGTGCGCGCCCAGGCGGCCCTGCTCAAGGCCGCCAGGGTCGATCCGCGGTCCGCGGACGCCTTCCGCTGGTTGGGGGAGGTGCTGCTCAAGCGCGGAGACCCGCCCCGGGCCGCGCGCGCCCTCAACCGTGCGTTGGACCTCAGGCCGGAATACAACGAGGCTCAGGAGCTCGCCCGCCGGGCCGAGCAGCTGGCTCGCGT
>JAPPOT010000919.1 GCA_028817855.1 Myxococcales bacterium
TCACTCCACAGCATGTACTCAAGTGAATATGTTGTCAAACGCATGTCCACAAGCAGTCGCACGCGGTGCCAGAGGCCCTGGAGCAGACCCACCTGCGCAACATTCGTGCATTAGCGGGTTCGTCGCACCTGCCGTAGCCTTGCGGCGTGGGCGAGCGGCTCGAACAGGCGATCGCGGTGCTCAACGGTCTCGCGGGCGACTACCTCGAGCGTCAGGACAATGGCCTGGCGACCGACATGGCCTTCCACGACGCGGGCCACGCCCTCGAGCTCAGCGCAGCCGGCATCCAGCGTGCCCATCCCCGCCCTACCGGTCGCGCCGCCGTCTTCGTCCATGGCGTGATGTGCACCGAGTCGGTCTGGCACTTCCCCGGCGCAGCCGCAGACGCAAGCGACTACGGCCGCATGCTGCAGCGCGATCTCGGCATCACCCCCTTCTACGTGCGCTACAACTCGGGTCGCAGCATCGCCGACAACGGCGCCGCCCTGGCCACCCTGCTCGACGCGCTCCACGCGGCCTATCCGCTGGAGCTGCAGGAGCTCATCCCGATCGGCTACAGCATGGGTGGCCTGCTCGTGCGCAGCGCTTGCCACGTCGCCGCCGCTCGCGAGCTGTCGTGGCTGCCGCGCCTCAAGCGCGCGATCTACGTCGGCACGCCCCACGTCGGCGCACCGGCCGAGCGCGTCGGCCGCATCGTCTCCCGTCTGCTGCACGCCATCCCCGACCCCTACACGCGCCTGGTCGGCGACATCGCCGAGCTGCGCAGCGCGGGCGTCAAGGACCTGGGCGACGCCGATCTGCGCCACGGCGACCGCGCCGCCGACAGCGGCCGACTCTCCCTACGCGACCGCCGACACCCCGTCCCCCTGCTGTCCGGCATCGACCACGCCCTGGTCGCCGGCTCACTCTCGATGGACCCGCGCGTCGCGGCGCTCTTCGGCGACTCGATCGTCCCGCTCCGCAGCGCCACCGCGCAGCAGACCATCACCCCCGGCGCGATCGACCTGCCCGACGACCGCATCGCCGTGTTCCCGGGCCGAAACCACCTGGACCTCGCGCACGACGCCGAGGTCTACGCCTTCATCAAGCGACACTGCGAGCAAACATCATGACCGACACCAAGCGCTGGCGCGGCCTCAAGGACATCGTGCGCGACGCCGTCACCCACGGCACCACCGCCATCGAGCGCGTGCACCTGGAGACCTCGCGCCGCCCCTTCGCGGTCCTCGAGCAGCTCCCCACCCTCAGCAAGCCCGTCGCCACGATCCACCAGCTCCACGACACCGTCGTCTCCACCGGCTACACCTCCGTGCGCACGGTCACCGCCGTCGTCGACCGCACCCTCGACACGGGCCTCGACCTCCTCGAAGCCCGCACACCCGCCGCGGAAGACGACGATCGGGGGTAGCTGGCCTTCGCAGGGCTCAGGGAGAGCCGCCGACCGCGATCTCGGCCTCGTCGCCTTCGAAGGTCACGGCGAACACGATCGCTCCCAGCGCCATCGTGCCCAAGGAGATGCCGAGTCCCGCGGCTACTCCCTCGCCAGGGTCAGTGCTCGACAGTGGGACTGCGACGGCCATCGCCAGGCCACCCAGGAGCCCCACGACCAGGGCCGTCGTGCCGAACCCGCGTTTGCCGCTATTGTCGATGACTTTGCCGGTCAGCAGCTGGTTGCCAGGAGACAGCTGCACGGGCGGAGCCACGACCGGCGCCCCACCCACCAAGCTCAGCGCCAGGGTGTGTGTGCCGCTCGGCATGCGCACCGTACACGGGCTGGTGCATATCTCGTCGAAGCCCTCGGCACTGCCATGCGACGATAGGGCGCGCGCGGCGCGTCGGTAGAACGTGATCGGCTCATCCGCCGAGCGCAGCTCGAGCTGCGCCTCGTCCGAGACCACCGTTACGATCGGCTTCCGGGTGTCAGCCGTGGCGGTCCGCTCGATCGCACTCTCGCCCACGGGCTCGAGCACGTCGGCGACCGCGCCGTCCGCCGGTTGTGCCGGTTCCGCCCGCGGCTCCGCCGGCTGCTGATCTGCAGGCCCCGCGTACTGCACCTGCGCCATCTCGAAGCGACGCGTCTCACCGTTCGGGAGCATCAGGTCGACGTACTGCCCCGGCTCCTTGGTGATGATCGTGCCGCGATACATCCCGCCGTCGATCGTGGTCACCAGGTCGGCCGGCACGCTCGCCACAGGCGGCGCAGCGTCCTGGGCCCACGCCCCACCCGCGACCAGCGTGGCCATCCACACGACTAGGTTGAAGAAGATTCGTCGGCCCCCCATGGCGCCGCATCCTAGGAGCGACTTTCCCCCCGAGCAACAACGGCCGGACGATCCCGGGAGCCGTGGCCACGCGTCGCCAGACCAGCTCGCCCCCGCGCTGGAGCTGTCCCTGAGCCCGATCGAGAGCCATCCAGTCCATCGGACTCGGATCCATGGCCGCTACGACTCGGAGCTTCGACCCCCGCGTCGGCCGCGGCGCCGCCCTCGGCGGTCGGCCTCCGTCACGGGTCCAGGCCCCGGTCTCGTTCTCGTTCTCGGTCTCGGCCTCGGACTCGGCCTCGGACTCGGCCTCGGACTCGGACTCGGACTCGGTCTCGGTCTCGGCCTCGGCCTCGGAT
>JAPPOT010000540.1 GCA_028817855.1 Myxococcales bacterium
CTCCTACATCCGGATGCGCAAGGCGCAGCCGGCGGCCACTGCGTTCCGCGAGATCATCGAGGCGATCGATGAGGGCGACGTCGAGGGCGTCGAAGATCCCGACCGCATGCAGGACCTGGCGTGGATCTCGCTCGCGCGCGTCTATTACACCGCGTCCAATCGCGTGGATGACGAGGGGCTGCGCCAGGTCGACGGCGTGCTACTCGGCAACGCCGTGGAGGCGTGGAACAAGCTCGACACCGACAGCGAGTACTGGCTGGACGGCATCTTCGAGGCGTCCTGGGCGTTCTTCCTTGCGGACGAGTATTCGCGCGCGCTCGGCAACGTCCACACGCTCTTCTCGCCGTACTTCAAGGAGGCGTTTTACCCCGAGGCGATGGTGCTCAAGGCCGTGGTCTTCTTCACCAACTGCCAGATGAAGAACGCCACTGCGATGGTGCAGCTCTTCCCCGAGAAGGACGACCCGGTGAAGAACAGGCTCGACGAGCTACTTCAGAAGTACCAGGACAACGCCCAGTTCTTCGACTTCCTCAAGAAGGTGCGCAGCGGCGATGCCAATCTGCCGCCGGAGATTCGCGGCATCGTCGGCTCCGCTCTGTCGGATCGCGCCGTGTTGGCCAATCTCGAGTACGTCGCGCTTCTGGAGCAGGAGGAGAAGACCCTCAACAAGGGCGCTTCGCAGTTCAAGAACTCCTCGCTGGGTGCGCGCATCCTTCAGGACATCCTCGTCGCGAAGTCCTTCGCCATCGACCAGGCGGGTGAGATCGCCAAGGCGCGCTACAACCGCCTGGTCGAGGAGATGCAGGACCTCGCGAACCAGATCGACACCGTCGAGATCGAGGTGCTCAACTACGAGCGCGGTCAGCTGGGGCAGGCTCTGCAGGAGCAGATGACCGCCGCCAGTGAGTCCACTGGTGGTGACGTCTTCGTCTCCTCCGAGCACAACGTATGGCCGTTCAACGGCGAGTACTGGCGTGACGAGCTCGGCTACTACCGGCAGCAGGTCACCTACAAGTGTGGAAGGTAACGGGCATGGGCATGGGACGGATTCGACTCGCAAGCCTGGTGTTTCTGTGCACCACGGTGTTGGCTGCGCCGGCGCTCGCACAGAAGAAGAAGAACAAGAGCGGCGGCGATGACGCTGGCGCCGCCTCGGCCTCCGGCGGCATGTGCATCGACCCCGGTGCGCCCAAGCGCGTGATGGCGTGCGACGGCTCGCTCGGCAAGGCCAAGGGCAAGATGCGCGGAGCCCCGAAGTCGCGGCTGCGCGCGTCAAAGCGGAAGATCGAGAAGCCCAAGGGCTTCGAGGCCAAGGGCCCGTCCATCGAGCTGGACGTCGCGACGCTCCGCAACAAGGAGAAGGTCGAGCAGAAGGCCGAGTCGCTGCTGCGGCGCGAGATCATGGTCACCAAGCGCCTGATCAAGAACACGCGCACCAACGACCCCCGCCGCCCCGACTTCCTATTGCGTCTGGCCGAGGGCTACTTCGAGCTGGTGCAGGTCGCCACGCGCAACGTTCGCAAGCTCGACGACCCGATCCACCAGGCGTGCCGCGTCAAGAAGAACAAGTCGCGCTGCAACAAGCTTCGCAAGGCCCAGAAGGCCAACGAGAAGAAGCTCAACGCGACGCGCGAGCAGAACATCAAGACGCTCGCCATGCTGGTGCGCGACCACTCCAACTTCAAGAAGATGGACGAGGTGCTCTTCTCGCTCGGATTCTCGCTGGAGGAGATGAAGCAGTTCGACCGCGCTCGCCAGGTCTACCACCGGCTCATCAAGGGCTACCCGCAGAGTTCCTTCATCCCGAACGCATACCTGTCGTTTGCGGAATACTACTTCCAGCAGGGCGACATGCGAGCCGCCCAGCAGTTCTACCAGAAGGTCACGGAGATCCCGCCGGAGCGCAATCGCGTCTACGGCTACGCGGTCTACAAACAGGCCTGGTGCCACTACAACCTGGAGGACTACAAGGCCTCGCTGCAGTCCTTCGTCGAGACCATCGAGTTCGCCCAGGACAACCCCGAGGCGCACAACGTCGAGAACCTGGCCCGCCAGTCGCGGCGTGAGCTGATCATGCCCTACGCCCAGGTCGGCAACCCGACCCGCGCGCTGGACTTCTTCAGCCGCTACGCCAAGGACGACGAGCAGGCCTACGACATGTTCGAGTCGCTCGGTGAACTCTACTACGACACCGGTCAGTGGCCCGAGGTCATCGCGGTCTACCACAAGCTGATCGGCGAGCGCTCGGAGCACGAGAAGGTCTGCTACTGGCAGACGCGCGTCTCCAATGCGGTGATCAGCAGCAAGCCGAAGAAGCAGCAGGTGACCGAGGTCCAGCGCATGATCGACCTCTGGGACACCTACACCGAGAGCGCCCACTCCACGGAAGCCAAGGCCAGCTGCAAGCAGGCGGCCGCTTCCGTGCTGATCGACCTGGCCACGGCCTGGCACCGTGAGGCAATCGGCACCGACACGCAGCCCGGTACCAATGACCGCGGTACGATGGAGCAGGCGTCCAAGCTCTACCGGATGATCCTGAAGCATTTCCCCGACATGGAGGAAATGGAGTTCCCGGACATCGACAAGCGCGACTGGCCGACCGAGTACAAGGTCAGCTACTACTACGCCGAGCTTCTCTGGAAGATGGAGAACTGGGCGCAGTGCGGTCCCGCGTTCGACAAGGTCCTCGAGGTCAACCCCAAGGGGCAGTACACCGAGGACGCCGCCTATGCGTCGGTACTTTGCTACAACAAGCAGTACCAGCTGACCTTCGCGAAGAGCGAGAAGCAGGTCAAACACCGCGAGGGCAAGAAGAAGCGCAAGGGCAAGAAGGCCGCCGAGCCGACCCGCGAGGAGCTGGTCGCGCAGTACAAGGCCAAGGAGCTGTCGCCGCTCGAAACCGGCATGCTCCGCGCCTACAAGCGCTATATCTGCTTCGTGCCGGACAGCGAGGACCTGGCGACGATCAAGTACCGCCAGGCGCGCATCTACTACGAGACGAACCACTTCGAGGAGGCGTCGGTCCTGTTCAAGGACATCGCGTTCAATCACAAGGACAGCGACTTGGGCGTCTTCGCCGCGAACCTCTACCTTGACTCGCTCAACGTCGTTGGCACCTACAGCGAGCCCGCGCGTCCGTCGTGTTACGACGAGATGAACGACAACATCGAGCCCCTCTACGGCGTTTACTGCGCCACGCCGCAGGACCGCGAGGACAACATCGAGTTGTGCGAGGTGGTGGAGCAGCTGCGCTGCGACCTCCTTCGCAAGAAGGCGGAGGGCCTGCAGAACAACAAGGATTTCAAGAAGGCCGCCCAGCTCTACGTGCGGATCTTCCGCAAGTACCGCGAGTGCGGGCGCCTTGACGAGGTGCTCTACAATGCGGCGCTGAACTTCGAGGCGGCCCGCTTGCTCGGTCGCGCCATCAAGGTCCGGCGCGTCTTGATCGATCGCTACGAGGACAGCGAGTGGTCGAAGCGCGCGATCTACCTGATCGGCGCGAACTTCCACGCGCTCGCGATGTACGACATGGCGGCGGACTACTACGAGAAGTTCGCCAACAAGTATCCGGGAGAGCTCGGCAAGGATTGCACCGACGCCGAGAAGGAGGCCGGAACCTGTACCAACGCCAAGGAGGCGCTCCAGAACGCGACCTTCTTCCGCCTGGGTTTGGGCGATGAGGAGAAGGCCGTCGAGGACGCCAAGACCTTCGAGAAGAGCTACAAGCGCAAGTTCCCGCGTGAGACCTCGCAGGTGAAGTTCTCACTGGGCTCGATCTACGAGCGCCAGGAGGACTGGGGCAAGGTCGTCAAGCACTACAGCAGCTTCGCGAGCCAGTACAAGAAGACGGCGCTGCCCCACGAGCTGATCCAGGCCAACGTCAACATCGGCCGGGCCTACCTGGCGATGGAGGGCAGGGAGGCCCAGAAGCTTGCGAACAAGAAGAAGTCCTACGGTTTCTTCAGCAAGGCGCTCAACGTGTGGCAGAGCCGTAAGGACGACTTCGGTTCCCTGCCGGTGCCGGACGACCAGAAGCAGCGCTATCTGGGTCAGGCGAAGATCGGCGCGGCCGAGTCGCTCTTCCACCTGGCGGGCAAGGACTTCGATAAGTTCACCGCCATCAAGTTCCCGATCTTCAAGTCCAAGATGAAGGGCAAGAAGGGGAGCCTCGAGAAGAAGAAGGCGATGCAGGAGGCCTTCCAGAAGTGGATGGCCGAGGACTTCACGAAGTGGATGGGCGAGAAGGCCAAGGCCCTTGATGTCGCCCAGAAGTCCTACGAGGGGATCACCGAGCTCAAGGTGCCCCAGTGGGAGATCGCCGCTGCAACACGCGTCGGCGACATGTACCTCTCCTTCGTCGATGACTTCCGCGACGCCCCGGTGCCGCCAGTGCTCGAGGGCGACGAGGAGCTGGTCGACATCTACTACCAGGGACTCGACGAGGCCTCGAAGCCGTGGGTGGAGAAGGCCAAGGGTGCCTACGAGTTCTGCCTGATCACGGCGACCAAGGTGCGCTGGTTCAACGAGTTCATGACCCGTTGCGAACAGGAGCTGTTCAAGCTCGATCCGCGGAAGTACCCGCGCGCCTCCGAGCTGCGTGGCAGCGATATCTACACGCACAGCATCATGGCCGTGCCCGACCTCATCGAGCTCGGGACCGGCGGTGAGGAAGGTCTGGAAGGAGAGGAATGATGAAGGCGCTACGTAAGGAGAATCCGATGCGTGCTACCAGCATCATGCTTTCGCTTCTCGTTCCCGCGGCCTTCGCGCTGGCGGCGTGCGGAGGTGGCGGTTCCGGCGGCAGCGGCAGCGGCACCGGTGTCGCCACTACCGGCGGCAAGGCGATCAAGACCGCGGGCGGTCAGAGCGTCAACGTCGAGGCCCACAACAAGTGGAAGGCCGGCGTTGCGGCGTTCCAAGCGGCCGAGTCCAAGGGCTGGAACGAGGCGCGTTGCGACGACGTGGCCGAGAAGTTCGAGGACGCGGCGGACGCGCAGAACAAGTTCGCGGAGGCGATCTACATGGTGGGCGTGGCGCACACCAAGTGCGGTCGTCACCAGAAGGCCGCGAGCTTCTACTCGAAGGCTCTCCGGCAGAACACCAAGTTCTGCAAGGCTCGCGTGGCCGTGGGTCTCGACCACTACAAGGCGGGTCGTGAGAGCCAGGCTCAGCGCGAGTTCTCGGCGTCGGTCAAGGACGACCCGCAGTGCACCGAGGGCTACGTCAACCTGGCGATCCTCGACCGCAAGCGCGGGCAGTTCAAGGAGGCGCTCAACAACCTCCGCCGCGCCATGGCGATCGACGCCCAGTACCTGCCGGCCTTCAACGAGATGGCGCTCATCTATCTCGAGCAGGCCAAGGACAACAAGAAGATGCTCGACCTCGCAGAGGTCGTGTGCAGCCAGGCCCAGAAGATCGATGTGAACTTCCCGCCGATCTACAACACCTGGGGCCTGATCGATCTGCGTCGCGAGAAGATCATCACGGCCGCTGCCAAGTTCCAGCGCGCCTTCGAGCTCGATCCGAAGATGTTCGAGGCGTACATGAACTTCGCGCAGATCACGATCGGCTTCCGCGGCTACGACGACGCGCGCGCCGCGTTCAGCAAGGCGCTCGAGCTGCAGCCGAAGAACTTCGACGCCACCGTGGGTCTCGGGGTCGCCTACCGCGGCCTCGAGAACAACAAGAAGGCGGAGGAGATGTACGTCAAGGCGCAGAAGATGTCGCCGAACCGTCCCGAGACCTACTACAACCTCGGCGTCCTCTATCAGGACTTCAAGGACGCGACCGTTCCGCAGATGAAGAAGGCGCGCTCGTACTACGAGCAGTTCGTCTCACGTGCCAAGGGCAAGTCGCGCTACGAAGACGCGGTCGACGACGTCAAGCGGCGCTGCAAGTACGACAAGAAGGGCAAGCGTCGCAAGCGCTCCAAGTGCATCGCGGGCCGCTTCCAGAACATCGAGCTCTTCCTCCAGGCTCTCAAGGAGATGGAGGAGATGGAGAAGCTCCAGAAGGAGGCCGAGGCCCAGGCCAAGGCGATGGAGGAAGAGGAGAAACGCCAGCTCGAGCTCGAGAAGAAGCGCATGGCCGAGGAAGAGAAACAGCGCGCCGAGGAAGAGAAGAAGAAGGCTGCGGAAGCGAAGAAGGCCGAGAAGGAAGGCAAGAAGGCGCCCGCAGCCGGCGATGACAAGAAGGCTGCGCCCGACGAGGACCCGAAGCCGAAGGCCAAACCCAAGAAGAAGAAGAAGGCCAAGAAGAAGAAGGCTGCTGCCAGCAACGACCTGGAGTGGTGATCGCGCGCGGCGGGGGCCTCAGGGATCCCGCCTGCGTCCGCCCCTGCGGGTGTGAAGGCTTCGTACATTAAAGAACGGAAAACGAGGAAAAGCTCGCAAGATGGCGTTGCCGAAGGTGGGGCGCCTGGATAGGATGGCGGGCACTGTGGGAGATGTGGTCATGAAGAAGCTGCTACTGACAGTCATGGCGGTCATCGCGGTTGGGGCTTTCGCGCTCCCGGTGGCGGCGCAGGACGACAACACCACGAGTTACGACTTCGAGGACGACCTCGTTCAAGGTGACCTCGTTCGGCCGGATGGTGAGAACCTGATGGTCCGGCGGCGGGGGGCGCGGGAGTCGCTCATCCGCATCCGGGAGCATTTCATCCCCGAGCTCCTGAAATCGGTCGAGAATTTGTAGCGGGCTGGGAACCCGAGCTTGGAACTTGTTGTCTATGAAGCCGGCCGGTGTATCGCCGGCAGCGTGTAGAACCGACGAATTTTACGTGTGAACGTCACGTACACTGGAGGCTGTGGTGCCAATTCCGATTACGTTCCACATCTATGAGAACGGCCAGCATACGAGGTCTGAGACCTTCGAGCAGGACGTCATCAAGATTGGCAAGCTCGACTCGAGTCATCTGCGAATCGATGATGAGGCCGTCTCACGGATGCACTCCGTGATCGAGGTTTCGGGTCCGGGCGAGGTCTACATCATCGACCTCGGCTCGGCGTCCGGAACCATCGTCAACGGTCAGAAGGTCAACAAGACCAAGCTCGAGCCTGGGGATCAGATCCAGTTCGGCAACACGATTGCCCAGGTGGACATCGGTGCCGAGGCTGCGGAGCCCGTGGCAGCCGCCGCGGCGGCGCCGGAGCCGCAGCCAGAGCCGGCTCCCCAGGCGGCAGCAGACGTCCCGAATCCGTTCGCGCAGCCTGCCGCGCCGGCTCCTGCGCCCGCGCCCGTCTCGCAGCCTCCGGTCGCCGCGGCGGCCGGCGCGGCCGCCGCGCCGGTTCCCAACCCCTTCGGCCAGCAGCAGGCCGCTGCGGCCGCGCCCGTGCAACAGCCGGCTCCGCCGGTGGGTGATGGGTTGGCGGCTGAGGCCTATGGCGACTACGGCGAGGCATCGACCTACGCGCTGGTGCCGATGACACCTCCCGTGAACCCTGGCGACGTGGACTCGGCCGAGAGTGCGGTCGAGGTCGTCGTGATGTGGGGTGAGCTCAGCATCCTGCACGTCGAGCATTGCTCGCCGCCTCGTACCTTTACCGTGGGTGAGGCGACCGACGCCAAGGGCAACCAGACCACGGACTTCCTCATCGGAAGCGAGAGCCTCGGCACCGACAGCCTGCCCATCACGGTGGAGTCGGGGGCCAGCGTCGCGGTCGTGGTGCCGCAGGGCGCGACGGGCGATGTGCAGATCGGCGATCAGCTGGTCACCTTCGAGGAGCTCGCGGCCCAGGGGCAGCTGCAGGCATCGTCCGCGCTAGCGGGCGCCCAGCAGTACCCGCTGCCGGCGGGTGCAACCGCCCGTGTGATGCACCGGGGCTTCACCTTCATCGTGAAGCCGATGGCGGCCGCGCGCCGCGTGGGCATCGGCGGCAACCCCTACATGAACTGGAAGGAGTACATCTGGACGGCTGCGTCGATGGCCTTCCACGTGGGCATGTTGCTGCTCTTCTACTTCCTTCCCCCGCGTTCAGCGTCGCTGTCGCTGGACTTGCTCAACGCCGACTCGCGCCTGGTGAAGTACCTGATCGAGCCGCCCGAGACCGTCGAGGAGGAGACGCCCGAGTGGCTCGACGACTCCAAGATGGACGACGAGGAGGGCGGCAAGGGTAAGCGTCACAAGGACGAAGAAGGCAAGATGGGCAAGAAGGACGAGAAGAAGACCCGAAACAAGTTCGGGATCGAAGGTCCTGAGGATAACGAAGACCCACACATGGCCCGCGAGGAGGCCAAGGAGATGGCGGCCAACGCCGGCATCATCGGCATCCTGAAGGCCAGCGTGGGTGCGTGGAACTCTCCCACATCGCCCTACGGCGCAGACACCGCGCTCGGCAACGATCCCATGAGCGCCCTGGGCGCCCTGATGGGGGACCAGATCGGCTCGAACTTCGGTTTCGGCGGCCTCGGTCTGCGCGGCACCGGTCGCGGTGGCGGTGGTACCGGTGAGGGCACCATCGGCCTGGGCAACATCGGCACCATCGGCCATGGCGCCGGCGGCGGTACGGGCTCCGGTTACGGGCGCGGCGCGGGTGGCTTCCGCGGCCGCAGCGCCAAGGTCCCGCGCATCCGCACCGGCAAGGCGGACGTTCGCGGCAGCCTCTCCAAGGAGGTCATCCGCCGCATCATTCGCCGTCACATCAACGAGGTGCGTTTCTGCTACGAGCAGGAGTTGAACTCGCGTCCGGATCTGCAGGGCCGTGTCGCCATCAAGTTCATCATCTCGCCCACCGGTGCGGTCCAGACCGCGGCCGTCGCCAAGTCCACGATGGGCAACGCCAAGGTCGAGCAGTGCATCGCCAAGGCGGTGCGGCGCTGGACCTTCCCCTCTCCAGAGGGCGGCGGCATCGTGGTCGTGACCTATCCCTTCGTGCTCCAGCAGACCGGAGGGTAGAGCAGGCTTGAACGCCTGAGCATTGTTGCGGGCGGGCTCCTTCGGGTGTCCGCCCGCAGCGCTTTCTGGACTTGGCTTTTCTGGTTTTGAGGGGGCCCGCAGACAGCCCCCCGGCGTTCCCCTGGTGACGGCCAATTCAGTCTGCAAATTCGACAGTTTGCAGTTGAGTTGGTCCCCCTCGGTCTCGTACTATGCAGGCCGACTAGCTCCGGAAGGAGATCGAAGATGAAGCGGTCCCATTTGATCCTGGTCGCGGTGTTCACGGTGCTCGTATCGATGGCGGGCAATTGCTCGCGTGCTCGCGTCGAGTCCATGAACAAGATGAACGAAGGCGTCGTCGCGGCGATGCAGAAGCGCTACGTCGATGCGACGAAGTCGCTCGAGCAGGCGGCGGCCATCGACCCGCAGAACGATCAGGTCTTCTGGAACCTGGCCATCGTTCATATGGAGATGCGCAAGTACGACCGCGCGCGGGACGATCTGCAGAAGGGCATCGCGGTCAACCCGAACGCCGCCGGCTACCACGAGAAGCTGGGCACCGTGTTGATCGAGCTGCAGGACTGGAGCGCAGCCAAGAGCGCCTTCGAGAAGGCGATCGAGCTCGAGCCGGGTCTGTTCAAGGCCTACTACAAGCTCGCGCAGGTCGACGAGCAGCTCGACGATCAGCAGAGCGCGCTCAAGCACTACACACAGGCGATCGAGCATGGGCCGCGTTTCCTCGAAGCCTACAGTGCGCTGGGTCGTCTCTATGCCGACCTCGGCTACCTCGAGCAGTCGGTTCAGGTGCTGCAGGAGGCGATGAAGGTCGCTCTCGCCGGCACCGAGGAAGAGGCGCAGGCGCACCACTTGCTCGGCACGGTCTACCAGCAGCAGAAGAAGTACGACGCTGCGGTTTCCGAGTTCCGCGCCGCGCTCAAGGTCGTGCCCGGTATGCGCGACGCGCTCTTCTCGCTCGGCTGGACCTACCACCAGCAGGGCAACAAGGAAGAGGCCAAGAGGTTCCTTCGCAAGTTCGTCGACGTCGCCGGTGCGGAGGCGCCTGCCCACTACGTGAAGGCCGCGCGCGACAAGCTCGCGGAGATGGCGGAGGGCTTCTGAGCGCCGAGCTACAGCTCGACAGTGTAGTATTTGCAGCGAACGCCGGGCGCGATCTACGCGTCCGGCGTCGTGTCGTGTTAGAGGATGTACAATTATCGCCCAACTGCGGCAGAGACTCGGTAGTTATGGTGGACGCCTGACGGGCATCCCAGGAGGCTTCGGTGTCGGACAACGACATTCCCGTTACCAGTGAGTCCGAAGAAGAAGTTGAACAATCGGCCGAAGAGAGTGACGGCGAGAACGGGGGCGGGGAAGCGGCGGACGAGCCGCGTGAGCTGACCGAAGAAGAGCAGGCGAAGCTCGCCGAGCTCGACGCGGCCCTCGAGAAGTTCCAGTCCCAGAAACGCTGGTCCGACGTCATCAAGACGACGGTGGCCAAGGCCGAGCTGTTGCAGGACCCGGTCCAGAAGGTGGAGCTCTTCGCCGAGGCCGGTCGGATGTACGTCGAGCGCTCCTCGAACCAGGCCGAGGCGATCAAGTGCTTCCGGCGAGTGCTCGATCTCGACGCAAGCAACCTGGAGGCGATCGAGCGTCTGCGCGAGATGTACGAGAAGCGCAGGGACTGGGAACGCCTGGTCGGGATCATGAAGCTCGAGTGCGACATGCTCGACGAGGTCGACCAGCCGATGCGTCGCGTCGAGATCGCGCAGCTCGCGACTGAGAAGCTGCGCAAGCCCGCCATCTGCATCGAGCTCTGGCAGGACGTGCTCGCGACGGACGCGGACAATGCCGAGGCGATCGGAGCGCTCGCCAACCTGTACGAGCGCGCGCGCGAGTGGGAGCCCCTGGCCGAGGTACTCGAGAAGAAGAGCCGGCAGATGGAAGCCGGCGGCGAGCAGGTGCAGCTGCTGCAGAAGCTCGGCATGATCTACGCTGACAAGCTGAGCAACGACGAGGGCGCGATCGACGCCTTCAAGCGTCTGCTGGAGCTCGACCCCAATGATCGCCGCGCCCAGGAGCAGCTCAAGAAGCGCTTCGTGGCAGCGCGAGCTTGGGATGACCTGGAGGCGTTCTACGCCGCGACCGAGAAGTACGACGAGCTGATCCGAACGCTCGAGCGCGCGGCCGACTCGAAGGACGCGGAGCTCGATGAGCGCATCGTCTTGCTCTTCCGCGTGGCGCGCCTGTGGCAGGACAAGCAGGGCAAGCCCGACCGCGCGGCCCGCGCCTACGAAAAGGTGCTCGGCCTCGACGAGGGCAACCTGGAGGCCGCCGAGGCGCTGACGCCGATCTACGAGGGAGCCGGCGATGCCAAGAAGCTCGTGAACGTCTACGAGGTGCGGCTCAAGCACATCGAGGACCCCGACGAGCGCGTCGTGCTCTTGCGTGAGGCGGCCTTGCTCTACGAAGAGAAGCTGCGTAACCCCGCGCAGGCGTTCGATCGCTTTCTCGAGGCCTTCTCGGCGGATCCGTCGCAGGAGCTGCTGCGCGAGGACCTGGAGCGCCTCGCTGCCAAGGTCAAGGACTGGGATCGGCTCTTCGAGGCCTATGGTGCGGCGATCGAGGATGCCTCCCATCCCGACGATGCCAATGACCTGCGGCTCTACTACGGGCGTGTGCTGCGCGAGGCGGGCAAGATCGAAGAGGCGATCGCCCAGTTCAAGGCGGTGTACTCGGACCGGGTCGATGACGAGGCCGCGATCGCCGCGCTCGACGAGCTCTACCGTCAGACGGGCGATCATCTCGAGCTGCTCGGCGTGCTGCAGCGGCGCTCCGAGCTCGAAGGGGACCCGGAGGTCCGCAAGAGGCTGGCCTACGACATCGCGCGCATCTACCAGGTGGAGCTGGGCGACGCCGATCAGGCGATCGATGCCTATCGCAACATTCCGATCGAGTTTGGCGAGGAGGAGGTCGAGGCCTACCGGGCACTCGAACAACTCTACGAGGAGAACGAACGCTGGGACGACATGGCCCAGACCCTCGAGCATCGCATCGACCTCGGGCCGGACAGTGACGAGGAGCTCGCGGCACTGAAGTTCCGCCTCGGCATCACGCAGATCCAGCATCTGGGCGACCGATCCCGCGGGCTCGATCTCTATCGCGAGGTCCTGATGCTGATGCCGGAGCACGAGGGCGCGATGGCCGCGCTCGAGGGAATGCTCGCGGACGGGGAGCTGGGTGCGCAGGCCGCGGGCATCCTGGAGCCGGTCTACGAGGCTCGCGGTGAGTGGTCCAAGCTGATCCACGCGCTCGAGGTCTCGGTGGGATCGCTCGAGGACCCCGAGCAGCGGGTCGACACGATCACCAAGATCGGCGAGCTGCATGCCGACCAGCTCGGCGATCAGGAGACCGCTTTCACGGTCTACTGTCGTGCGCTCAAGGAAGCCCCCGACAATCCCGGCATCATCGCGCGCCTCGAAGGGCTCGCGGCGGCAGTCAGCAAGCTCACCGAGATGGTCGAGCAGCTGACCGACCTGGCCGCGGCCAACGAGGACCCGTTCCTCGCGAGGCAGCTCTGGGTGAAGGCCGCGGAGCTGCGCGTCACCCAGCTGGGCGACGTGGATGGAGCCGTGACCGCCTACATGCAGGCGCTCGAGCTGGACGAGGGCGACATGGAGGTGCTCGGCGCGCTCGAGTCCCTCTACCGTAGCAGTGAGCGCTGGCGCGACCTGCTGCTCGTGATGCGGCGTCGCGCGAACAACACGACCGACCCTGGCGAGCAGGAGCAGGTGCTCGCCCAGATGGCCGCGATTCACGATCAGATGCTGGACGAGCCGGCAGAGGCGATCGGCGTCTACAAGGAGATCCTCGAGATCGATCCCGCGAGCGCGCAGGCGCTGGCCGCCCTTTCGGGGCTCTACGAGCGACAGGAGCAGTGGGAGGAGCTGGCGGAGAACGTGAACCGCCAGCTCTCGCTTGCCGAGGACGAGCAGTCGCGACTCGAGCTGATGCTGCGCCTGGCCGAGATCCGCGAGGGCCGGATGGGCTCGGCGGACGCGGCGATCGAGATCCATCGTGAGGTGCTCGATCGCGATCCGAGCAACGACAACGCGCTCTCGGCGCTCGAGCGCCTCGCGCAGCAGCCGGAGCACCAGCTGGCGGTGGCCGAGATCCTGGAGCCGCTCTACCGCGATGCGGGCGAGATCCAGAAGCTGATCGGGATCCACGAGATCCAGGTGCAGCGCGCCGAGGATCCCGACACGCGCGTCGATCTGCTGGGTCGCATGGCCGAGCTCTACGAGGAGCAGCTCGAGGATCTGAGCAACGCCTTCCGCTGCCACGCGCGCGCGCTCGCCGAGGACGCGGGCAACCCCAATACGCAGGAGCAGCTCGAGCGCATCGCCGCGACCACCAACGGCTGGGATCCCCTGGCCCAGGTCTACGAGCTGCAGCTGCAGTCGACCGAGGACCCGGCCCTGGCCGTGCCGCTGCTGATGCGTGTCGCGGAGATCCGCGAGAACCAGCTGGCGGACGGCAATGCGGCCATCGGCCACTACGCGCGCGCGTTGGAGCTGGACGAGGAGAATCTGGACGCCGCGACTGCGCTCGAGCGGCTCTACCAGCAGTCCGATCAATACGAGCAGCTCGCGGCCATCTGTCTGGCCAAGGCGGGCATGCTCGACTCGCCGGACGAGCAGCGCCAGTACTTCTTCCGTGCCGGCTCTCTCTACGAGGACGTGCTGGAGCAAGCCGAGCAGGCGGTCGGCGTCTACCAGAAGGCGCTCGAGGCCGAGCCGGATGATCGGGAGGCGCTCGACAAGCTGATCGGGCTCTACCTCAAGCTGCAGCGCTGGGAGCAGTTGCTCGAGGTCTACACGCGCAAGGCCGACATCGTCGACGACCCCGACGAGAAGAAGGCGTTGCTGGCGGAGGTGGGCGCGGTCTACGAGCGCGAACTCCAGCAGACCGAAAAGGCGATCGACGTCTACCAGCGCATCCTCGAGATCGACCCCGACGACTTCACGGCCATCGGCCGGCTCGACGTGCTGTACCAGCAGGCCGAGAACTGGGAAGAGCTGATGTCGATCCTCGAGCGCGAGGCCGACCTGGCGCCCGATCCGACCGAGGCGATCTCCTATCGCTATCGCATCGGAGAGCTCTTCGAGCAGCACCTGGGCGACGCCTATCGCGCGGTGGAGGTCTACCGCGACATCCTCGACCTGATGCCGGACCACGCCCAGTCGCAGACGGCGCTGGAGCGCATGATCACGGGAGACAAGGAGGCCGTGCAGGCCGCGGAAGTGCTCGAGCCGATCTATCGCGCCTCGGCCGAGTCCGCGCGCCTGGTGCGCGTGCTCGAGGTGCTGGTCAGCAACGAGGAAGACCCGATCCGCCAGGTCGAGCTCTTGCACCAGATCGCGGAGCTGCACGAGCTGCACCTCGACCAACCTCGCGATGCGTTCGACGCCTACGCGCGCGCGCTGCCCCACGACAACCAGAACCCGAAGACGCTCGACGCCCTGGAGGGCTTCGCCGACCGGCTGAGCGCGTGGGCGCAGCTGGTGGAGCTCTACGACAAGGAGATCGCGCGTCAACGCGAGGAGGCGCCCGAGGACGCCATCGACCTGGCGCTGCGCCTCGCCAAGCTCTGCGAGGTGCAGATAGGCAGCGTGCCGTCTGCCATCGCGCGCTACGAGATCGTCTTCGAGGCCGATCCCACGCACCTGGAGACCCTGGAGGCGCTGGACCGCCTCTACGAGGCCTCCGAGCGCTGGGAGGATCTCGCCCGGGTGCCCGAGCGCGAGGCCGAGGTGGGGCGCAGCCCCGACGACGTGCTCAACCTCCAGTACCGGCTGGGCGTGTTGCACCAGACGCGCCTCGGCAACGTGGAGGAGGCGGTCGAGCAGTACCGCGAGATCCTGGCCGCGGCGCCAGATCACGAGCAGGCGCTGGGCGCGCTCGAGGGGCTCTTCGCCTACGGCTACGAGCAGCGTGCCATCGGTGAGGTCCTGGAGCCGCTCTACCGGATGCAGGACGCCTGGGACAAGCTGACCGGCGTCCAGGAGGCACTGCTCGGGTCCGAGGAAGATTCGGCCGAACGCATCATCGCCATGCATCGCATCTCGGAGATCGCCGAGACGCGCATGGGTGACATGGCGCTGTCCTTCACCTGGATGCAGCGGGCGCTGATGGAGGACCCGCTGCACGATCACTCGACGCTGGAGGTGGAGCGCCTGGCGGACATGACCCAGGGCTGGGTGGTGCTGGCGAGCACCTACGCCCAGATTCTTGAGGGCGGCGGTGAGACCGCAGGCCGGGTCGAGACCGGCAAGCGGCTGGCGCGCGTCTACGAGGAGGAGCTGGGCGACGTGGGCCGGGCCGAGGAGGCCTACCGCTACGTCGTCGCCCTGGACGACAAGGACGACGATGTGCTCGATGCGCTCGACCGCATCTACAGCGAGCACGGTGCGGGCAACGCCCTGGCCGAGGTCTTGCGCAAGCGCGTGGCCGCGGCGGACGATAGCATGGACAAGATCGACCTGATGCACAGGCTCGGCAACGTCCTCTACAACGACGTCCGCAACATCGACGAGGCGATCGAGGTATTCTCCAAGATCCTCGAGGAGGAGCCCGAGCACGAGGAGACGATCCGCGCCCTGTCCAACGTCTACACGGTGACGCAGGACTGGGAGAAGCTTTTCACGGTCTACGAGAAGGAGATCGAGGTCGTGGTCGGGGACTCCGCCCAGGCGGAGATCCTCGGCAAGATGGCGGTTGTCGCCTGGACCAAGCTCGAGGACCTGGGGCGCGCGACCGAGCTGCTCAAGCGCGTGCTCGACCTGCTCGGGGAGGACCCGGAGGCCCTCAACGCGCTGGGGAACATCTACGCGATCCAGGAGAACTGGGCCGATCTTGTCGATGTGCTAGAGCGCGAAGTCGCCGTCAGTGACGACGACGACATACGACTCAAGCTCTACGCCGACCTCGGCCGCATCTGGTACGAGAAGCTCGAGCGCGACCGAAACGCGCTCGAGAGCTGGGAGCGGGCGCTCGACATCGACCCTGGCTACACCCCGGCGCTGTTCGCGATGGCCGAGATCCATCGCAACAACGAGTCCTACGACGATCTGGTCGATACCCTCCATCGCGTGATCGACGTGGGCGCTGCGACGCTGGACGACGGCGCGATCGAGAACGTCTACATGCAGCTTGGCTCGATCTACGAGGAGAAGATGCAGGCCTCGGTCGACGCGGTCGAGAGCTATGGCAAAGCCCTCGAGCTCAACCCGCGCAACTTCTCCGCGATGGACGCGCTCGAGCGCATCCACACCGCCGAGGAGCAGTGGGAGGAGTGCATTGAGATCAAGGGGCGCCGGGCGGACGCGCTCGAGGATCCGCAGCAGCAGATCCAGGTGCTGCTCGACGTCGCCAGCATGTGGGAGGAGAAGCTGGAGGCGCCCGAGCGCGCGATCGAGCCCTTCACGCGGATCCTGGCGGTCGATGCGCTCCACGACTTCGCCTTCGGTCAGCTCGAGCAGCTCTACCGGCAGCAGGAGAGCTTCGACGAGCTGATTGGGCTCTACGTCGCACGCGTGGAGTCCACCGACGCCGTCGACGAGCGGGTGGACCTGCTGCGCAAGGTCGCACTAGTCAACGAAAAGGACCTCGACGACAAGAACGAGGCCTTCGAGGCCCTGCAGCTGGCATGGACCGAGGACTTTACCAACGAGGAGTCGGCGCGCGAGCTGGAGCGCATCACGGGGCTGACCCAGCGCTGGAGTGAGCTGTTGACGACGGCGAACCAGTGCCTGGCCGAGGTGCCCGAGGAGGACCAGGCGACGCGCAACGCGATCTGCCTGAAGTGCGCGCGCTGGTATGCGCGCGAGGGGCACCCGGACTACGCGATCCCGTACCTGCAGCAGGTGCTCGCGATCGATCCGCTGAATCTGGCGGCGATGAAGCAGATGGCAGAGCTCTACCGCCAGACCCAGCAGTGGCAGGTCTACTCCCAGGCGCTCAACAAGATCTCGGAGATGACCGAGGATCCGGCCGAGAAGGCCGACGTCTTCGTGTTGCTGGGCGAGCTCCAGGAGGAGCAGTTCAGCTCGGCCGAGCACGCCATCAAGCACTACCGCGAGGCGCTCGACGCCGTGCCGATGCACGTGGGTGCGCTCAAGGCTCTCGAGCGCATCTACCGTGCGCGTTCCGAGTGGCTCGACCTGATCGATGTCCTCAAGAAGAAGATCGAGGCGATCGAGGAGCCGGAGCAGAAGCTGGCTGCGAAGCTCGAGCTGGCCGAGGCTTACGAGGATCGCGTCAGCGACAAGGCTCAGGCCGTGCAGCAGTACCGCGCAGTCCTCGAGGAGCAGCCGGAGAACCTGCAGGCGCTCAAGGGCCTTGAGCGGCTCTACGCGCACCAGGAGCTGTGGCAGGAGCTGCTCGACGTACTGGAAAGGCAGCTAGGGCTGGTCAGCGCGGAGCGCGAGCAGATCGCGCTGCTCACGCGCATGGCCGCGATGTACGAGGAGGAGTTCCTCAAGCACGACAAGGCTGCCGAGCGGCTCGAGCAGGTCGTCGATCTGGAGCCGACCCACACCGCAGCGCTACAGGGCCTGGCGCGCCTCTATCGGCAACTGCAGCGCTGGGACGAGTTGATCCAGACCTTCGAGCGGCACATTGATGCCACGCCGGACCGGACCGAGAAGATCGAGCTCTACAGTCAGGTCGGTGCGGTCTACCGTGACGAGCTCAAGGACACCGATCGCGCGGTCGAGGCGTTCATCAATGTCACGGCGATCGAGGAGGACCACCGTGGTGCCCTGGACTCGCTCGCGCAGCTCTACGAGGCGCGGGGTGAGCAGAGCATGGCGCTGGACGCGATGGAGAAGCTCTCGGGCTTGCTCGAGGAGGACTCGGAGCGGGTGGGGCTGTACTTCCGCATGGGCAAGCTCTACGACACCGAGCTCGGCGATCGAGTCGCCGCGGTCGAGCATTTCCAGCGCGCGATCGACATTGACGACAAGCACCTACTTTCGCTCGAGGCGATGCGCGACATCCACGTGGAGGAGGCCGACTGGCAGGCTGCCGCGCGTGTACTGGAGCAGGCGACCGAGGTCGACGCCCCGGCGCGCCAGGGCGCCCAGTTCCGGGTCGAGCTGGGCGCGATCTATGACGACAAGCTCGACGAGCACGAGCGGGCGGTCGAGGTCTACGAGGACGCCATTGAGCTCGACGCCGACAGCGTCGGCGCGGCCACGCCGCTGGTGCACGAATACGTGCGGGGCGAGCGCTGGCAGGAGGCGGAGCCGCTACTCAAGATGCTGGTGCACAGCGCCGACGTGGCGGAGACCTCCGACCGGCAGCGCTTCTGGTTCCTGTACGGCCAGGTGGCCGATCGGCTGAAGGACGACGCCACGGCCGTGCGGGCCTACGACGAAGCCTTCGGCCTCGACAGTCAGGATCTGCAGGCGCTCATGGGCCTGGCGGGTGCCCACTTCCGCACGCAGGCCTGGGAGGACGCCCACAAGTTCTACCAGATGCTGCTGGTACACCACCGCGACGAGCTCGGCACCGCGGAAGTGACGGATACGCTCTACCACCTCGGTCTGATCAAGCGCGAGCAGGGCGAAATCCGCAAGGCGCTGAACATGTTCGAGAAGGCGCTCGAGGAGGATGACCTCCACCCGGCGACGCTGACCGCGATGATCGATGTCCAGCTCCAGCAGAAGGACTTCGAGCAGGTCATCCACTTCAAGAAGCGGCTGCTCGAGGCGGCCGAGACCGACGATGAGCGCTTCGCGCTCTATGACCAGATCGGTGGCCACTGGCAGCAGGAGCTCGAGAACCCCGCGATGGCGATCGACGCCTACGCCGAGGCCTCGATTCTGCGGCCGAACGATCACGTGATGCTGCACAAGCTGCTGCAGCTCTACAGCAAGACGTCACAGTGGGAGCAGGCGATCGAGATCATCGACCGCATCTCGGATCTGGAGGAGCGCGGCGAGGCCAAGGCCAAGTACGCCAATACGGTCGGCGTCATCCTACGCGATGAGCTGAAGGACCCGGACGGGGCCCTGGAGCGCTTCAACCAGGCGCTCGACCTGGATCCGGGCGGCATGCTCAAGGCGTTTGAGGCGATCAACAAGATCCTCACGCAGAAGAAGGATTGGAAGGGGCTGGAGCGCGCTTTCCGCAAGATGCTTCACCGCGTGACCGGGCAGGGCGATCCCTCGCTCGAGTTCAACCTCTGGCACGCCCTGGGCGTGATCTATCGCGATCGTCTGCAGAACTTCGAGAGCGGCGCCGAGGCCTTCGCCATGGCCTCGCGCCTGCAGCCCGACAACATGCAGGAGCACGTCATCCTGGCGGAGATCTACGCGCTCACGCCCAACCGTATCGACGACGCGGTGGCCGAGCACCAGATCCTGCTGCGCGACGATCCATACCGCGTGGACTCCTACCGGCAGCTCTACAAGCTGTATTTCGGCGCGCACCAGTACGACAAGGCCTGGTGCGTGGCGGCGACGCTCAACTTCCTCAAGAAGGCGGATGGGGAGCAGAAGCAGTTCTACGAGCAGTACAAGCCCGAGGGGCCGATTCGCCCGACCTCCCGGCTCACCAACGAACAGTGGGTCAAGGAGCTCTTCCACCCGGAGGAGGCCTTCCTGGTCGGCAAGCTCTTCGAGGCGATGACGCCGGCGGTGTTGCGCATCAAGGCCCAGGCGGACAAGACCTGGCAGCTGCGCAAGAAGGACCTGATTCCGGACGTCATGAACACGACGGTGGCCTTCGCGCGCACCTTCGGCTTCGCGACGCAGGTGCTCAGCTTGCCACTGACGCCGCGCCTCTTCGTGTGCCCGGACCGCCAGGGCGGGCTCGCGTACGCGACGACACTACCGCCCGCTTCGGTGTGCGGCAGCGCGCTGCTGTCGGGGGTCAACCCGCTCGAGGTCATCTTCCTCGTGGGCAAGCACCTCGCGTACTACCGCGGTGAGCACTACATCCGGACCATGTTCCAGACGAAGGACGAGCTGAAGCTGGTCCTGGCGGCGGGCATGCAGATCTCGGGCGTCGGCATCGAGGACCCGAACGTGGCCCAGTGGGCCAAGCAGATCCGCGGCAACATGCAGCCCGCGGACGTGGAGCTGCTCAACAGCATTGGCAAGCGCTTCGTCGAGGGCGGTGCGCGTGCGGACGTGAAGCAGTGGATGAAGGTCGTGGAGCTGACCGGCTGTCGTGCCGGCTTCCTGCTCTGCAACAGCCTGGACATCGCATCGCGCATGATTCAAGCCGAGCCGCCGATGGGTGCCATCGACCTCACGCCCAAGGACAAGGTGGAGGAGCTGGTGCTCTTCAGCGTGTCGGAGGGCTACTTCCGGCTGCGTGAGGCGCTCGGCATCCAGATCAAGGTCGGCTGAGCAGCCGCGGTCGCCGCGGGCCCAGCCACTCGAGCGTGAGCGCGAGCCAGAGCCCACCGACCGCCGTGTGGGCGAGGGCCGCGCACTGTTGCGCCGGCAGGGCCCAGGCCAGTGAGGGCAAGGCGCGTGCGCCGAGCTCGCCGGCGACGGCGATCGACAGCGAGAGGCAGAGCAGCGCGACGCGGTGGGCGAAGAAGCGCGGCGCCAGGTTGCGCATCGCGCTCGTGACGGCGGGTCGCAGGCGCGCGAGCTCGACCAGCGCCGCGCGTATCAGGTCGACGGTGGCAAGCGCGCACAGTGCCCCGAGGATGGCGAGCGCCAGGGCGATCCAGGCGAGCGGCTCCTGCAGGGCGGCCGGGGTGAGGGGCTGGGCGAGCAACAGGAACAAGCCCGGTAGCGCAAGGAGCGCTGCGCTTGCCGCGCCGCCGAGAGTCAGCATCAGCCCGCGCGGATAGAGGCGCAGTGCGCGGAGCAGGGCCGCGAGCCCGGGGTCTGGTTCGCGCAGCGCGGAGAGCCACGTCAGTGTCAGCAGCGGCGACAACAGCGCATAGGCACCCGCCCAGCTCGCCATCCAGCGCATGTCTGCCCCCTGCAGGAGCAGCTCGAGCGCGAGCGTCGCGCGTGTCCCGGTCGTGGCAGCATCGAAGAAGTGCTCCTGGGCCGCGCGGCCGAATGCGGCGAGCAGCGGCCATAGCAGGCCGATCGCCGCGACCGTGCGCACGGCGTGGACGAGCAGGCCGTAGGCAGCGGCGCGTCGCAGCCGCTGCAGCGCGGAGCTCATGCGCCCACCGCGGAGAGCAGGAGCTGGGCGAGGAAGAGCAGACGCGAGCGCCAGGCGGGCTGCGGGGCGTCGTCGTCGGTGCGCTGCAGATTGTCGCTGCGCGTTGCGTCCAGCACCACGTGGCCGTCGGGGTCGCGCTCGATCCCGGATGCGCCGTGTACCTCGCGCACGGTCCACGCGACCGGTTCTCCGCGCAGGCCCGGTAGCAGGACGCGTTGGCAGAAGCCCGGCCAGTAGCCGGCGTCGAAGGCGCGGCACAGGTCGCGCCGGGTGACCTGACGGTAGCGGTTGTCGCGCGCGTAGCGGCCGAGCGCGCGGTCGAAGCGCTGCGGGCCCCAGCTACGGCGGATGCTCTCCAGGAGCAGCGCGGGGCGCTGGTACACCGCCGCGCCCAGCTCGCGCAGGCTGTAGCTCCAGGCGGGCTCCAGGGAGGACGCGTGCACGCGGCTGCGCGCCCACAGCACACGCTGCACGTCGAAGAGGTCCACGGGCAGGCCGACCAGGCGCTGCAGTCGCCCGTGCCGGCCGTAGCGATCGCGCAGAGCGTGCATACCCAGCCACTGGGCGAGCCCTTCGTCCAGCACGGGCTCGAGTGCTTCGTGGCTCGCGACCAGCATCGGGAACCACTGGTGCGCCAGCTCGTGACAGGTCACCACGTCGTGGACGACGCCGCTCACCGGGTCGAGCGCGCCTCGTCGCGTCGCGGGCCAGCCCACGACCAGGCCCGCGTACTCCATGCCCGCGGCACCGCGCCCGTGGGGCGGCGGCAGCACCAGCACCAGGCGCCCTTGAGGGTAGGGACCGAGCATGCCCGAGAGGCGCGGGAGCGTCTCCGCCAGCAGGGCGAGCTGCTTGCGTGCGAGCCACTGCTGTCCCGCGGGTGCGTAGACCTCCAGCGCGACCGCTCCGCTGCGGCCGCGGGTGGCCTTGAGATCCCGTCCGACCGCCCACGCCAGGTCCAGTGCCCTTGCGAGTCGATAGCGCTCCACCCGACGGGTGCCGTCCGTGCGGGCTTCCAGGCGCTCGCCCGGGGCCGCCACCGTGTGTCCGGCGGGGACCCGGAGGGTGAGCTCGTAGTCTGCAAAGTCGGCTGCGAACTCGCCCAGTCCGTAGTAGGGGTGCTGGCTCCAGCGGCCGTCCGGCTCCAGGCGCGCCAGCTTGGGGAACCACTGGGCGATCATGGCGAAGCCGCCGGTCTGTCCCATGCGGGCGGTGAGGGAGGGCAGCTCCACCGTGAACTCGGTCTGCAGCTGGAGCCGCGCGCCAGGGGCCAGGGGCTCGGGCAGCGGGACGTGCAGCTGTGTGTGGTCGTGCTCGGTCGGCCCCGCCCGGGCCCCAGCAAGCAGGCTCGGCCCCCCATTCGTCAGAGTGAGCGTCCTGAGCTCGATGCGCCCGTAACGGCTCAGCGGCACCTTGCGCAGGCGCAGGCCGCCCTGTTGGACGAAGGTGGTGTTCGCGTTGGCGAAGGCGTTCGCATAGAGGTGGAGCTCGAGCCCTCGCAGGGGGCGCGGGCTGACGTTGGTGAACTCGATTGTGGCGCGTCCCTCGATTCGCTCGAGGTGGGCGTCCAGCTCGGCATCGATCCTGTAGTTGGGCCGTTCCTGCGCCTGCCCGGTCGCCACCGTGGTCAGGAGGATCGTCAGCAGGGCTGCCCCGGGAGCTGCACCGCGCACCGCCCAAGGCTTCGTCTCCGACGGCGGGTGGTCAAGCTCCGCCCGAGGATTTCTGCAGCGGCACCGCACACGTGCTAAGAAGCCCGCCGATGGCGGACGGGCCCCAGACCCTGCAGCTCAGGCTGGACTCCCGCGGCGCGACCCGCCGGCTGGGGCGGCGCCTCGCCGCCTGCCTGGCGCCGGGGGCCCTGCTCGTGCTCGCGGGGGACCGCGGGGCGGGCAAGACCGTCCTGGTGCGGGCCATCGGGCGCGGGCTGGGCGTGTCGACCGACATCCGCATCACCAGCCCCACCTTCGACCTCGTCCACGAGCTGCCGGGGCGGATCCCGCTGGTTCACGCCGACCTCTACCGGCTGGATGACCCCAGCACCCTGGTCGAGCTCGGTCTATCCGAGCACATCGGGCGAGAATCGGTAGTGGTGATCGAGTGGGGGGAGCGCTTTCGACAGGAGCTGGGGCCCGACGGGGTCACCATCCGGCTGGACCTGGACGCGGACGGCCGCCGCTGCCGGCTGGAGGCGGAGGGGCCCGCTGGTCAGGCCCTCCTCGGCCGGCTCATGGAGGCCCTGCGGGAGCGTCCGATCGCGGGCCGGAGCGACCGGCCGGCTTGAGCTTGCGGCGGGGGTCCTCCTCTGGTAGCAGCTCCCCGAATGCCCAGGCGCGACGACATCCAGCGGATCATGCTCATCGGGTCGGGACCGATCGTCATCGGGCAGGCCTGCGAGTTCGACTACTCCGGCACCCAGGGCGCCAAGGCGCTGAAGCAGGAGGGCTACGAGGTCATCCTCGTGAACTCGAACCCGGCGACGGTGATGACCGATCCCGAGTTTGCCGACCGCACCTACGTGGAGCCGCTCGACGTCGGTGTGCTGCGCTCGATCATCGAGCGCGAGAAGCCCGACGCCATCCTGCCCACGCTCGGCGGCCAGACCGCCCTGAACCTGGCGCTGGCGCTGCAGGATGCGGGCGTGCTCGAGGAGTTTGGTATCGAGTTGATCGGTGCCAGCGTCGAGGCCATCCGCAAGGCCGAGGACCGCGAGCTCTTCAACGACGCGATGGCCAAGATCGGGCTCTCGGTCGCGAAGTCGCGTCTGGCCCGCACCGTCGAGGAGGCCGAGGAGGCCGTCGAGGTGCTGGGCTTCCCGCTCATCCTCCGTCCCTCCTTCACCCTCGGCGGCTCCGGCGGTGGCGTCGCGTACGACAAGCCGAGCTTCGACCACGCCATTCGCTGGGCCTTCAAGCAGAGCCCGACCCACGAGTGCCTGATCGAGGAGAGCCTGCTCGGCTGGAAGGAGTACGAGCTCGAGGTCATCCGCGACGTGGCGGACAACTTCTCGGTCATCTGCAGCATCGAAAACTTCGACCCGATGGGCGTACACACGGGCGACTCGATCACCGTCGCGCCCTCGATGACGCTGACCGACAAGGAGTACCAGCGCCTGCGCGACGCTTCGCGCGACATCATCACGGAGATCGGCGTCGACACCGGGGGCTCGAACATCCAGTTCGCTGTCAACCCGAAGGACGGGCGCGTGATCGTGATCGAGATGAACCCGCGCGTGTCCCGTTCGAGCGCGCTGGCGTCCAAGGCGACCGGCTACCCGATCGCCAAGATCGCGGCCAAGCTGGCGGTCGGCTATCGCCTCGACGAGCTGCGCAACGACGTGACGGGCACCAGCGCGGCCTTCGAGCCCTCGATCGACTACGTCGTTACCAAGTGGCCGCGCTTCGCCTTCGAGAAGTTCCAGGGTGCCGACCAGCGTCTGACCACGCAGATGAAATCCGTGGGCGAGGCGATGGCGATCGGACGCACCTTCAAGCAGTCATTGCTGAAGGCGGCGCGCTCGCTGGAGACCGGGCGCGATGGGCTCACGTCCCTTTTCGACAAGATCGACTACGTGGCCTACGCGAAGCAGCTCTTGGAGCGTGGGGAGGACGGCGCGGTGCTGGGGAGCGCCCCGCGGCGTGACGATGACCAGCCCTTGCCGCCGCGCGAGGAGCTGCAGAAGGCCCTGCTGTCGGTGATCGAGACGCCGCTGGGTGACCGCATGTTCTACGTCGCCGACGCCCTGCGGGTGGGCTGCACCGCCGAGCAGGTCTGCAAGGCGACCTCCATCGACCCCTGGTTCGTCGATCAGCTTTGCCAGATCATCGCTGAGGAGCGCGCGCTCGACGCGCTGGGCGCGGACGGCGGCACGATCGAGGGCGCGCGTCTCGAAGCGTCCAAGGTGATGGGCTTCTCGGACAGCGCGATCGCACGCTCGCTCGGCAGCACACCCGACGCCGTGCGCAAGCAGCGGTTGGATGCCGGCCATCGCCCCGTCTACTCGCGGGTCGATAGCTGCGCCGCGGAGTTCGCCGCGCTCACGCCCTACCTCTACTCGACCTGGGGCGATGCCTCCGAGTCCGAGCCCCAGAAGGGGCGCAAAGTGATGATTCTGGGTGGCGGTCCCAACCGCATCGGCCAGGGCATCGAGTTCGACTACTGCTGCGTTCACGCCTCCTTCGCGCTGCGCGAGATGGGCATCGAGACCATCATGGTCAACTGCAACCCGGAGACGGTATCGACCGACTACGACACCAGCGACCGCCTCTACTTCGAGCCCCTCACCTTCGAAGACGTGATGGGCATCGTGGAGGAGGAGAAGCCGGATGCTGTGATCGTGCAATTCGGCGGTCAGACCCCGCTCAAGCTCGCGGTGCCTCTGGCGCGGCAGGGCGTACAGATCCTGGGGACGCCCGCGGACGCGATCGATCGCGCCGAGGACCGTGAGCGCTTCGACGAGCTGCTCGACAAGCTCGGGCTCAAGCGGCCCCGGGGGCTGATCGCGAAGGGCATCGACGAGGCGATGGAGAGCGCAGAGAAGCTGGGCTTCCCGGTCGTCGTGCGACCGAGCTACGTGCTGGGCGGGCGAGCGATGGAGATCGTGCACTCGCCCAAGTCCCTGCGCCGCTACATGCAGGTCGCCTTCGAGGCGATCGAGGACGCCGAGACCCCGACCATCCTGGTCGACGAGTTCCTGCAGGATGCCATCGAGGTCGACGTGGACTGCGTGGCCGACGGTGAGCGCGCCGTGGTGGGCGGGCTGATGCAGCACGTGGAGGAGGCGGGCGTACACTCCGGCGATTCGACCATGGTGCTGCCCGCGCACACGCTGCCGGAGAGCGTGTTGACGGAGATTCGGCAGGCGACCCACGCCCTGGCGCTGGAGCTCGGCGTCCGCGGCCTGATGAACGTTCAGTTCGCGGTGTGTGCCGGTGAGGTCTTCGTGATCGAGGTGAACCCCCGCGCCTCGCGCACGGTGCCGTTTGTGAGCAAGGCGATCGGTCAGCCGCTGGCGAAGATCGCGACCAAGGTGATGGCCGGCACGACGCTCGCAGAGCTCGGCTTCACCGAGGAGATCGTGCCGGAGCACGTGGATGTCAAGGAGTCGTTCTTACCATTCGCCAAGTTCCCCGGCGTCGACACGCTGCTCGGCCCCGAGATGCGCTCGACCGGCGAGGTGATGGGCATCGCGCCGACCTTCGCGGAGGCCTTCGACAAGGCGATGCTGGCCAGCGGCATGCGACTGCCCTCCGAGGGCCGGATCTTCATCAGCGTGCGCGACGAGGACAAGAAGACCGCCACCGAGGTGGGCGCGCGCCTGGTCAAGATGGGCTTCGAGCTCGTGGCCACCGACGGCACCGCCGCCGCCCTCAAGGATGCGGGGGTTCCGTGCGAGCACGTCAACAAGGTCAAGCAGGGCAGCCCCCACTGCGTCGACATGCTCAAGGAGGGCCGGATCGACGCGGTGATGAACACGACCTCCGATGCCGACGCGATCAAGGACAGCTTCTCGATTCGGCGTCAGGCGCTCGTCTCCGGCTGCCCCTACTTCACGACCATCGCCGCGTCCGAGGCCGCGGCGGGAGCGATCGAGGCGAGCAACCAGCGCGGTGATCGTTTCAGCGTGCTCACGCTGCAGGAGTACGCCGCCTCCCTCGCCTAGCAGGCGATCTTGCTGCCTGCCGCGACCGGGTGTACGAATACGGGCCTATGGACCGCTACCCGATGACGCCCGAGGGGCACGCCGCGCTGGTCGACGAGCTCAAGCAGCTCAAGACGGTCGAGCGTCCGAAGATCTCGCAGGAGATCGGGGTGGCGCGCGAGCACGGCGACCTCAAGGAGAACGCCGAGTATCACGCTGCGCGCGAGAAGCAGGGGATCATCGAGGGGCGCATCGGGCACCTCGAGGGCATGATCTCGAGGGCCGAGGTGGTCCCGCGTAGCCAGATGACCGGCGAGCGCGTGAAGTTCGGCGCCTGGGTCACCCTGGAGGATACGGACAGCGGTGAGACCAAGCGCTTGCGGATCGTGGGCACCGAGGAAGCGGACATCAAGCAGAACACCATCTCGGTGACGTCGCCGATGGCGCGCGCTTGCATCAACCGGGAAGAGGGTGACGAGGTGCGCGTCAACGCTCCCGGCGGGACGCGCCTGTACGAGGTGGTCGCGGTCGAGTGGGAGTAGGCGCGTGAGGACCAGCACCTTCCGGCTGCCCGTTCCGGACAACGGTCGCGACGCGGTGGAGCTACACGTCCGGCGCTGGGATGCGAACGGCGAGCCGCGTGCCGTCGTGCAGCTCGCCCACGGGATGGCGGAGCACAGCGGCCGCTACGCGCGCGTGGCCGAGGTGTTGACGGAGGCTGGAATCACGGTCTTCGCGAATGACCACCGCGGCCACGGCGAGACGGCGATGGCGCCGGGGGACCTGGGCTACTTTGCCGACTCCGGTGGGTGGCAGCGCGTGGTCGACGACCTCTACTGCCTGCGGCAGCACATCGCGGCCGAGCTTCCGGAGCTTCCCCACGTCATGTTCGGCCACAGCATGGGGTCGTTCATGGTGCAGGACTACCTCTTCAGCCACGGCAGCACCGACGCCGTCGTGCTCAGCGGCACCAACCAGGGCAGCTGGGCGCTGGCGCGCTTTGCGGTCGGCGTCGCGAGCGTGGAGCGCCTGAGGCTCGGGCCCCGGGGCCGCAGCGCGCTCATCAAGAAGCTCTCCACCGGGGACTACAACAGGCGCAGTGAGGGGCGCACCGAGTTCGACTGGCTCAGTCGGGACACGGAGCAGGTCGACCGCTACATCGCGGACCCCCTTTGCGGCTTCGACTTCACGGTCCAGGGGTGGATCGACATCTTCACGGGGTTGGGCAGGATCGGCACCGAGGCCAACGTGCGCCGCGTACCGAAGCTGCCGGTCTACCTCTTTGCGGGCAGCGACGATCCGGTCGGTCGCTACGGCAAGGGCGTTGAGCAGGTGGTCGAGGCCTACCGTCGCGCAGGGCTCGATGATGTGACGCACCGCATCTACGAGGCCGGTCGGCACGAGATGCTCAACGAGATCAACCGTGACGAGGTCGAGCGGGATTTGGTCGCCTGGTTGGAGCGAACCGTGGAGCGTCACCGGCAGCGCGCGGCATGAGCCCGGACGAGCTGGCGGCGCGACTGCGGGCGTGCCTCGCGGAGACGCTCCCCGGCGAGGAGGAGCGCGCGGCGCTGGCGGCCGGCCTGCGCGAGCTGGCGGAGCCGGAGGCGGAGCTGGCCGAGCCGCTGTCCGCGGCCGCAGCTGAGATCGCAGGGGCGAAGGAGCGCCGGTCGCTCGCGGTCGCCGCGGCACGCACCATGCGCCTGCTCTCCGCCTACGCGGCCGCGCAGGCAGAGCAGGCGCCCGAGGAGCCGGAGCCGACACCGGGAGAGAAGCGCCGCGCACGCCGGGCGGCAGCCGCGGAGCGGCGCCAGGCCAAGGCGCTGGACGATGCGCGGGCCAAGCCGCTCGATCCGTCGCGTCGGCCCGTCGAGACGCTTCGCGGTATCGGCCGGGTTGCCGGCCTGGCACTGCGCGCGCGCGGGCTGCACACGGTCGGTGACCTGGCATGGCTGCTTCCGCTCGGCTACCAGGACGAGCGCAGCGTTACGCCGATCGGTGCGCTCGTGATTGGCGAGCGACAGCTGAGCGAGGGCGTGGTGGTCAGCGCGCGCTCCGGGCCCCGCGGTCGCGGCCGTCGTATGGCCGAGGTGGTGCTCGAGGCGCCCGACGGCAGCGGCGAGCGGCTGCGGCTCACCTGGTTCAACGTCCCGCGTGGCCTCACCGCGCGCTTCGCAACCGGCGCGCGCTTCCGCGTCGCCGGCATGGTGGACGAGTTCCGTGGCGTGAAGTCGATCACGCACCCGCAGACCGATCGTATCGATCAGGGCCAGGGCGCGGCGGCCGCGGGCGTACGGCCGCGCTATCCGGTCGTGCCCGGTGTGCCCCCGCGTGCGCTCGCCAAGGCGGTTGCCGCCGCGGTTGCGGCCTGCTCCAAGGGGCTTCCAGATGCGATCCCGCAGTGGCAGAGACAGGCGCACGGGCTGTCACTCGTCGGCGAGGCGCTGGCGGCGCTGCACGACCCGCCCGCCGAGCTCGGCGACGAGGAGCTGGAGCGCTGGAACACTCTCACCAGCGCGCATCACGAGCGCCTGGCGTTCGAGGAGTTCTTCCTGCTCGAGTTGGCGCTGCATCGCCGGCGCGTGGAGGAGCAGGGCGTCGCCGCCGAGCCGCTGGAGCCGGTGGGCGCCGCGGTCGACCGCGCCCGTGCCGCGCTCGGCTTCGAGCTCACCGCGGCCCAGGCGCGGGTGGCCGGCGAGATCGCGGACGACATGCGCGGCGAGCGCCCGATGCGGCGCCTGCTGCAGGGCGACGTCGGCAGCGGCAAGACGGCCGTCGCGTTGCTGGCCGCCGCCCAGGCGGTGGCAGCCGGTGGGCAGGTCGCCTTCATGGCACCCACCGAGATCCTGGCGGAGCAGCACTTCCGCTCGCTCGCCCCCGTCGCCGAGCACCGGCGCAAGACACGCAAAGCGCTGGCCGAGGGCCGCATCGACCTGGCGGTGGGCACTCACGCGCTGCTCTCCGAGGGCGTCGAGTTTGCGCGCCTGCGCCTCGTGGTGGTCGACGAGCAGCATCGCTTCGGCGTCGGTCAACGTCTGAGGCTGGTCGACAAGGCCGGCGGGGTCTCCCCGCACCTCCTGGTGATGACGGCCACGCCGATCCCGCGCACGCTGGCGCTCGCGCTCCACGGGGACCTCTCCGCCAGCGTGCTCGACGAGATGCCGCCCGGGCGCGTTCCTCCGGTGACTCGGGCCTACACGAGCGGCCAGCGGGACCGCGCGCTCCATCAGCTCGAGCGCGGGCTGGAGAGCGGCGGCCAGGGCTACGTGGTCTGCCCGACCATCGAACCCAACGAGGAGACCGGTCTGCGCAGCGCGCTCGAGGCCTACGAGGACCTCTCGGAGCGCTTCGGCGAGTGGGGGGTCGGGCTGCTCCATGGACAGCTCTCGGCCGAGGACAAACAGGCCGCCATGGAGCGCTTCAAGTCGGGCGAGCGCAAGCTGCTCGTCAGCACTACGATCGTCGAGGTCGGCGTGGACGTGCCGAGCGCGAACGTCATGCTGATCGAGCACTGCGAGCGCTTCGGTCTGGCGCAGCTGCACCAGCTGCGGGGAAGGGTGGGGCGTGCCGGTCAGCGCAGCGCGTGCCTGCTCGTGCACGAGGCCAAGGGCGAGGAAGCGCAGCAGCGCATCAAGGTGATGTGTGAGTCCGCCGATGGTTTTCTGATCGCCGAAGAGGACCTCAAGCTCCGCGGCCCCGGCGAGCTCTTTGGCCGGCGCCAGTCAGGGCTGCCGGGCTTTCGCTTCGGCGACCTGCGCCGCGACGCACCGCTGCTGGCCCGTGCGCGCGAGCTGGCCCAGGAGCTGATCGAGCGCGACCCCGAGCTGGAGGAGGAGGTCCACTCGGGCGCACGCCGCGCCCTCGAGGGGCTGGCCGAGAGCGACCGCGCGATCGTCAAGGAGGAGGCCGGGTGAGCGCCTGGCCGCGCTGGCTGGCTTCCGGGCTCGCGCTGGCGACGCTCGAGGTCGCCCTGGTGACCATCACCGACCGGGACCTCTTCCTGTCGTGGACGGAGCTTGGGCGCTACGGGCTGCTGGCCACCCTGGGCCTGCCGACCGTGTGCCTGATCGTCGGCGCGCTCGCGGCGGCCGCCCACGGCGCGCTCGGCGCGCGCGTGCGCTGGCTCGTGGTGGCGCTGGCGTGGCCGATCGGGGGGTGGGCGCTGTGGGCGCTGACCGAGGGCAGGCGTGCGCGCGATCTGCCCGGCCGCTGGATCGGCGTGGCGGTGTTGGCGGCGGCCGCCGCCTGGGCGGCAGGAGCCCTGGTCGAGGCCGTCCGGCGGCGGCCCACCGGCTCGGCGCGTGGGCACGGCGGGATGGCTCTCGCGCTCGCAGCCGGCGCGGCGCTTGCGGTTGCGCTCGACATGCACGTCCTTCGCCGGCTCTATCCCGCGTTTCACTGGTCGCTTGCCGGCGTGGGCATCGGGCTGGCGTTGCTCGCGGGGGCGCGGCTATCTGCCCGGGCGCGTACGTGGACTGGAACAGCGGTCACGCTGGCCGCGGGTGCTGCGGCGGTCGCGACGCTCCATGCGCTTGCAGGCGCCCCGAATGTGCGCTTTGCGATCGAGCAGTGCGCGCCGCTCAGCGGCAAGCTGTTTGCGCTGATCCCGGCGGCGACGGCCGCCGCGCCGCCACCCGAGAGTGAGCCGGCCGTGGATCAGGCCGCCGCAGCGCTGGCCCGCGGAGCGTCCCTCGACCTGCGCGGCCGCGACGTGTTGTTGATCAGTGTGGACGCCCTGCGCGCCGATCGGCTGCGCGCCTACGGGGGTGACGGGCTCACGCCCGAGATGGATCGGCTGGCGAGTGAGTCGGCGGTCTTCCTGCGCGCCTACACGCCGACGCCCCACACCTCCTACGCCCTGTCGAGCCTGATGACGGGCAAGCTCACGCGCGAGGTGCTCGCGCTCGACGAGGCGGCGACCGATCATCCGACCTTGCCCCGGTTGCTGCGCGACCACGGCTACCGCACGGCGGCCTTCTATCCCCCGGCGATCTTCTTCGTCGACGCCGAGCGCTTCGCGTGGCTGCGCGAGGACCACCTGGGTTTCGAGTACGTCAAGGCGATGTATGCCTCGGCGCCTCAGCGGGTGGAGCAGCTCGAGGCCTACCTGGAGGCGGCGGCGCCGGGTCGCCCCCTGTTCCTCTGGGTCCACCTCTTCGAGCCCCACGAGCCCTACGAACCCGATCCGCGCTTTGCACGAGGCGACCGACCCGTGGAGCGCTACGACGGTGAGGTGGCCAGCGTCGATCACGCGGTCGGGCGGCTCGTACGGCTGTTCCGGACGGCGCGGCCGCAAGGAACGGTCGTGCTCACGGCGGATCACGGTGAGGAGTTCGGCGACCACGGCGGGCACCACCACGGGACCACGCTTTTCGACGAGCAGATCCGTGTGCCGCTTTTGTGGTCGTCGCCCGGAGTGGTGCCTGCGCGGGTGCTCGAGGCTCCGGTGGAGACCATCGACCTCACCACGACGTTGCTGTCGGCCCTGGGCGTTCCGCGCGAGGCGCGCATGCGTGGCGACGACCTGTCCGGGCTGCTCGTGGGCGACGCACAGGTCGAGGGCATGTTCGCCTACGCCTCGATCGCGGAGTCGCGCATGATCACCGATGGCGCGCACAAGCTGATCTGCGACGAGGGGGGCGGTCAGTGCCGCCTCTTCGATCTGGTGGCCGACCCCGGGGAGCGACGCGACGCGAGTCAGTCGGCGCCGCAGGTGCGCGCGAAGCTGCAGCAGCAACTCGCGGCCATGGTCGCCTCGATACCGCGCATCGAAGCGCTCGCGATCGGTGGCGGCGGCTGGCCGCAGGCGCTGGCGCGCGCGCGTCTGGGCGACGTGACGGCGGCATCCGAGGTGGTGCCCCTGCTCGCATCGGAGCGCGACCCGGTTCGAGCTGCCGCGGCGCGTGCCGTGGGCGAGCTGCGCATCGCGAGCGCACGCAATGTGGTGGCCAGGCTGTGCGAGCAGGATCCCTCCAGCGAGGTGCGAGCCGAAGCTGCGGTGGCGGCGCTGCGCCTGGGCGAGGCTGCTGGCGTCGAGCACGTGCGCGAGCTGCTCGATGCAGACCCGGAGCTCGCGCGTCGGGCAGCGCTCGCGTTGGCTGATGCGGGGCGCTCCGATGGCGTGGGCGAGCTGCTCGCCGCCGCCCGGGACGCGAACCTCGAGGAGTCCGCGAGGCTTTCGGCGATCGAAGCCCTGGGGCGGGTTGGTGGCGCGGCGGAGGCCACGGCGCTGGCGGAGCTGCTGCCCGAGGTGCGACTGCGGCCCCACGTCGCGCGGGTTCTGGGGCGCATCGGCTTCGATGGCGTCGCCGCGCGCCTGCTCGAATCCCTGCGCGAGGAGCGCTATCCCGAGGCACGCACGGCGCAGGTCCGGGCGTTGATCGCGCTCGGGCAGCGCGGGGCTGCGCTCGAGCAGGTGCGGCGCTTTCTCGGCACCGACAGCGGGCTCCCACAGGGCGTCGGCGTCCTGGTCGCGGCCGGTGCGCTCGGGCGCGATGGTGGCATCCTGCGAGACCAGCCGCGGCTCCGCCCCGGTGGCTGGAGCTGCGAGCCGCGGGGGTGCGCGCCCGGGGCGAGCGCGGCGCTTGCGATTCGGCCGCTCAAGGGACCGGCCCAGCTCGTCGTGCGCCTCCACGTGGAAGGCACGTCGCGCGCGCTGCGCATCAGCGGCCAGGAGCGCTGGCTCAACGCCGGCGTACACGAGCTGGCGACGTCGCTTGAGGCGGGGGCGGGGGCGGCCATTCCGCTCGAGGCGGACGGTGGCGTGTGGGTCGAGGCTTTCGTGGTGGTGGCAGCGCGCGACGACGTCCCTCCTCCGCCCCCAGAGCCGTGGGAGCAGGCAATCTCCGCCGAGCGGTGATTTCGGTCACCGGCGCCAGGACCGCGGTCCTTTTCCGCAGCGCGCCTTCATGCCACGGTGCCGGTTTCGCGAAAGGCGGTGGTGCATGAAGGAGCTCAAGGACAGGGTCGCGGTCGTGACCGGCGGTGCCAGCGGCATCGGCCTCGCGATGGCCAGGCGCTTCGGGCGCGAGGGCATGAAGCTGGTGGTGGCGGACATCGAGCGGGCAGCGCTGGAGGAAGCGGCGGCGGGGCTCGAGGCCGACGGCGCCGAGGTGCTGGCCGTGGCGACCGACGTGTCCGACGCCGAGCAGATGGACGCCCTCGGTGCCAAGACCCTCGAGCGCTTCGGCGCGGTGCACGTGCTCTGCAACAACGCCGGTGTCGGCGCGAGCGGTCGCGTCTGGGAGCTCACGCTGGCGGACTGGCAGTTCACCCTGGGCGCGAACCTCTGGGGGGTCATCCATGGGCTGCGGGTCTTCACCAAGCACCTGATCGAGCAGGGCGAGGGACACATCGTCAACACGGCGTCGATGGCGGGGATGATCTCGATGCCGGGCGTGGCGCCGTACAACGTGAGCAAGTTCGGTGTGGTCACGCTGTCGGAGACACTCTTCGGCGAGCTGCGTGGGATCGACTCACCCGTCGGCGTATCGGTGCTCTGTCCCAGCTTCGTCGATACGCGCATTCACGAGTCGGGGCGCAACCGGCCCGACGCCCTCCAGAACCCGGAGGACGAACACCGTACGGAGGAGCAGAAGGCGTCGGCCGCTGCCGCCACGAAGATGATGGGGCAGGTGCTCAAGGCCGGGCTGACGCCCGAGGAGGTCGCCGATCGAGTGCACGACGCGATCGTCGAGCAGCGCTTCTACATCCTCACCCACGCGGGTACGGAGCAGTTGGTGGCGCAGCGCGCGCAGCGGATCGCGGCGGGAGAGGATCCCGTGGTCCCGGAGATGGCGGTGCTGATGGGGCGGCGCGGGTGAGTCGCTACTCGTACGGGAGGATGCCCTTGCGGTAGCCGTCGCAGAGGGCCTGGACGACTTCGGCGGGGGCGCCGAGGAAGGCCTCCACGTAGGTGATCGAGTCGTCGTTCTTGCGGTGGATGACGAGGGCGCGCGCCTCGTGTTGGCCACGCAGGAGCGACCAGATGCGACGTGAGGTGATCTCCATCCGCTCGACGTGGGACCAGCGCACGCGGTGCACGCCGGCGCGCGTGCGCATCAGCATCTCGGCCGGCGTCAGCACCAGCGCGATGCCCTTGCGCGGGGCGATGTCGTAGCGGGTCATCAGGAACCAGGCGATCGGTACGATGCCGAGCGCGAAGACCAGCATCGCTGGCGCGATCACACCCACACGGTCGCGCGTGGCTTCGGGCAAGCGCAGGAAGGTCTCGAGGACGACCATGCCCATCAGGATGGTCGCGTAGGGACCGCGTCGCAGCCAGGCCTTGCCGTGCTCGATCACGATCGAGCCCTCGGGTCGCTCACCGGCCGCGGCCGCGTCGAAGACCTTGCTCGCGAGGTCGGCCGGCTCGCGCACGGTGCCTTCGGCTGGGGCCTCGACCGCGCCGCGCCAGCGCATCAGGCGCTCGGCGAGGATGCCGGGCGTGCGGTCGAAGAACGGAGGGATGGCCAGGTAGGCGCGCCCGCTGTCGGGCTGGGTGACGACGTAGACGTCGACCCAGCGCCGCCCACTATGATCCGCCCAGTCGCCGTGCTCGCGGATGGCGATGATGTCGGCGCGCTGCACCGGGAAGTCGCCGCGCGGCGTGCGCAGGATCAGGCCCTCCTCGCACAGCGCGAGCCCGTAGCTCGAGGCTCGCGCGGTCTCGCGCAGGCGGCCGAGCAGCTCCACGCCCAGGATCAGTGTGCGCAGCGTCACGGCGAGCGCCAGCAGCCGCAGCAGTACGCCCATGCCGTCCATCGGTGATGGCGCCATCTGGGCGCGCAGGATCACCGCCGCCCACATGAAGCCGGCGATGAAGGGCGAGAGCACGGCGCGCCTGCCGACCGCGTCGAGCACGGGAGGCGGTTGCCCCTTCACCAGCTCCACGTCGTCGTCACTGCCGCCGCCCAGGGCCCGCTCTGCTTGCTCGATCCAACTGCTCATGGGCTCCTCAACATTCGCAGCCGGTGGGCTCGGCCTGGCACAGGGGGCGCGCCTGATCACAGCGCGCCAGAGCGTCGGCGTCCTCCAGCTGGCCGGCGATCTCGCACAGTGCGTCCGACTCCGTGCAGACCTGGCGGTGGGCATCGCAGCGGGCGGTGCAGTCGCCGGCCCGGGCGCGCGCCGCGTCGGCCTCCGCCAGTCGTGCCTCGTGGACCTGGATCTGCGCGAACCCCGCGCTCAGGCGGTCCTCCCGCGCCTCGGGGCCGCTCGCGCAGGCGGCCAGCAGGACCCACAAGGCGAGGGCGGTTGGGACGGATCGCATGGAGATCACGGCAGAAAATTTGGCGCCCGGGCGCCCGGGCTGTTGATGTATAACAGGGGACCGGCCGAGACGGGCAAGTCCCTTTTTTGGCCGCGAGGCGAGCGGCCTCCAGGCGGCTCGCGGATCCTGACCGCAGATGCCCTACGTCGACCACGCGCGCAACGAGCTGCGCTTCAAGATTGTCTATTACGGTCCCGGGCTGGGCGGCAAGACGACCAACCTCGAGTACATCCACGCCCACACCCGGCCGGACCTGCGCGGCAAGCTGGTGGCGCTGAACGACGCCTCGGAGCGCACGCTCTTCTTCGACCTGCTGCCTGTGGAGCTCGGCACCTACCGCGACTACTCGATCCGCGTGCACCTCTGCACCGTGCCCGGCCAGATCGCCCAGAACCGCGTGCGCCAGCTGGTGCTGCGCCACGTGGACGGCATCGTCATGGTGGTCGACAGCCAGCACGGCCGTCTGTCGGAGAACTACGAGAGCATCCGCAACCTGGAGACCAACCTGCGGATGCAGGGCGACGATCCAGCGAAGATGCCGATGGTGGTTCAGTACAACAAGCGTGACCTGCCGACCGCTGCCGGCGTCGCCACCCTGCAGCAGGAGCTGGGCGTACCCGAGGACGTGCTCCAGGTGCAGGCGGTGGCGACCGAGGGCAAGGGTGTCTTCGACACCTTCAAGGGCATCGTGCGCGCCGCGCTGTCGCTGGTGGACGATCCGCACACCGCGCCCGCCGGTCGCAGCCCCTCGATCATCCCCGGCCGCCACGCCTCGATGTTCCCCGATGCCACCCCGGAAGCGGCCCGCGACAGCAGCTACCCGGCCAAGCCCTCGAGCTAGAGCCCCCTCAGGGCGGGGCGAAGAGCTCGCGCGTCACCAACAACCGGTGCACGCGCTGACCGCGCCGCACGTCGACCACGACGCGCGTCCCGGCCGGCCCGCGCAGCATCGCGCGCGCCTGCGATGCCACGTGCACCGGCTCGTCGTCGATGCTCAGCAGGCGATCGCCGCGCAGCATTCCCGCCGCGCCCGCGCGCGAGCCCGCCACCACCTCGTCCACCACGACGAAGCCCGCGCGGAACGCCACGCGCACGGCGACGCCCTCGCGTGCTGCGGTGCCCCTCCCATCGTCTCCCTCGCCGCCACCTGCGCTCGTCCTGGCGGAGTCTCCGGACAGCCGCAGCACCAGCCCGGGCGTCTCCTGAAGCGTGTAGACCCGCGCCGGCAGCGCCCGCTCGTTCTCACCCGCGCGGGCGTGGCGCGCGTGCACCAGATGCTCGCCCTCGGTCAGCCCCGCGATCCGAAAGCGACCGCGGTGATCGGTGCGCGTCGACTCCGTGCGGCTGTCCCACGCGGGCGGATCGCCGACCGCGACCTGTGCGTTGAACACGGGCGCGCCGAAACGATCGACCACTTCGCCGCTGATGCCGCCGGCCGGCGTGAGGTCCAGGCGTTCGATCTCGACGTCCTCACTCACGTGCACCTCGCGTCGTCCCGAGACGAAGCCGCCGTGGCTCGCCACCAGCAGGTAGTGCCCGTGGCGCAGGTTGCGCAGCTCGAAGCGACCCTCGGTGTCGCTGCGCGCGCGGCGTCGCCCCGCGCCGTCGACCGCGACCAGCTCAAGGCGTGCGCCCGCCAGGGGGTGATCGCGCCAGCCATCGAAGACGCCCCCGCCCAGGCGCGCGCCGGGCGTGAGCTGGAGCGTGACCTCACCGTCCTCGAGTGCCAGCGTGTCGAGCTCCAGCGGTGCGTACTGGGAGTGCTCGACACGCACCCGGTAGGGCGGCTCCGGCAGGCCGCGCACGCCGAAGCTCCCGTCGCCGCCGCTCGTCGTCGTCCGCGACACGGGCGAGCGCGCGTCGAGCGCCTCGACGCGCACGATGGCACCGGGGACCGGGAAGCCCCTGGTGCCCAGCACGCGCCCGCTGAGCTCGCGCGCCGCGCCCCCGAAGACCAGCTCCAGCTCGACCTCCTGGCCCGCCTCAACCTCGGCCGACTCGCGCACCGACGGGCTGCCGTGGCGATGGGCGGTGACCACCACCGAGCCGCGTAGGGCGTCGAAGCTGAAGCGGCCGTCGCGTGCGCTCAGGGCGACGCGTCCGAGGGGCTCGCCCTCCAGCTGCAGCTGGACGCGCGCCGCCTCGACGGGGAAGCCGCGGTCGTCGAGCACGCGTCCCACCAGACGCCCGCCGCGCGAGAGCTCGACGCGCAGCTCCGTGAGGGTCTCGCCAGAGCCCAGGCGATGCTCGGCGCTGCGGCCGGGTGCGAAGCCGGCCCTGCGCGCGAGCACCTGCACGCGGCCCGGTGGCACCCCCTCGACGCGAAAGGCGCCGCGCTCGTCGCTGCGCAGGGCGAGCATGCTCTCCTCCACGGAGCCGCTGGCCGCGTCGGCCAGCGCGATGCCGCTGCCGGGGATGAGTGGGATCTTGGGGACGGCGCCGCGCGTGACGCCGAGGTTATCCGCAGTGGCGCCGATCGCACCGCTGCCGGGCTGCCCCACGCTGTGCTGGAAGAGCCGTGTCTCGAACAGGTCGCGCTGGAAGCGCAGCGCGGCCGGGCTCATGTGCAGGGCGCCGCCCACGTCCGTCGTGCCGAGCACCTCGAGCTCCGCGCCGGCGATCGGCTCACCCCGGGCGTCGACCACCGTGCCGGTCAGCACGCCCGCCCTGCGGATCGGGAAGGTCAGCTCCCGCTCGCCCGGCGTGCGGCGTTCGCCCGCCAGCGCCACGAAGCCGTCGGCGCGGATCGAGAGACGGTGGGGCAGGGGGCGCAGTCCGGCGAGCTCGAAGCGGCCCTCCGCGTCGCTCTCGAGCTCCCGTGGCACGGCGGTCAGGGCGTCCTCGCCGATGGTGATGCGCGCCCCGGGCACGGCCTTGCCGGTCTCGGCGTCGTGTATCCGACCGCGGAGGCTCACCCCGGGGATGAGCGCGATCGATACAAAGGCCTCGCGGCCTGCCTCGACGATGATGCCTTCCTGAGGATCGCTCGTGAGTTCTCCCAGCCCCGCGCGGACCTCGTACACCCCTGCTGGAAGGGGGCTCAGCCGAAAGCGCCCCGAGCCGTCGGCCTCGATCGTCCGGGGCGGCCAGAGCCCGCTGCCGGCCACGGTCACGGCGGCGCCGGGGGCGGGTGTGCCGCCGGGGTCCAGGACCTCGCCGGCGAGCTCAGCCGTGCGCGGCAGCACGATGCGCAGCGGCGCGGGGGCGGTCGCGGGCAACGGGACCTCCGGGAGCACCGCGCGCTCGTGGAAGGGGGCGCTGGCCTCCAGCTGGATCGGCTCCGCAGGCAGCCCCGCAAGCTCGAACTCCCCGTCCGCACCGCTGCGCGTCCGCGCCGAACGGAGATCCCCCACCGCATCGACGGGACGCGCCACCAGCTCGACCCCGGCCAGCGGGGTGCCCTGGTCGTCCTCGACCACGCCCCAGACGCGCTCGCTGCCGATCCACGGGACCGCCCTGGGGGCCGCCTCGGGCACCCCGACCCGCGGCGTGCGGGGCTGAGCGGGGGCGCGATGCCACAGGAAGACGGCGACCGAGACCCCGACGAGGGTCGAGGCGAGCAGCACCCAACCGGCCTTGAAGTCATTCATGATACGTAGCGGTGCTGTCGATCTTTCAGTGTTGTCGACCTTCCCCGGTGGCTGGCCTATTCCCGGAGCGGCTCCACTGGCTTGCCAGGTGGGGGCCCCGATGCTAAACCGCCAGCCCCAATCGAGAGGGCTGTCATGGCATTTGCGTGCGATTTCTGCGGTAAGACGCGTCAGAAGGCTCACAAGGTGAGCCACTCGAACATCAAGACCCGCAAGTGGCAGCAGCCCAACCTGCAGCCGGTCCGCGCCGTCAAGGACGGCCGCGTCCAGCGCATGCGCGCCTGCACCCGCTGCATCCGCTCGGGCAAGGTGGTCAAGGCCGCTTGAGGCGCCGGCGCGCCGGCCGGGAGCGTCGCTCGCGCGCCATCGTCGCGCCCCCACCGGGCTGCGCCGAGGACTCCGTCGTCCTCACCTTCGACGTACCCCGGGAGTTCTCGGGCGTCCGCCTCGATCGCTTCGTCCAGTGGCGCATCCCGCGCCTGTCCCGCTCGCGCGCCCAGGCGATCGTGCGCGCCTGCGCGGTGCGCGAGGACGGCAGCCGCCGCCGCCCCAGCGACATCGTCAAGTTCGGCGAGACCGTGATTCTGGTGCGCGAGAGCTTCGATGAGCCCGAGGTCCCGCTCGACTACGGGATCCTGCTCGACGACGGCGCCGTGCTCGCGATCGACAAGCCCGCGGGCCTGCCGATGCATCCCACCGCCAGCTACCACAAGCACACCCTCAGCTACCAGCTGCGCGAGCGCTACAGCGACGGCGATGCGTTCGTCCCGGCGATCGCGCATCGGCTCGATCGGGAGACGAGCGGGGTGGTGCTGTGCGGGCGTACGCGCGAGGCCGAGCGCAGGCTGAAGATGTCGTTCGAGGCCCACCGCGTGGACAAGACCTACCTGGCGATCGTGCACGGTGAGCTGCCCGACGAGGGCGAGATCGACGCGCCGATGGCGGCGGTGCGCGAGGGCCTGCACGTCATGATGGAGGTACGCCGCGACGGCCTCGAGGCCCACACCCGCTACCGCGTGCGCGAGCGGCGCGGTGGTCGCAGCCTCGTGGAGCTCAGTCCGCGCACCGGCCGGCAGCACCAGCTGCGCGTGCACCTGGCGAGCGTGGGGCACCCGATCGTGGGCGACAAGCTCTACGGAGCGGACCGGGAAGCCCCGTTTCTCGAGTACATCGAGACCGGAATGACCCCGGAGTTGGAGCAGCGGCTCGGCCATCCCCGTCAGGCCCTGCACGCGCACGCCGTGCACTTCGAGCACCCAGAGACCGCCGAGGCGATGACCGTGCGTGCGCCGCTCTCGCCCGACCTGCAGGCGCTGTGGGGCCGGGCCGGGAGCGTGGCGTGAGCGCACCCGTTTTGACCCGTTCGGGCCGCTGTGGCACACCGGGCGGCGCAATGCGTGGAGCTCTCATCTCCCTGCTGCTCGTCGGCGCCTGCGCGTCCGACCCGGCGCTGCGCAAGGAGCCGCTGCCTCCACTGACCGAAGCCCAGGCCCGGCTCTTCGATGACGGAGTGGACCTGATGGAAGACCCGGCCGCGCTGGAGGGGCGCTGGTACGACGAGTGGTCGCAGGATCTCGAGCGACGCCTCTCGGAGTCCGACGAGGTGGTGGTCGGCACCGTGCGCACCGTGCGCGCGGACGTGGACCTCTCGCGGCGCACGAGCTACCGCGTGGTCTTCGCCGTGGAGCGGGTGCTCAGGGGCAAGCCAGGCAAGGAGCTGACCCTCGCGTCGCGCGAGGGCGCCGTGGGCTATTCGAGCATGGAGCGCTACCGCGAGCGGCTGCTGGAGCGGCGTTTCGTGGCCTTCATCAAGCGCGCGGGCGACGAGAGCGCGCCGGACGTGCGCCACTTCCACTTGACGCCGCCCTCGCCCCAGCTGGACCGGCGCCTGGAGCGCTTCGAGGCCGACCAGCGCCCCCAGGTCATCAAGGTCATCGAGCACAGTCACTAGGTGTCCATCCCCGAGCCCCGCTCTGTTGCTGTCCATCCCCGAGCCCCCGCGTCCCCACCCGACCCCCCGTTGATGGAAGCGGGGCTCGGTTCGCCCAGGTTAGGGTCATGCACGCCCATTGGAGTCTGGTGGTGACGACCATT